>DASZAG010000034.1:0-28061 GCA_035945555.1 Acidobacteriaceae bacterium
GCGCAGCGTCAAGCGCGGCCTCTACGCCGTCAACTTCGGCGGAGGCTCCGTCGACATCGTCAGCGGCAAATTCGTCTTCTCCGCCAGCGAAGCCTACCTCATCGAAGACGGCAAAATCACCGCGCCCGTCCGCGACGCCACCCTCATCGGCAACGGCCCCGAAGCGCTGAAATACGTCTCCATGGTCGGCAACGATCTCCAACTCGATGAAGGCATCGGAACCTGCGGCAAAGACGGCCAAAGCGTCCCCGTCGGCGTCGGCATGCCGACGATTAAGCTCGACAAAATGACCGTAGGCGGTACGCGAAGCTAGCATGGCCACAAAAGATGTCATCCTGAGCGAAGTTGCCGCTGATAAGCGGCAACGAAGTCGAAGGACCTGCGGTTGGGATGCTAGCCGTTCCCAAGACACCAAAGGAGAGAAAGATTGCCACGACCAACGTATTTGCCTGAGTGCACCCTTAGTGGTTGCGATGCGAAGCTGCAGGAGACCTCGTTGTTGGATTTTTGGAAGTGGGCCTTCAGCGATCTTTGCGATGATGATCTAAAGGGCATCTTTGCAGAGTGGATCGTCCTGAGACTGCTGCAAATCCAGAGTGTTCGGCGCGTGAGTTGGGCTAATAGCGACATCATCACAGTAGGGGGCGCGCGAATCGAGATAAAAGCTTCTTCTTATTGGCAATCGTGGAAGCTCCTCGATGAAACAGGCGCATTGCGACCGACCCCAATACATCCCATCTCTTCCGAAGCTCAAATCCGGTTTGCGGGCCTGAAGGCGCGAAATGCTACCGACATCGCAGACATCCACGACCCACGACTATACAAATCGGACATCTACATCTTTGCGTTTCAGCGCGAAAAGGATATTGAAGGATGGAATGCCATGGACCTCTCGCAATGGGAGTTCTATGCACTTCCAGTCGCGGCGGTCAGTGCGCTCGGCTGGAGCTCTATCTCACTTCCGATGCTTCGATCTGAACAAATGAAATTATGTGGTCAGGCAACATTAACGGCGGACTCGCTCGCTGACGTCGTACAGCCCTTAATTGCCGTTGCTGAGAACGCCGTTGCTTTAGCTTCTGAGGAATAATCGCTTTGAATACCACCATCCCCACCACCTCCCTCGCTTCCCTCGCCGCCGACATCGTCTCCAGCGCCCAACGCGCCGGAGCATCCGACGCTGAAGTCACCATCCGCGAAGGCGACGAGTTCTCTACCACCGTCCGCATGGGCCAGGTCGAGACCCTCAAGGAATCTGGCTCGCGCGGCATGGGCATTCGCGTCCTCGTCGCCGGAGACAACGGCTACCGCGTTGCCAGCACCACATCCAGTGACTTCAGCGAGGAAGGAATAGCCCACCTCGTCAACGGAGCCATCGCCCTCGCCCGCGTCACCTCCGAAGACCCATTCGCCGGACTCGCCGACGCCTCCGACTTCGGCCGGATCGAAGGCGACCTCGCCCTCTACCACGACGACATTTACTCGCTCCCCTCAGCAGACCGCATCGAGCACGCCCGCCGCGCCGAAGCCGCCGCACTCGCCGCCGACACCCGCATCACCAACAGCGATGGAGGCAGCTTCGACGCCGCTACCGGGCACCGCGTCTTCGCCAACTCCCGCGGATTCCTGGGCGAATACCGCGCGTCGTCGTGCTCCATCTCCGTCAGCCCCATCGCCCTCGGCCAGAACGGCGAAATGCAACGCGACTACTGGTACACCTACGCGCGCGCGCTCTCCAAGCTCGACACGTCCGAGTCCGTCGGAGCAGAAGCCGCCCGCCGCACCCTCCGCCGTCTCGACGCCCGCCGCGTCAAAACCCAGCAGGTCCCGCTCGTCTTCGCACCCGAAGTCGCCCGCGGCCTCATCGGAGCCATCTTCGACGCGGCCAGCGGCGACAGCATCTATCGCGGAGCCTCATTCTTCACCGGCCTTCTCGGCCAGCAGGTCGCCGATCCCTCCGTCACCGTCATCGACGACGGAACCATCCCCGGCGGCTTCGGCACCTCGCCCTTCGACGGCGAAGGACTTCCCTCCCGCCGCACCGTCATCATCCAGAATGGAGTCCTCGCCAACTACCTGCTCAACACCTACACCGCCCGCAAGCTGGGAATGAAGTCCACTGGCAACGCCGCCCGCGGGCTCGCCGGAAACCCCGGCACCGGCGCCGGAAACCTCTTCCTCGAAGCCGGAACCCAATCCCCCGATGACATCATCCGCGCCATCCCCTCCGGCCTCTACGTCACCAGCCTCATGGGCCAGGGCGTCAACATGGTCACCGGAGACTACTCCCGCGGAGCCGCCGGCCTCTGGATCGAAAACGGCGAACTCACCTACCCCGTGCAGGAAATCACCATCGCCGGAAACCTCAAGGACATGTTCCGCAACATCACCGCCATCGCCAACGACCTCGTCTTCCGCGGCTCCGTCGCCTCACCCACGCTGCGGATTGATGGGATGACAGTGGCGGGGGAGTGCGCACATTCGATTGCCTCACCTCGATAACGCGCGTTAGACTGTGTCGCCCCCATAAAGGAGGTCACATGCGCTCTGTAATTCTTGCGTTGTGTGCACTTGTCTGCTCGTTCGCTGTGTCGGCTCAAGTAACCGACGCTCACCTGCGCTCAGAACTTGTAGCCATCCACGCCAAATGGATGAAGGCTTATTACAGTTCCGACCCTGCTACCATGAACCAACTGGAAGCAGACAACTTAGCACTGGTCATGCCGACGGGATTCGTATGGCATAAGGGCGGGCCGCGAACAGACGAGCAGACGCTACACGAGCCGCAGACCGAGATCGCACTGAACGATGTAACTGTGCGGCAATTTGGTGACACTGCGATTCTCACGGGCACGCTTAAAACGAAATCCCCGACAGAAAACTCGCAGGAGGCAACCACAATCGTTTTCGTGCGAAGCTCGGGTAAATGGAAGATAGCATCGGCCCAGTGGACACCAATTGCGAGCACCCAATAGAACTTAATGCGAAGCCACAGGCTCGGCTACAACTTTTGTATTGAACCCGGCCAGAAAATGCGCATCCTTCGCGTTTACCTCAATGGGAAGTCCGGCGGAATTCTCGAGCATCTCAGCGACCTGTTTGTAGTCGCCTTTGTCAGCCTGAATGGCAAGCACTTTACCGTCTTTCAAGTCCACGGAAAAGAAGTGCTGATGATGCGGCATGAAACCCACAATCGCTCCTACTCCGAGCGAAAAAACGCCGGTGACAATGCCGCTCACCCAGTGGTGGTAAGCATTCTGGCCATACTGCAACTTTTGAATCTCGGCCACTGGAATGGCCACTGTCTGGATGGGGTTGCACTTCCGGCAGTCAAGCGTAAGTACATTGGCGGACGCGCTCAGCGTGTTATCCCAATCCTTCTGGTCTGACTGTGTAACGCCGGGGGCGCCAAGTACGCGAAGCTTTTTGATCTGAGCGCCAGCAACCATTGAAATCCCGAAAATAGCGAGCAATACCAACGAATATCTGCGCAAGTCAATTACCTCCGGCGCGATTGTACGGCAACCTCGCATCTTGATCCGATAGCTATCTTCATCAGTAACATCTGTAGTAACTAATTCCCCCGTGCCCCATAGCCTGCCCTGGGCCTTTGTCATTCCCACCCACGCTGATATAGAAAGGCAGCAGGGCTTGCTCCAGCCCAATTTCCATTTCATGGATGCTTTCACGGTGCAGGATTATTCGGAGTTGCATTCACCCACGGACGCGCTCGGCCCGATCCCCGCGCACAAACAGGACTGGCAGCAATACCGCCTAAGGGAAGAACAGGTCGAGTCCTTTCACCGCGACGGCTTCCTGACCGGCGTGCAGGTACTCGACGACAGCCAGATTGAGGCACTGCGCTCAGAGCTGGCTGGGCTCATGCAGCCATCACATCCTTCGCACAAACTCTTCCACGAGTACCACTCCAACGAATCCAGCAACCCCGATACGATTCTCTTTCACGCGTTGGGCGCATGGCGCACCGGGCCTGCGTTTCACGACGTGCTTTGGAGTCCCGCATTTCTCATGGCCGCATCGCAGCTACTCGACGGAGCAGTCCGCTTCTGGCACGACCAGCTATTTTGCAAACCCGCGCACCACGGCGGCGTAGTTGCATGGCATCAGGATTACTCCTACTGGACGCGAACGCAGCCCATGCAGCACCTCACCTGCTGGATGGCGCTCGACGACAGCACGCGCGACAATGGCTGCCTGTACTACGTTCCCGGCAGCCACAAATGGAACCTGCTGCCGATTACAGGGCTCGCCGGCGACATGAATGAAATCATGACAGTGCTCAATGACGAACAGAAGCAAGCATTCCAGCCGGTGCCCATCGAGTTGAAGCGCGGACAGTGCTCGTTCCACCATCCGCTTACCGTGCATGGATCGTACGAGAACCGCTCCGACCGCCCTCGCCGCGCAACTCTGGTTAACGCCTTCCGCGATGGCGTGCGCTCTGCGAGCGATGAACCGCTGCTCGCAGGCGTGCCGTCGATCCCCAAGGGACAAAAGATTGCGGGCCAATTCTTCCCGCTGCTTTTCGACCCAAAGACCACGGAAAACTGAACGATGATCACAAAGCGTTTTCTACTTCCAGCATTTCTTCTCAGCTTCTCGCTCGCAGCCCATACCGCCCCCGCTGAAGCCAGCGCGCCACACATCCGGCTCGACGAAGGCGTCCTCTCTGGAACCCGC
Organism: Acidobacteriaceae bacterium; assembly: GCA_035945555.1. Taxonomy (GTDB): domain Bacteria; phylum Acidobacteriota; class Terriglobia; order Terriglobales; family Acidobacteriaceae; genus Silvibacterium. Next base: position 4,702 of record DASZAG010000034.1, read on the forward strand.
CTCGGCTCAACCGGAGCCGAGTTTCTCGGCATCCCATACGCCGCGCCTCCGGTTGGCAGCCTGCGCTGGGCCGCTCCCCAGCAATCGCAACCGTGGCCGGGCATCCGCGACGCGACGTACTACCGGCCTGCATGCCCGCAGCTCCCGAGCCCATGGCTCCCGGAGATGCTGGGCCGCAAGCAGATGCAAACCAGCGAAGACTGCCTCTACGTCAACGTCTTCACCCCACGCCTCAGCGGCCGCGCATCTCTACCCGTCATGGTCTGGATACACGGCGGCGGCAACATCGAAGGCTCGCAGGAGTGGCCGCCGCTCGGACCCACATTGGCGGCGCACGGCGTAGTCATCGTCACCATCAACTATCGTCTCGGCGCGCTCGGTTGGCTCGCCCTCCCGCAACTCAGCGCCGAGTCGCCCGATCACATCTCCGGAAACTACGGCCTGCTCGACCAGATGGCCGCCCTTCGCTGGGTCAGGCACAACATCCGCAGCTTCGGAGGCGACCCGCACCGCGTCACCGTCTTCGGCGCCTCCTCCGGATCGCTCGACATCTGCGACCTCATGGCCTCTCCAATGGCGCGCGGACTCTTCGATCGTGCAATCATGCAAAGCGGCGAGTGCGTCGACGGCTTGTCGCCTACGCTGGCTCAGGCAGAAAAGAGCGGAGCGGACTTCGCGGCCAGCATCGATGGCAAAAAGACCGCCCCAACGCTTGCGCAACTCCGCTCCATGCCCGCCGACGAACTTGTCCGTCTCGGTGACAAAGCCGACAACGTTGATTGGAACCCAACCGTCGACGGACGGGTCCTGCCCGAGCAGCCGCTTCTGGTCTTTCGCAACGGACATCAAATCAAGGTCCCGGTCATCGTCGGCAACAATCTTGATGAAGTAACAATCTTCGCGAGCCCGCTCGTCGGCGGAACTTCCCAGCGCCCAAAAACGATCGCCGCGTACCGCCAATGGCTCAAAAGCAACTTCGGCAACAATGCGGATGCTGTCTTCCACGCATACCCCGCCGCGCAGGACAATCAGGTTCCGACAGCCTTCGTTGCCATGGACACTGACTACGAGTTTGGCTTCGGCACAAATCTCCTCGCGCGCGAGGTAGCAGCTTCCGGCCAGAACGCTTACCAGTACATATTCACGATGACCGGCCGCGGCAAGTTCGCCTCACTGGGAGCATTCCACAGCCTCGAAAGCATGTACCTCAGCAAGCATTATTGGACGGATTGGGTGAGTAGCCCGCACGACGAGCCACTATCCAACGCCATCATTGACTACTGGACGCAATTCGCCGCAACCGGAACACCAAATCCCGCTGGCCTTCCCGCGTGGCCCGCTTATCGCAATACCAACCCGAAGGCGCTTGAGCTTGGAGAACACATCGGTCCGGAATCCGTGCCCAGATTCGTTTCCATGCAAGTCTTTACGAAAGTGGTGCAGGCGCTGACAGCAAGCCAACCGGCCAACTAGCGCCATTTCGAAGTTGATCAATTTATTTGCAATGCGCCGAAGGCGCGTGTGCCTGGACGGCCAGTCCCCCTATACCCTGAAGGAAGCATGTTCTCCTGCTCGCTCCAGTTCGACCCCGCCAGTCCGCATTGGGCAGAGATTCCCGCTGAGCCCAGCGTCTTCGCACTCTTCGGAGCGGACCCCGAGGCCGAACCCTATCTGAGCCGCACGCCGAATTTGCGCAATCGCCTGCGCCGCCTGCTCGACGCCCGGCCTGACCAATCAAAACGCCTGCGACTCGCGCAAAGCACGGCGCGTATTGAGTACTCACTCACCGGGTCGGAGTTCGAAGCCCAACTCCTGCTCTACGACGCGTCGCTTCAGGCCTTCGGAGACCGCGCCCGGAAGCGCCTGCATCTGCGACCTCCGGTACTGCTGCGCATGTCCATGGAGAACGCGTATCCCCGTGTATACGTAACAAACAAGGTTACAAATAAGGCCGCCGCAAACCTCTTCGGCCCGTGGCCTTCTCGTGCCGCCGCCGAAACCTTCCTCGAAGCCATGCTGAATCTCTTCGACCTGCGGCGCTGTGTCGAAGACCTCCATCCAGATCCGCTCTTTCCCGGCTGCGTCTACTCGGAGATGAAGAAGTGCCTCGCCCCCTGCTTCAAGGGCTGCACAAACGAGCGCTACGCCGAGGAGGCTGCGGCCGTCCACGCCTTCCTCGCAACACATGGGGAAAGCCGCACGACCGAGCTCACCCGCCAACGCGACCAGGCCTCTGCCGATCTCGACTTCGAACGCGCCGCCGAACTCCACACCCGCCTCGCCAGGGTGGAAGCTGCCGCCGCTCTCATGCCCGCAGCAGTCCATGCACTCGTGGCTCTAAGCGGGGTAATTATCCAACCATCGAGCGAACCCGATCAGGTATTGCTCTTCCAACTCGCGCAAGGCTGCCTAACCGGCCCAGTGCCCTACTCGGTGCTCGGCATGCGCCACCAGAACGAGCAGTCCGGTTCGTCATCGCTCTTCGCACAGCCCATGGCCCTCCAACCCGTCCCGCTCGACGAGTGTGGCGCGCCCGCTGTCGCGCTCGCCTCGCGCGACGAGTTGGAGTCGCGCCTCGACGAATCTATCGCCGCACTCGAGCAGCACACTCCCAGCACCACGCAGCAAACCGCTGACCACCTCTGCCTCTTCGCTCGCTGGTACTACCGCCCACAGACCAAGCGTGTGGGAGAGGTCTGCTTCGCGCAACCCGACGGAGCGCTGCCTAAAAAGGCGCTGCTGCGGGCCATCTCTCGCGTTTATCGTGACTCTAGTAGTAGAGGTACTTCCGCCACTTCTGGTCAGAGTGGCCAATCATCCGCATAATGTGCCGGCTGGTGTGCAGTGAGAACGGCCTCGGTTCGCGGATCAGCTTCATGTCCTTCAACTCGCTCAGCAGTTGATTGCCCTTCTTGCGATTGCAGCTATGGCAGCACGCCACCAGGTTCTCCCAGGTGGACAGTCCCCCGCGCGACCGCGGCTGCACATGGTCCAGCGTCAACTCTGAGGAGTGCAGCACAACGCCGCAGTACTGGCACGCGTTGCGGTCCCGCAGCAGAATGTTCTTTCGCGAGAGCGCCCTAGTCTGGTGCGGAATCCGGCGATACTCGAGCAATCGGATCACCGAAGGCATGGGCATCCGCACCCTGGCGGCATGCAGAATCGCGCCCTGCTCCTCTTCTGTTCGGGCCACGCCCTTCAGCACCAGCACCAGCGCGCGCCGCGCACCACAAATATTAATCGGCTCATAAGAGGCATTCAGAACCAGCACCGGAGTCTGCAACTCGGAGTTGAACCGTGCGCGCGGCTCGGGCGCTTCCACCTGCGTCAGCGCGTGGCACTTGGCGAGCGATTTCTGCTTGCGAGCGTGTACCGATGCTTTCCCGAGCGACATTCCTCTCCTCCGTTCACTTACAGCGTGGCCCTGCCTCCATCCCAAATCGCCACATCAGCCTCCATCGACACGTTTGCCGTTGCCTCCGTGGCCATAAACCTAATCTCCTGCCGTTGAGCCCTCGCCACCGTCGCAACCCGCACGCTGGCGGCTCCTGCCTTCTTCAGCGCCTGCGAGCAGGCCCGCGCCGTCGCGCCCGTCGTATAGATGTCATCAATCAGCAGCACATCGCGCCCGCGCACCCGCTCCGGCTTCTGAACAGAAAAAACGCCGCGCAAGTTGCGGCGGCGCTGGGCGATGCTCAACTCGGCCTGACTGCGCGTGTCGCGCCGGCGGTCTAAAACGCCCAGCCCCAACTCGCTGCGCCACTCCGGGCGCAACAGCTGCATCGAGTGGCACACCGCGCGCGCCAACAACTCCGACTGGTTGAATCCCCGTTCGCGCCGCTTGCCTTTATAAAGCGGAACCGGAACAACCAGCATCTTCCCGGGAAGGTCATCCATCGCGGCGACGTGTTCCGCCAGCATCGCCCCCAAGCGGTCAGCAATCGGCTGCAGTCCGTCGTACTTCAGCAGATGCAGCAGCGCGCGCAACGTCCCGGCATAAAGTCCATGCGCAACCGCGCGCTCAAAATCCGGAGGCGTCATGCGGCACGGCCGGCACAGCGTTCCCTCGCCTTCCCCAAAATCGGAGACGACCAGGCTCTCGCCGCAGCGCGAGCATAACGGGCCAGTTTGTTCAGAAAGTTGGTTCCAGCAGGAGGGGCAAACGGGGACGCGACTGAAGGCGGCAAGCGGGTCGCCGCAGACACGGCAGTCGGCGGGAAAAAGCACAGTTGAAAGGCTGTCGGCGGTACTTCGGAGGACGCGAACCACTGCACGCCACGCCGTCGTCTGGCTTGGCGGAAGGTTCAGCGCGAACGAATCACTCTGACTGGAGAAGGCGCACCTCACTCCTCTGGGTTAAAAACCTTTGGACTTGCCGGATTTGTCATTTCCGGCTCCCGTTGCCATGAAGTATACGGCGAGTGTGGGAAATACGCCAGCGGGAATGTTGGCTCCACGCAACGGAGGCAAGCTCACTTCATCAACCTCCATCCCCGCTGATACACTCTCCCTTTCCCTCGTCTGGAGGAGTCTTGCCCGAGCAGATCGCCAAGTTGCAGCCCACTGAATTCCAGTCCTACGTCCCCGCATCCGAGTCGCGCCCTGAGTTCACTTTCCGGGCCGTCCTCATTGGCTGCATTTTCGCCATCCTTTTCGGAGCCGTCACCGTCTACGTCGGCCTGCGCGCGGGCCTTACCGTTGCCGCATCCATTCCTATCGCCGTGCTCTCCATCAGCGTGCTCCGCGCCCTGGGCAAAGCATCCATCCTCGAGAACAACATCGTCCAGACCACCGGCAATGCGGGCCAGTCCATCGCCGCCGGAGTCATCTTCACCCTGCCCGCGCTCATCTTCCTCGGCTTCGATCTCGAATACATCCGCATCTTCATCCTCGCGCTGCTCGGCGGCTGGGTGGGCGTGCTCTTCATGATTCCTCTGCGACGCCAGCTCATCGTCGAGGAGCACGGCACCCTCACCTACCCCGAAGGCACGGCATGCGCCGATGTCCTCATTGCAGGCGAGCGCGGCGGATCATTCGCCAGCCGCGTCTTCTTCGGCCTCGGACTCGGCGCACTCTACACGCTGTTCCAGAACGAGAACCTGCTCGGCGCGTGGCCCGGCAGCCCGCACTACGAACCCAAATGGCTCCCTGGAGCCTCCCTGCGTTGCGACGCCACGCCTGAATACATGGGCGTGGGCTACATCATTGGAGCCCGCGTCTCCGGAGTGCTCTTCGCGGGCGGCGTCTTCAGTTGGTTCGTGCTTATGCCCGCCATCCATTTCTTCGGCGCGCGATTCAACAGCCCCATTTATCCCGGCACCGCACCCATTTCGCAAATGTCGCCCAGCGACCTGTGGAGCGCCTACGTGAGGCCCATGGGTGCGGGCGCTGTCGCCGCCGCCGGACTCATCACCCTTCTTAAAACACTGCCCACAATATTCGGAGCGCTCAAGGCTGGCGCACAAATGCTTGGCAAGAAGGCCTCTGTCGCTACATCAAAACGCACCGACCGCGACATTCCCATGCCGATTGTGCTGGCAGGCAGCGTGCTGCTCGTCGCCATGATTTTCTTCTTCCTCGAATTCAAGCCGGTGCCGGGAGCGCAGGTAGGATGGCTCGCCAACCTGGCCGCAGCCCTGCTGGTCTTCTTTTTCGGATTCCTCTTCGTCACAGTCTCCTCTCGCATCGTCGGCCTCATTGGAAGCTCCGCCAACCCCATATCCGGCATGACCATCGCCACGCTTATGGCGACGGCAGCCATCTTCCTCGTCAAGGGCTGGACGGCCCCCGCCTTCGGCGCACTCGCCATCTGCATCGGCGGAGTGGTCTGCATTGCCTCCGCTAACGCAGGCGACACGTCGCAGGACCTGAAGACCGGCTACATCGTCGGCGCAACTCCCTGGAAACAACAGGTCGCCGTCATGGTTGGCGTGATCGTGTCAGTCTTTTCAATCGGACTTACGCTCAAGGCCATGAATCGCGGGCTTGAAACATTCATACCGATGAAGGCCCCGATGGCTTACAGCCTCAGCAATCCCATCCCCGGCGTGGATGTGCAGCAGCAGCACTTCGACCGTACGCGCTTCCTGCTCACTGAGCCCAACAACTCCACCAAATTTGTAAGCGGCAGCCCCTACATGCTGCTCAACGCGCTGGGTTCGCCTGTGCTGCCCAATGGAAAGTACCTCTACAATCCGGCAACCGGCAAAATCGAGATCGAGTGGTCGCAGGGCATAGGCAGCGCCCAGGCCGCCGCGCCACAAGGCCGATTAATGGCCACGGTCATCAACGGAATCCTGAGCCGCAAGCTTCCCTGGGGACTCGTGCTTCTCGGCGTCTTCCTTGTCATCACAGTGGAGTTGCTCGGCGTGCGTTCGCTCTCATTCGCTGTCGGCGCGTATTTGTCTATCGGAACGACGCTCGCCATCTTCTGCGGCGGCGTCGTCCGATGGATGATCGACTCGGCTGTCGCGCGCGCCGGAGGAACCGCCTCCGAAACTGAGAGCGAGGTCTCGCCCGGCTCGCTCTACGCCAGTGGACTAATCGCTGCCGGTGGCATCATGGGCCTCATCGGCGTGGCGCTCAAGCTCTACGAAGCCGCTGTCGGACACGATGTACATCTCTGGTTCCCCGCCGGATCACTGGCCTACCGCATCCTCTATCACCAGTGGATTGCAGTAGTGGCGTTTGCGCTTCTCGGCTTCTCTCTGTACTACTTCGCGCGCAAGCCTATGAACAAGGAATAGCCCGGCTATCCGGCAGCCGGGATTTCCTCTCCGCGAAATTTAGAAAGCTGATCGCGACTGGGAGGCTGCGTCAACGCGCTCACCACAATCAGGCAAAGCACCGACAGAAACAGAGCCGGAAATATCGCGTCGCGGTCGGCGATGATGTGCGGCAAATAGCTTCGCACATGCTGCATTGCGAACGCTGAATCCCAGAAGACCGTTACAAACGTGCCAGCCGCAATCGCGCTCACCGCGCCCGGAGCATTCACCCGCTTCGAATAAAACGCCGCAAGAATCACCGGAGTGAGCGCGGCCGAATACACGGTGTACGCATACAGCATCACCTTCACAACCGAGCCGCTATGCAGCGCCTGGTACAGCGCCCATACTCCAAGCAGCACCACCATCAGGCGGGAAATAATCAGGACCCGTTTATTCGACGCTTCCGGCGAAATGTAGCGGACAAACACATCGTTGATAAGATTCGTCGCCGGAGAGAACAGATAATTGTTGGCCGTAGAAACGACCTTCGCAAAAATCGCGCCCATCATCAATGCGCCCAGCCAGGCGGGCAGACCGTGCAGCGCACTGAAGGCCAGAATCTCGCGCGGACGATTCGCGATTTCTCCAGTGCGGTACATTGCCGACCCCACCACCGCAAGCGCAACAATCACCGTCTCCAGAATCACCGTTCCGATAATCCAGCCAACCACCGAAACCCTCGCGTCACGCTCCGATTTCGCCGAGAAAAATTTCTGATACATCGACTGATTGCCCAGCATCAGAAGAAACGTCGGCAGCCACAATTCCAGCGCCTGCGCCAGAGACAAATCTCCCAGCACTTCAAAGTGCGTCGCCGGAAGCGCATGCGTAACCGCACTCCACCCGCCCGCGTGGTGCGTGAGCACGGGAAACGCGATGATAAGAGTGACGGTGGCCAGCAGGCCGATGAACAAATCCATATACGCCACCGACGACATGCCAGCCAGCGCCGTAAATGCGATCACGAAGAACGCCAGAATGTACTTGCCCAGGTCCGCAGTAATCACCGTCGGAAAGATCAGGTGCAGAATGTCTCCGCCGCCAATCAGCTGATAGCTCGTGATTGCGGTGTACGCGAAGAGTACCGCGATCACGCCTAAAACGCGCGCAGTCTGGTTATAGCGCGCCTCCAACAGGTCGGGAATAGTGAACTTAGCGAATCGCCTCGCCCGCGGCGCAATAAAGTAGATGAACAGCAGCCCCACCCATCCGCCGCCTGCAATCCACAGCGCAACAAATCCGTGCCTGTAAGCCTCCTCCGCGCCGCCCAACAATGAACCGGAGCCGATCCAGGAAGACAGCAGCGTGAACACCAGCACAAACGCGGGCAGAGTACGTCCGGCCACAAGGTAGTCGGCCTTCGTCTTCACCTTGCGCATCCGCGCCAGTGAGACGATCAAAAGAATAAGAATGATTGCGCCTACAACAGCGGCATAGAGTGGCGACATGCTACTTCCCGGCTTCAAATAGTGGGTGAACCAATTAGTGTACAGATTTCGAGTCGCCGCTGATTGCTAGGCACCGCCCCGGTACTCGCGCGCGCCAAAAAGCGCCGTTCCAATCCGCACCAGCGTCGACCCCTCTTCAATGGCAATCTCAAAATCGCTCGACATGCCCATCGAAAGCTCTTCCAGGTTGACGCCTGAATACCGGCGCGACCATTCGTCGCGAAGCCCCCTAAGCCGCCTGAAGCATCCCCTTGCTGATTCCGGATCCTCATCCAAAGGCGCAATCGTCATCAGTCCGCGCACCTGCGCGTGCTCGAGATCGGCAACCCGTTCCAGCACCTGGCGCAATTCGTCTCCCGCCGGGTCAAACCCTGACTTCGTAGCTTCCCCGCTGAGTTTTATCTCAAGCAGCACTGGTAACTGCCGATTCAGCTGCCTCGCGGAATCATTCAGGCGCTCCAGCAGGCGGAGCGAATCCACTGTATCGACTCCCGAAAAAATCCCAGCAGCCTTCGCGGCCTTGTTCGACTGCAAATGCCCGATCAGGTGAACTTCAAGGTCCCCCGGCAGCCCCGCGCGCTTCGCCTCAAACTCCTGCACGCGATTTTCGCCGAACAACCTTACCCCGGCCACTGAAGCCTCCTGAATTGCCACCGCCGGGTGCATCTTCGAAACCGCCATGAGCTTTACCTCTGCACGGTCCCTGCCCGCACGCCCGCAGGCGCTCGCAATCCGCTCCTCCACCATTGCTAGGCGATCCAGAAAGCTCATTCGTCAATTCTCTCAATGGACATTCGCGCGCAACCTACATCGACGCGGCGCGGATCGATTCGCCACTCAGCTCCGCCGCGCGTGCATCCGCATAGGCGGCCGCGCCCATTAGCGCGCATCGGCTCTCAAGAATCACGCGCACCGGCGTCTGCACAAGCAGGTCGCTCAGGCGGCCTTTGTCTGTAAAGGCCTTCATGAACGTCCCGTCCTTCATCTTCTTAAGAATCTTCGGCGCGATGCCGCCGCCGAGATAAATCCCCCCAACAGACAGCACCTTCAGTGCGAGATTCCCCGCCTCCGCCCCATATGCTGACGCAAACATGTCCAGCGTTTGCACGCACAGCTCATTCGATCCATCTTCGCCCAACTCGCCAATGATGCGGTTAGGGTCTTCGGCGAGCATCCGCTGCTTAAGCCAGTCCGGCTCCTCCAGCCCCTTTACATCGCGCAAAAAGGCATACACATTCTGCAATCCAATGCCTGAAACGACACGCTCGAAGCTCACCCGGCCCTTCAACTTTTGCTGCAAATAGCGCAGAAGGTCAATCTCCAGCTCGTTGCGCGGCGCGAAGTCGCAGTGCCCGCCCTCTGAAGCCATCGGCACATGCATCTTTCCGTTCCACACGAGAATCGCTTCGCCCAGCCCTGTTCCCGCTGACACCAGCCCGCGATTTCCCACCGATCCCGGCGCGCCCGCGCTCAACTCATAAATCTGCTCTGGAGCAAGCTCGGGAATCCCATAGCCATTCGCTTCAAGATCGTTGATCAGAAACAAATGCTGAATATCCAGCGACGTTGAAAGCTCGCGGCTGTCCAGCTCCCACGGCAGATTCGTCAGCTTCAGCCGCCCGCCACGCACCGGACCCGGCACACCGAAGCACGCCGCGTTAATTTCCGGATCGCCGCTCTCGACTAGAAACTTGCGGACGATGACCTCAAGCCCCGGATAATCCCGCGCGGGAAAAATCTCATCTCGAACGTGCGTGAGGATCCCATGATCAAATCCATACAGCGCAAGGTGGACCTTTGTGCCGCCTACGTCCCCCGCAAGAATCATCGTTCAATCTCCAATCGACCTGTACCATTCGCGCCCGTCGCGGGTAGCAGCACCGCAGCCTCGCGATCAAGCAGCATAAGTAATTTTCCATTTGTTGGACGAATCAGTTGCGAAGGCAATTCATCAGGATTGTACTCACCCAACAGCACCTCCCGAAGCGGCTCGGCCTTGTCATCTCCCGCAATAAGGAAGAACACATCCCGGGCCTGGTTAATCACCGGCCAGGTCAGCGTCACGCGCCAGGTATCCTTCTGCGGAACATGATTGGCCACTGCAATCCGAATCATTTCATTAATCGCGTCTGTGTGCGGAAACAGCGATGCCGTATGCCCGTCATCGCCCATGCCGAGCGCAAGCACGTCGAACCGCGGCCCTTGCGCGCCCTCCAGCCGCAGGTGATTGCGAATCGCCGACTCGTAGCGCGCGGCGGCTTGCTCAGGATCCAGCTCGCCTTCAATGCGAAAAATCCGCTCCGGCTTCAACGGAATCTTGTCGAGCAGCGCTTCTCGCGTCATGCGGTAATTGCTGTCTTTGCTGTCCGGCGGCACCATACGCTCGTCGACCCAGTACAGCTCAATTCGATCCCACGGCATCGTCGACGCAAACTTCTCAGCCGGATTCGACAGCAGCTCAAAAGTTCGCTTTGGAGTGCTCCCTCCAGAAATGGCGACGCGAGCAACGCCATTCGCGGCAAGCGCAGCCTGCGCTGCCTCAAGGAAATGTTCAGCAGCGGCGCGAGCCAGCGCATCCGCTCCGTCGTACACCCGATACTCAACTTCTGTTTTTCTGGGCATTGAATCTAGATTACAGTTTCCGCCACTGCCGTCCATCGCGGCCGATCAGGTCATCGGCTGATTTCGGCCCCCACGATCCACTGGCATAGTTCGGAAAACCCTTCGGCGCAGCGGCCGCCCATGCGTCAAGCACCGGCGTATAGAGAGCCCACGTCGCCTCCACTCCATCGCGGTGCGCAAACAGCGTAGCGTCGCCCAGCATGGCGTCCAGCAGCAGCCGCTCATAGCCGTTTGCCGACGAAGTTCCGAAAGCCGCCGCGTAGTTGAAGTCCATGTTCACGGGGCACACCGTCATATCCGGGCTGGGAACCTTCGCTCCAAACCGAAGCGAAATGCCTTCATCCGGCTGAATACGCATTGTGATGAGGTTCGGCTGAATCTCTGTACAAGGGCCACTCTGCGCCCGATCAAACAGCAGCATCGGCGGTTGCTTGAACTGGATGGTGATTTCAGTCGCGCGTTTCTTCAACCGCTTGCCCGCACGCAAATAAAACGGAACCCCCGCCCATCGCCAATTCTCAATCTCAAGCTTGATCGCCGCGAATGTCTCTGTCGGCGATTGCGGGCTCACCCGGTCTTCCTCGCGGTAGCCCTTCACATCCTTGCCGTCCACCATGCCCGGCCCGTATTGGCCACGTGCCGTGCTCGCGCAATCGATAGGCTTAATGGCACGCCACACCTTCACCTTTTCATAGCGAACGGCGTCCGCGTCGAATGAAACTGGAGGTTCCATGCACACGAACGACAGAAGCTCCATCATGTGGTTCTGCACTACATCGCGAAGCGCTCCTGCCTTTTCATAGAAAGGTCCGCGACCTTCAATGCCGATGCTCTCGGCAGCCGTTATCTGCACGTGGTCCACGTAATTGCGGTTCCAGATAGGCTCGAAAATGCCATTGGCAAAACGAAATACGAGGATATTCTGGACGGTCTCCTTGCCGAGGTAATGATCGATGCGGAAGATCTGATTCTCGTCAAAAACCTTGTTCACTTCATCGTTCAATTCGCGCGCGCTCGCAAGGTCATGGCCAAAGGGCTTTTCAATAATCACGCGCACGTGCCCTTGTTCCGGGTGAGCCATTCCGTGTTGACCTAGCCTGTCAATAATGTCCGAGAAATATTCCGGCGCAACGGCGAGATAAAAGAGCCGGTTTCCGCGAGTGCCGCTTTTCTGGTCATAGCCTTCCAGTAAGGACTTCAGCGCGGCATATCCAGCGTCGTCATCGAAGTTCATCGCGTGGTAGCTTACTTTGCCGATGAATTCATCCAGTTTGTCCGCGCCGTCTCTTACGCCGCCAAACTCGACAATGCCTTTTTTCATATCAGCGGCAAACGCATCGCCAAGGTCGCGGCGCGCAACGCCAACAATGCGGAATTCCTTCGGAAGCAGCCCAGCCTGCTCCAGATGAAACAATGCTGGCAGTAATTTCCGCTTGGTCAGGTCGCCCGATGCGCCAAAGATGACAACCACTCCCGGCTCGGGAATGCGCTCGTTGCGTTGCGCCGCATGCGCTACATCTTCGGGAGAAACTGTGATCGCTGCCGCTGCCATGGTGACTCCTCGCCGGCGCTTTGGTTGTTAGTCTTTCTTCACCGCGTGGCCGCCGAACTCATTGCGCATCACCGCCAGCATGCGGTCAGTAAAATTATCGTCTTCTCTGGACCGAATCCTGCGAATCAACGACTCCGTAATCACCGGCGCGGAAACGTTCAGATCAATCGCCTCGGCAACTGTCCAGCGCCCTTCGCCGGAGTCAACGACATACGGCTCCAGTCCTTCCAGCGCAGGATTCTTCTTCAACGCATCAGCGGACAGGTCCAGCAGCCAGGAACGAACCACGCTGCCGTAGCGCCAAATCTCGGCAATCTGCGCCAGGTCGAGATTCAGAGCTTTCTTCTGCCCGAGAATGGAAAAGCCTTCTGCGTACGCTTCCATCAAACCGTATTCAATGCCGTTGTGAACCATCTTTACAAAGTGTCCAGCTCCGGCTGGGCCTGTGCGTCCCCATCCCTTGTCTTTAGCGGGCGCAAGCGCTTCAAAAATGGGCCGCAGGCGCTCGATTACGTCTTCATCGCCGCCGACCATCATGCTGTAGCCTTCCTGCAGTCCCCAGATGCCCCCCGATGTCCCTGCATCCACGAAATTAAAGCCCTCAGGCTTCAGCGCGGCGTAGCGCCGCTGCGAATCTTTGTAATTCGAGTTGCCGCCGTCAATGAAGGTGTCTCCCTTTTTCATCAACGGCTTCAGCTTTGCAATGGTCTCGTCTACTGGGTCGCCTGCCGGAACCATGATCCAGATCGCGCGTGGCGCGGCAAGATTCTTCACCAGGTCCTCGAGCGAATTCACGCCTACAGAACCGGCATCGCTGAGGCGCTTCACCGCGTCGGGGCTGAAATCAAATCCCACAACCTTGTGACCCGCGCGGCGCAGGCGCTCCGCCATGTTGCCGCCCATCTTGCCCAGACCGATCAAGCCAAGTTCCATCGCTCACCCTCCCAATTTTTGCGCCTGTTTCCTTAGTGATGCAGCAATCAACGCCACGACTCAATTTGAAAAATCGTTCGCCTTCGCTACTTCCGGCATATACCGTGCCTCAATCGCCAGCACTTTATTCAGCCGCCGCACAAACCGCTCTTCCTGCTTCTGAAATATCGCTTGCAAAAAACTCGCTACAAGATCGAACGCCAGAGCCGAGCCGATAATGCGCGCGCCCATCACCAGAACGTTCATATTGTCGTGCTCCACGCCCTGATGCGCGGAATACGTGTCATGGCACATGCAGGCGCGAATGCCCGGCATTTTATTCGCCGCCACATTTACGCCCACTCCGCTTCCGCAAATCAGAATGCCGCGTTCGGCGCGGCCGGCAATCAGCGCCCGTCCTACTGCCTCGGCAAAGTCGGGATAATCCGAGGGTTCGGCATTGTAAGCACCCAGATCGATCACTTCATGACCCAGCTGCTCCAGATAGCCGCGAACCTCCTCTTTGAGCGAAAAGCCCGCATGGTCTGCTCCGATCGCCAGCCTCATAGCTATTTCTCCGCCAGCGCAGGTTGCGACTTCCGCGCCCGCTCCACCAGGGCCTTCGCACGCTTCGCAATGTTGCCCGCTGTGAAGCCTAGCTCATCAAGCACCTTCTTGCCCGGCGCGGATGCTCCAAAGCGATCCACTCCAATCACATCGCCATGACGCCCAACATACTTCCACCAGCCAAGCGACGCTCCTGCCTCGACCGCAAGCTTCGGCAGATTGTCCGGAAAGATCGAAGCCTTATAGGATTCATCCTGCTCTTCGAAGAGTTTCCAACTCGGCATCGATACGACTCGTGTTTCAATGCCGCCCTTCTTCAACTCAGAAGCCGCATCCAGCGCCGGCCACAGTTCCGCGCCCGTCGCCACAATTAGCAGATCGGGCGAGCTGCCACCCTGCTCCACGATATATGCGCCTCTTTTTACACCATCAAAAACCTTGTGCTTCTCCGGGTCCAGAATCGGAAGGTCTTGCCGCGACAGCGCAAAGAATGATGCGCTCTTGCGCTCCAGCGCCAGCCCCCAGCAGGCTGAGGTCTCGTTGGCATCGGCTGGGCGAAGGTCCGTAAGCTGCGGCACTGCGCGCAGCGCCATCAGGTGCTCAACAGGCTGGTGCGTCGGCCCATCTTCGCCTAGCCCGATGGAATCGTGCGTAAACACGAAAATGGAATGGCTCTTCATCAGCGCAGCCAGGCGCAGCGCCGGCTTGCAGTAGTCTGTGAAAACGAAAAACGTCGAGCCATAAGGAATCACTCCGCCATGCACGGCCATTCCGTTCACCATGGCGCACATTCCAAACTCGCGCACGCCGTAGAAAATATTCTGGCCTGTCGCATCCACATGGAAATTCGCTGAAACCTTAATCAGCGTCTTCGTTGAAGTTGAAAGGTCCGCCGCGCCGCCCAGCAACTCCGGCACATAAGGCGCAAAGGCGTTCATTACCGTATTGCCCGCCGAGCGCGTCGCAATCGGCTTGGCGTCAGCCTTAAACGTCGGCAGGCTTTCGCGCCAGCCGTCCTTCAGCTTTCCGGCCTGTATGCGCTCGAACTCCTCACCCTCCGCTGGATAAGCCTTCTTGTACTCCGCGAACATCTTGTTCCACTCTTCTTCGTGCTTCGCGCCGCGCTCCACCGCCTGCAGCCAGTTCTTCTTCGCATCTTCCGGAACATAAAACGTCTTGTCTTCCGGCCAGCCCAGATTCTTTTTCGTTTCTCTTACGGCCTCGTCGCCCAGCGCCTCGCCATGCGCCTTGCTGCTTCCCGCCTTCGGGCTGCCGTAACCAATCACCGTGCGAACGGCAATCAGCGAAGGTTTGTCCGTCACCTTCTGCGCGGCTTCAATCGCTTTCGAAATCGCCTCCAGGTCATTGCCGTCTTGCACAATCTGCACGTGCCAGTGGTACGCCTCAAAGCGCTTCAGCACGTCCTCCGTGAAGGAAAGCTCCGTCGGACCATCCAGCGAAATCAGGTTGTCGTCGTAGAGATAAATCAGCTTGCCCAGTCCCAGCGTCCCCGCCAGCGACGCGCTCTCGTGCGACACGCCTTCCATCAGGTCGCCGTCAGAACAGATCGCGTAAGTGTAGTGGTCCACAATCGGTAAGCCCTGGCGGTTGTAAACCGCGCTCAAATGCTTCTCCGCGATGGCCATGCCCACACCCATGGCAAAGCCCTGCCCCAGCGGTCCGGTTGTGACTTCCACTCCGTCCGTATCGCCATACTCGGGATGCCCCGGCGTATTCGATCCCCACTGGCGAAACTGCTTCAGGTCGTCAATCGAAACGTCGTATCCGGAAAGGTGCAGCGAACCATACAGCAGCGCGGAAGCGTGCCCGGCCGAAAGCACAAAGCGGTCGCGGTTCACCCACTTTGAATGCTTCGGATTGTGCCTCATGAACTTGTGAAACAGCAGATACGCAATCGGTGCATCGCCCAGCGGCGCACCCGGATGTCCACTGTTTGCCTTTTGAACCGCGTCCACCGCTAAAAAGCGCAGCGCATTTATGGACAATTGATCCACTTCACTCATAAAGACCTTCCTTCAGCTCGAATCCCGATGATGGTTAGTAGCGTGAAATCGCCAAACCCGACTTGCTATTCTACGGCCACATCAAAGTTGCGGCCTTCCCAGCGATTTTCTTCCGTCCAGAAAAGGGTAAATGAAAGCGCGGCGGTTTGCTTTGACGCCGGCGGCAGATCGGCAAACGATCCCGCATATCCAAGCGCCGTGGACTCCACAGTTTCGCTTGTCTTCCACCCGTCCGCTGACCACAGCACCCGGAAATGATGCTGCGCAATGATCCTCAGCACGCGACCCGACTCGATCTGGCTTATCGGCCGCCGCATCTTGAACACTTCTATGTTCGACTTGGCCCGACCCCCCGCATAACGCCGTTCTACAGGTGGGATGCGGTCGAATACTTCGCCGTCAGAGGCCGAGCGCAGCAGCTTAAGATACTCTGCGTGCGCCCACACCAGCGGCATCGCCGACCCCGCCGGGCAGCCCAGTCGAAGCCCCCTCGTGTCCTGCTTGTGCCAAATCTGCTCGGGCAACATTCCGCCCTGCGAAGCGAACTTTTCATAAGTCGCAATCAATGGTCGAACATCGTGTCCCGCGGCCAGTTCATAGTGGGCACGCTCGCCCAGCAACAAAGGCCACGCCCCGCCTTCGCCATATCCCTCAAACGGACCGCCATCCGCCTGGTTTCCGTAGCCGTCGTGGTTATAGCGCCGCCAGCAGGGGCCTTTCGGAGTCTCCACTTTCAGCACATAATCCGCAACCTTCAGCGTGTCCATAATCAACGGATCGTCAGCGCGGCGCACACCATACCGCACCAGTTCCAGAAAGCCGCCGTCAATAATCTCGCGCGCTTCAAATTCGCACTGTGCGCCTGGAGCGCGGTTTGAAATGCGCACCATCTCATTCCCGCAACCTTCATGCGCATACGGCTCTCCACATTCCGGCGGACGAATCCGCATAAAGTGTCGCTTCACCTCCGGGTGCAGCACACCGTTACTGGTAACGGTCCAGTCCTCCAGGTGCCCTTCGATCCAGTCCGCATGCTCTTCCAGAAAATTCGCCAGCTCCTGCGACTCATGCGCCCGCATCAGGTCTGCCGCGCAGATCAGGGCGGAAATAACCGCCGCCAGCGTGGACGGCGAATACCCCGCATTCTCCTCCCACCGTTCCTGCTGTGTCACAGGCGCATAGCGCACCAGAAAGCCCGCCGCACGCTCCACAAATGGCAGAACGTCAAAATTCGCCAGCCCGTTCAGCTTCCACAGCCGCCACGCCAGAATAATGGGGAACGCGACCTCGTCCAGTTGAACGCCCGTCCAGTAAGGAGTGCCGTTCACCCAGAAGTTCTGCGAAAATCCGCCGTCAGGCTTCTGCGTGCACGCAAGGTATACCAGTGCGCGACGCGCCGTTTCCACCCGCCCGCACGCTAGCAGCGCCGTTGCGCTCTGCACCATGTCGCGCGTCCAAACCAGGTGGTATCCGCCTAAGTCATCGTCGCCTTTGGCATAGCCCCACGGAATCGAAGCCGACGCAATAAACGCCCCCGCATATGTTTTGTCTTCATGCGCCAGCACAATGTTGTGGCTCACCTGCAGCAACCGCCCCTTGTCATTCGACTGCGTAGCCAACTCATGCGGACTCGCGGCCCTGTGCCACTGCTCAATGAACCGCTTCAGATGTTGATCGAATGGCACCGCCAGTGCCCCCATCGTCGCAGAGAGCGCCGCGTGATGGCCTTCTCCAAAACCGATCGCCACGGTGAATTCGCGCGCGCCCGCGGGGTTCACCTGGCCAATCACCGCCACGTTGCCGTTCAGCGCGGAGCCATACTCCCAATTCATCTTCAGGTTCTGCTTCAGGTCCTGCCAGCCGTCGCTCGCACCCACATAGCCGCAACTGGCGCCACTGAATCCCACATCCGCCGCCATCGCAACAGAAGCGCCATCTTTCCACGCAAGCAGCACCCGCTTTCCCGCAACCTCGGCCACCCGCGCTGAATTCCCCGCCCCGCCGCCATCCACATGCGGAGACATAAGCGCATAAATCTTCAGGCGCGACAGCAGGTCTTCATCGCCCTCCAGCCGCACATGAATCAGCACCACTGGGTAATGTGGATCGCTGATGATCGCTTTCCTCAACGCATATCGATCCTCGGGGTCGCGGTTGATGATTCGCACTCCCAGCGCATCGGAATCGATGTACTCAAATTCATGACTGAGGTCGCGCTTTTCTTCGTGGAAGAACGTCTCGCCATCGGTGATCAGGAACTCCATGTCCCGGGTCTGCGGGCGATCGATCGTCGGATAATAAATTTCGTTCAGGGTTCCGTGCGAAACAGTGAACCATGCGCGACTCGATGAGGAATAAGCGGTGCCAACCGCATCCTTCGCGCTTGAAGTCCATCGCGGCTGAAGGCCGGGTGCGCCAAATGCATTGCCGGACTGCTCCAGCCACAGAATTTCAGGTGCGGAATCGCCTGACATACATCCCCCTGAAGCATCGCCAGATTTAAAAAGACTCTTCTTTCGACTTATAACACCTGGCGGTTTACGTCTGGATCAGGATGGAATTGCACCAACCCCATCGCGCGCTGAATTTCAGGATTCTTCATGAAGTATTGCCAGACGAATCCAGTGCGCAGGTTCTCGGCCATCAACACGCTTACGCCCTGGTCGATGCCGAGAATGTCCTCCGCAAACCATTTCGCCTTGATGTTGAAAGCGTCCACAAACCCGTACTTCGTGTAGACCTGCGGGCCCAGTTCCCTCTTCATGGTCAGCAACACGTGCGAGCACTCCGGCGGTAGAAATGGAAGCGAGCCCGCTGCGGCGCATGGAACCAGCGTGCCGTCCAGCGTTCCCATGGAAGGCGGTCCGCCCCACACGCGATATCCGTCGCGCGAGTCTGATGCGGTAATGCCCCAGAGGTCCTGGTTGATCCAGTGATATTTTTGCCCCAGCACCATGCACCACAATTGATGGCACCGTGTAGCCGCAATCGAGTTCACAAAGTAATTGGCGTGCAGGTCGCGCTTGTCGCGAAAATCACACCATGCATGCGCGTATTGGTGAATGAACAGCGGCGCGATTCCGCTGATGTACTGGATCCCGCTGTACTCGATCACCGGGCGCTCCAGCTTGTTCCAGGTCTCAACAGGAATGGGGTGCGTTGGCGAGCCAATCGCCATCAGGTACATGGTCATCAGCTCGGAGTAAATGTCCCAGCGATGCTTCAGGAATCCCTGATCGGGCAGCCAGCCCATGGAAAGCGAGTCGCCGCCGTTCAGCATCCACTGCCAGTCGATGCGCCGGTAAAAAGTCGTCGCCAGTGCCTCAATTCGCGAGTTGCCCGAGAAATACTGCCGGCAAGTCAACACGCCGCACAACAAGAGCGCCGTATCAATCGACGAAAGTTCGCTGCCGAACATTCGCTCGCCGCTGTTGATATCGATGAAGTGATAAAGAAACCCGTGCTCGTGCGGGCACTCCTCCAGCAGGAATGCCAGCGTTTGTTCCACCCGTTGCTCGCACAAGTTCGGCAGCAGATAATCCCGCTTCGCGGCGATGCACAATGCGGTCAGCCCGAACCCCGTCGCCGCAATGCTGGCCACGCGGCTCAGTGAGAGTCCAACCGCCGGAGCGCGGTCGCGCACCAATCCCGTTTTCGCTCCAACCTCGTTGTAGAAGAAATCGCAGCCGCGGCCTTCCAGGTCATCCAGCAGCGCATCGGCTTCCTTTGACACCTGGGTGAGCGGGCGATTGATAAACACGCCAGGGCCTTGCTTGTACTTCTGCGCCGCTTCCGGCAGTGGCTTGGGCTGCTGGCCCGGCTTTACAGCGGGAGCCTGCTGCTGGTTCTGGAAACCCTCCGCGATCGCCGCCGCCGGAACGCCAAACGCTAGCGCTCCCGAGGCGCCTGCTGTCCGGAGCATTTGCCTGCGAGTTATCTTTATGCGGTTCAAAACAGAGTCGTTAGTGTGATGCAAATTAAAGCCAATACTTCAGACAGTTACGGCCCTGGCCACAAGCGTACGTCAAGCGATTGTGCAATTATTTTTTCGTGATTTTTTCCAGTCTACCGGAACCCCAACATGTTTTCAGCATGCGCAAACAAGTGAACCCCCGCGATCAATCGGCGCATCCATTTATCATCGAGAATGTATCGTCTTTTGAGTCCCGTAGGGCCTGCTGGCGCCATCAGCAGGACCCGCGCACCGTTTCAGCAGAAACTAAAAGTGAAGGAGAACTACCTTGGCCTACGAACTTCCGCCTCTTCCTTATGACTACGCGGCCCTTGAACCCCATATTGACGCCGAGACCATGAAGCTGCACCACGACAAGCACCATCAGGCCTACGTCAACAACTTGAACGCCGCCATTGAAAAGCATCCCGACCTCGCCAAGCACACCGCCGAAGACCTCCTGCGCAACCTCAACAGTGTTCCCGAGGACATCCGCACCACCGTCCGCAACAACGGCGGCGGTCACGTGAACCATTCCATGTTCTGGAAGATCATGAAGCATGGCGGCGGCGGCGATCCCACCGGCAAAATCGCCGAGCAGATCAAAAAGGATTTCGGCGACTTCGCCGCATTCAAAAAGCAATTCAACGAAACCACCGCCAAGCAATTCGGCTCCGGCTGGGGATGGCTGATCTGGGAAAACGGCAAGCTCGCCATCACCACCACGCCCAATCAGGACAGCCCTCTCCTTCACGGCAAGTTCCCCATTCTCGGCAACGATGTCTGGGAGCACGCCTACTATCTCAAGTACCAGAACAAGCGGCCCGACTATCTCGCCGCGTGGTGGAACACCATCAACTGGGACGAAGTCAACAAGCGCTTCGACCAGGCCAGCAAGTAGCCTCCGCAAAACCCTGAAAAGGCAGCGCGCAAAGGCTGCCTTTTCCCCTTTATTTACGGGCATTTCCCGCGCCTTTTTCACCCCCACCCGCGTGCTATAATTGGAGGTAGATCAAGGGCAGAAAACCCGTTCACTTTCAGGCTTTTATTGGTGATGAACCCTCCCGGGTTCCAGGGTGTGATCAGGGTTTCCGCTCACTGGAGTTTCATGCCTCAGACAGAGCTCGATTCCACGGCAACATTGGCGCAAACCGAAGCCGCACCCCCGACCACCGGAAAATCCAACAGCACCTACACCAGCGACAACATCAAGGTCTTGGAAGGTCTGGAAGCTGTGCGCCTGCGCCCCGCCATGTACATCGGCTCGACCGGCGAAATGGGCCTGCACCACCTCGTCTACGAGGTCGTGGACAACTCCGTCGACGAAGCTCTCGCCGGTTACGCCAGGAAAATCGAAGTCATCATCCACATCGACAACTCCATCACCGTCGTCGACGACGGCCGCGGCATTCCCGTCGATGAAATGACCCTCGACAACGGCGAGAAGATGCCCGCCGTCCAGGTCGTGCTCACCAAGCTCCACGCTGGAGGCAAATTCGACTCCTCCACCTACAAAGTTTCCGGCGGACTCCACGGCGTCGGCGTCTCCTGCGTTAACGCGCTCAGCGAAGCCTTCGACGTCGAAATCTGGCGCGAGAATACCTACGAGCAGGACTACGCCCGCGGCATCCCCACCTCCAAGCTCCGCAAGACCGGAACCACCAAGCGCCGCGGCACCAAGATCCACTTCCTGCCCGACAAGTCCATCTTCGCCACCACCGAGTACAACTACGACACGCTCGCCCAGCGCCTCCGTGAGCTCGCCTTCCTCAACAAAGGCCTCGAGATTACCCTCACCGACGAGCGCGCTACCGATCCCAAGACCGGCGAAGCCAAGCGTACCGAGTTCAAATATGCCGGCGGCATCGCTGAGTTTATCAAGCACATCAACCGCGGCAAGCAGACCCTCCACGACAAGCCCATCGTCATGGAAGGCTTCCGCGACAACGTCGATATGGAGATCGCTCTCCAGTACAACGACAGCTACTCCGAAACCGTCTTCTGCTTCGCCAACAACATCAACACCGTCGACGGAGGCACCCACCTCTCCGGCTTCAAGACCGCGCTCACCCGCACCATCAACTCCGCCGGCCAGCAGATGGGCCTCTTCAAGGACGTAAAGGAAAACCTCTCCGGCGACGACGTCCGCGAGGGCCTGGTCGCTGTCATCAGCGTTAAGCTGCCGCAGCCGCAGTTCGAAGGCCAGACCAAGGGCAAGCTCAATTCCGACATTGCCGGAACCGTGCAGGCGCTCGTCAACGAAAAGCTCGGCATGTTCCTTGAGCAGAATCCGCCCGTCGCCAAGCGCATCATCAACAAGGCCATTGAGGCCGCCCGCGCCCGCGAAGCCGCCCGCAAGGCCCGCGATCTCACCCGCCGCAAGGGCGCGCTGGACGGCGGCGGACTGCCCGGCAAGCTCGCCGACTGCAGCGAACGCGAGCCCGACCGCTGCGAGCTGTACCTCGTCGAGGGCGAGTCCGCAGGAGGAACCGCCAAGCAGGGCCGCGACCGCCGCTTCCAGGCCATCCTGCCGCTCAAGGGCAAAATCCTCAACGTCGAAAAAGCCCGCTACGACAAGATGCTTGGCCACGAGGAAATCCGCGCCATGATCACCGCACTCGGCTGCGGAATCGGCAAGGACGACTTCGATCCCGCCAAACTGCGCTATGGCAAAATCATCCTCATGACAGACGCCGATGTGGACGGCTCCCACATCCGCACCCTCCTGCTCACCTTCTTCTTCCGCCACATGAACGAGCTGGTCAAGCGGGGACACGTCTACATCGCGCAGCCGCCGCTCTTCAAAATCAAGAAGGGTAAGTTCGAGCAGTACATCAAGGACGAGCGCGAATTCGTCAAGGTCATGGTCAAGCGCGCCTCTGACGGAATGATCGTCCGCCACGGCGAAAACGCCGAGAAGATTGAAGGCGCCAACCTCACCAGGTTCATGGGCCAGTTGAACGAGTACCTCGGCTTCTTCGACAAGGTGAATAAGCGCATGCGCAACGAGGAAATCACCTGGCTCCTCGCCCGCCACGAGCTCGCGCACCGCACGGACTTTGAAAGCCCAAATGGCAAGCCGCCCAGGAAACTGCACGACCTGCACGACGCGCTCTCGAAGCTCCAGAAGAAGTACCAGTTCAAGGCCATCTCCGAGCCCGTCTACGACGAAGAGCACCAGACCTGGTCCTTCAGCTTCACCGACGCGCAGGGCGCCCAGCGCTGGATCAATTGGACCCTCGCTTCCTCACCTGAGTACCGTCAGATGAGCTCCAAGTACATCCAGATCAAGGCATTCCTTGAGCCGCCATTCCTCGTCGAATACGCGAGCAAGGCCGCAACCACGCCCGATCCCGAGGAGACTGAAGGCGAGACCACCGGAGAAGCCGAATCCGGCAAGCCCGCGCCCAAGCGTTCCGGCAAAGCCTCGCTCGAACCCGTCGAGAAGCAGACCGCGCACGAGCTCTTCGAGTACGTCATCGAACAAGGCCGCCGCGAATATCAAGTGCAGCG
>DASZAG010000035.1:0-43563 GCA_035945555.1 Acidobacteriaceae bacterium
ATCCACACCGCGACAATCGATTATCACGAGGGCATCCGCTACCCGCATCTCATCCGCGATGAATCGAAACCCGACTACCTCGACGAACTCATCAAGCCCCACGGAACTTTAACAAGAGGGCCGGCCATATCGGGAAGAACGCCGTGAGAATCGTTCCCGTGATCAGGTCCGGTGATTTGGAAAGTTCTGTACGCATATCTCTCGTATTGAGCGGAGATGAATGATGAGAGGGCTTTTCGGATCTCCGATGCTTCGCGTCGTTTGCAAGACGCTTTGCGTGCTTACCCTAGCATCTCCAGCATGGGCAGGCAGAATCTGCTTCAAATGCAAGCATGAGCCAGTTGTTATGCCTGTGTCTCTCACCAAGGGAACAACTGTGCGAACACCGGCGTTCCTCGTCAAGAACATCGGTTACCACATCATGATAAGGGTGAATAGAGGCCTTCCAACCGGCCAATTAACTTGCATGATTGGAGGAAATCTGCGTCCATCTCACTGCGAGATGTTCCATTGGGACAATGTAATTGAAGCGGATTGGAAAGTGCTGGATGGCGAGCATATTGTGGCCCAGGGAACTGCCACAGGCTATGGCGGTATGGCATGGTCGAGTGACATTATGGATAGATACCTTGGAGATTTTGTCGGAGAAGCAAACAAAAAATATGTTGTGGAGGTAAAGTTCACGAAGGACGGAACAGCGCTGGACAAGTTTAACCCTCGGCTCGTCGTTCGGATGTACGATTTCTGAATTTGAAGGGCTGCTGGTCGCCTCAGCAGAAGGAATCTACCGTCTCCTGGCCGTCCTCAACGCAGTCTGTGTACTCTGTTTGAAGAAGGCTCTCAGCGAATCACTAAGAGCCAGGAGCTAAAACTACCCACATGAGAACCGCCATCCGCGGCATCATCATCCTGCTCATCGTCCTCTGGCTCGGCGGAGTCATGTTCTTCCCCATCCTCGCCGCCACCGCCTTCGGCAATCTCTCTGATGTACACGCCGCCGGGACCGTCGTCGGCCACTGCCTGCGCATCCTGCACTATGAAGGCATCTTCTCGGGAGCCCTCATCGTCATCCTGCTGCTCATCGCGCAGTGGGTGAAGGCCGTGCCCCGCAGCGTCATCGTTCCCGTGGCGCTCGCGCTCGTAATGATCGGACTCACCTGCTACTCGCAGTTCTCCATTATCCCGCGCATGGAGCACGACCGCATCGCCGCCGGAGGCTCCATCGAGGCAGGCCCGCCAAATAATCCCTACCTTATGGACTTCAACCGCCTCCACGGCCGCTCCGAACACGTCGAAGAAGCCATCCTCCTCGTTGGCGTCGTGCTCGTCTTCTTCTTCGCCTCCAACTATCCCCGGGCCGGTTCGCTTGACCGCGCCGGCGAGTCAATCAGCGCCAGTTAGCGAACAGGTAACCCGGCAAACACCAAATTCTTATGTGGTTTACCATCACTGGATGCACGTCTCCAGTGCCGATACCGCAGAGCAGCGCCGCAAGGGGATAGCCCCTGTCTGGCACACCTGCTTTCTTATCGCCTTCGTGGTCGTGCTTGCCATCGATGGCCTGGTCGTCTACCAGCCAGTTTCGCCGCACCGGCCCGTTCCCTTTTATCTAATTGGCATCGGCTTCGAGTGGCTTCTCTTCGGCTATATCTGGTGGGGAATCAGCCTTCGCGAGTATCCACTCTCTACCCTGATCAGCCGAGGCCGTATCTCATGGCCCCAGCGTGATTTCGTGTACGGCATCGGTCTCTGGATCATCTGGTACGTCGTCGAGGCGCTCGTTGCGCTCGGGCTCACTTGGGTGGGACTCGCCAAATCCGCATCGTTACGCATCGTTTTCCCACATGGCCCCGTCCAGATCACTCTCTGGGTCATCCTGGCCGTAAGCTCCGGCTTCGCTGAAGAAATCGCCTTCCGCGGCTACCTCCTCCAGCAATTTTCCCGCTGGACCGGCAGCATCACCGTGGGCGTCATCCTCCAGGCACTCCTCTTCGGATTCGGCCACACTTATCTCGGATTGCGCGAGGCAGTCATCATCACCGTCTCGGGATTGGTCTTCGGAATCTTCGCCGCATGGCTCCGCAACATCCGCCCGCTCATCATCACCCACGCCTGGGCCGACATCTTCGGCGGCGTTCTAGAACGCGGCATCCCCTACAAATAGAACCCGGCCTACTTCACAAATCAGTGCTGGCTCCACGTCGAGGCAACAATCCGCCAGCCAGAAGCGCCGTTATGCAAAACGAGCGTGAGCATCGATCCGGTCTCGCTCACCATCTTGCCTTTCTGTTTGAAGAAGAAACTTGCCGGAACGATAACGTAGGCGCGATCGCCAGTAATTATCACGTGGTGCGGAACACCCAGCCTCACCTTGCCGTCGCTGGTGCCATTCTTTTGCTGGTAGGCGGCGTAGTCATTCATCCAGTGGGAGCACGCCCCGGCGCCATGCCATTCATACGGCGCAAACTCGTCGACGATCGCGGCATCGTCGGCGCAGTCGGCGATGAAAGAAGTCGTATCGCCCTTGTTGAATGCCGTTATCCATTGGTGGACGCTTGCCATCACGTCCGTCTTTGGCGACGCCGCCGCAGGAATTGTCATCAGGGCGGTCAAGGCAGTGGTGATCAGGATCATGCGCATCGATGCATCCCCTCTCGATCGGAATTGCTATGGGGGGACTCCGACGAATGCCCGACAGCCTACATCCGGCCCGCAGACAAATGCAACTGAAACTCCTTAATCAGAAGGTGGCCGCGTTCTCACTAACCGCTTCTTACCTGTCCCGCGTTACGATGGATTCCGAGACCCCATGCGAGCCACTCCGTCACGCCGCGCATTCCTTCAGCTCCTCGCCTCTGGAGCCGCAGCAGCAGCCTTCCCAGCCAGCATCTCCCGCGCGCTTGAAATTCCCGCGCACAGTCCGACCGGGACCATCGACGATGTCGAGCACATCGTCTTCCTCATGCAGGAGAACCGCTCCTTCGACCACTACTTCGGCGCCCTCCGCGGCGTTCGCGGATTCGGCGACCCGCGCGCCGTCACGCTGCCCAACGGCAAGTCCGCTTTTCACCAGCCGCATCCTCAACAGGACGGCCACATCCTGCCCTTTCATCCCGGCGCGCCCAACCTCGGCCTGCAATTTATAAAAGACCTGCCTCACGACTGGACCAGCACCCACCAGGCCTGGAACCGCGGCCACTACGACCAATGGATCGCCGCCAAGAGCCCCACCACCATGGTGCACCTCACCCGCAGCGACATTCCCTTCCACTACGCGCTCGCCGACGCCTTCACCATCTGCGACGCCTACCACTGCTCGCTGCTCGGCCCCACCGACCCAAACCGCATGCACATGTGGACCGGATGGGTTGGCAACGACGGCCTCGGAGGAGGCCCGGCCGTCGATAACGACGAAGATATCAGCTACTCCTGGTCCACTTATCCCGAAGTCCTCGAAGAGGCCGGAATCTCGTGGAAGGTCTATCAGGATACCGGCACCGGCCTTGATAAAGCGGGAAATTGGGGAGGTGGAGACGATAAAGGCGACGCCTACATCGGCAACTACGGCGACAATTCGCTGCTTTACTTCACGCAATATCAGCAGGCGAAATCCGGTTCCCCGCTCCACGCCAAAGCCGTCACCGGAACCGACATCAAATCCGAAGGCTCGCTCTTCGACGCTTTCCGCCGCGACGCTGCCGCGGGAAAACTCCCGCAGGTCTCCTGGATCGTCGCGCCCGAGGCCTACTCCGAGCACCCCAACTGGCCCGCAAATTACGGCGCGTGGTACGTCTCGCAAATCCTTGACGCTCTCACCGCCAACCCTGAGGTCTGGAGCCGCACCGTCTTCTTCCTCATGTACGACGAGAACGACGGCTTCTTCGACCACGTTGTGCCCGCCATGCCGCCACAGTCGCGCGATCTGGGACTCTCCACCATCGACACCGTCAACGAGATCTTCCGCGGCGACGCCAAATTTCCCGCCGGCCCTTATGGACTCGGCATTCGCGTGCCAATGCTCGTCATCTCTCCCTGGAGCAAAGGCGGCTGGGTCAACTCGCAGGTCTTCGACCATACCTCGATGATCCGGTTCCTGGAGCGCCGCTTCGCGCACCACCATCCCGCAATCCGCAAGACGAATATCACGCCCTGGCGGCGCGCCGTGTGCGGAGACCTCACTTCAGCCCTCAACTTCGCCGCGCCGAACCCCGCAACAGTCCCCCTGCCGCGCACCGTCGCCTACCAGCCGCCCGACAACACCCGCCATCCCGACTACATTCCTGAACCGCCCGCAGAGCAGGCGCTTCCTCAACAGGAAAAAGGCACCCGCCCCGCCCGCGCCGTTCCCTATGAGCTTCACGCTGACTATGAGCTCGTCAACTCCGGGCGCGCCATCCGCCTGCACTTCCACAACACTGGCGAATCCGCCGCTGTCTTCCACGTCCGCAACTACGCTATCGAAATGGCTCCGCGCAGCTACACCGTAGGCCCGGGACACAAACTTTCTGACGATTGGCCGACCCACAGTAGCTACCAACACTTTGTCTACTATCTTTCCATCTACGGTCCCAACGGATTCTTTCGCTCCTTCAAAGGAGACTTCCGCGCGCCCGCCCTGCGCAGCCGCATACTCTACCAAAAAGACGAGAACAGCATCGAATTGGAATTGAAAAACGAGAGCCACACCGCTATCGGGCTCCGTATCGACGACGCCTACACCCGCCGCGAAACAAAGCACACCCTCGCGCCCGGAAAAACCCTGCACCTGCCCTGGCCTCTCAACGACACCCACGGCTGGTACGATCTCGCCGCGACAACCGAAAGCGGCTTCCTGGTTCAGCACCGCTTCGCAGGCCATCTCGAAACCGGAAAGGACAGCTTCTCCGACCCCGCCATCGCGGACCCTGAGCACCCATCGATGATTGGCTAATGGCTTTTGACTGTTGGCTGTTGGCTATCCCCTACACCCTGCCTCTTTCAGCATCTGCGCCGCATGCTTTCTTGACGTATCTGTGAGCTTCTCCCCGCTCAGCATCCGAGCAATCTCTTCCGTGCGCTCGTCCTTGTCCATCAGCCGAATCGACGTCTTCGTCCTGCCCTGCTTCTCTTGCTTCTCAATCACAAAGTGCTGGTCAGCGAACGCCGCAATCTGCGGCAGATGCGTCACGCACAGCACCTGCTGCGCCTTTGACAGATCCTTGAGCTTCCGCCCGACAGCCTCCGCCGCGCGCCCGCCAATGCCAATGTCAATCTCGTCAAACACCAGTGTCCTCGGAACCGCCGTCTTCCGCCTCGGCCCGCGCGCCGCGCCTTCTTCCACCGTCACCTTCAGCGCCAGCATCACGCGAGACATCTCTCCGCCCGACGCTATCTCATCGAGCGGTTTCAGCGGCTCGCCCGTATTCGTCGCAATCCGAAACTCCACCGTGTCCCACCCATGTGCCGTCCATCCGCTCTGGTCCTCGTTCGCGATAACGGAAATCCCCAGCTTCGCCTTCATCGCCAGGTCGTTCACCTGCGCCTCAGCCAGCTTCTCCAGCTTCTTCGCCGCCGCCGCGCGCTCGTTGTGCAGCAGCGTCGCCGCCTCGCGATAAATCTTCGCCGCCTGCGCCAGTTGCGCTCGCAGCATCTTCAGCGTCTCGTCGCGATTCTCCACTTCAGCCAGTTTTTTCGCCACGTCCTCGCCGTAAGCGATCACATCCGCTACAGCCGCGCCATACTTGCGCTTCAGCCTGTCCAGCGCCGCCAGCCGTTCCTCAATCTCCGCCAGCCGTTCGGGAGACGCCTGAATCCCCTCCGCAAAATCCCGAACCGTTGCGCCAACATCCTCCACCACAGCCAGCGTCGAACTCAGCGCCGCGCCCGCCTCGGCAAACTTCGTGTCGAACCGCCCCAGTTCCTCAATCTGCTTGAGCGCCGCCCGCAAGGTCGCTTCCGCCGAGCCGCTCCCGTCATACAGCAGCTCATACGCGCTCATCGACGCCGAATACAGCTTCTCGGCATTCATCAGCACACGGCGCTCTGTCTCAAGTTCCTCGTCTTCGCCCGCCTTTAGCCCCGCGCCCGCAATCTCCCGGTTCTGGAACTGCCACAGGTCCACCATCCGCAGCCTGTCTGCCTCATCGCGCTCCAGGTCTTCAAGCCGCGTCTGCACCTCGCTCCATCGCGTGTAGGCATCTCCCACCGCTTCCGCCGAAAGGCTCGCGAACCGGTCCAGCAAATGCCGCTGCTGCGCGCCGTCAAACGACCCCAGAGTCTCGCTCTGCGCATGCACCAGCGCCAATTCCGGAGCCAGCAACCGCAATACCGCCACCGTCGCCGGCTGGTTATTCACATACACGCGCCCCTTGCCGTTCTCCATAATTTCCCGGCGCAGGATAATTTCATGCCCCTCCATATCGATCCCGTTGGCTTCCAGAGTCGCCTCCGACCCCGGCGTGCTCTCAAACACGCACGACACCACCGCCCGGTCCGCGCCATGACGAATAATGTCCGACGACGCCCTGCCGCCCATCAGCAGCGCCAGCGCGTCCACAAGAATCGACTTGCCCGCGCCCGTCTCCCCGGTCAGCAGATTCAGCCCCGGCCCGAACACGGCAATCGCATGGTCAATCACAGCATAGTTTTCAGCGCGAAGCTCAAGCAGCATAGAAAGTAGCGACCATTTAAGAAGAGGAATCTCCGCGAAGAATAGCAGGAGTCATCGGCTGGACGAAATCCTCATCCCCAACATCACCAACCCGCCCGCTCACCGCATACAAATACCAGGCAATCCACGCCACGGCCACGGCCGCATCCCACCGGCTCAGGAACGACTTCGTCACAATCATCTGCAGCTCTTTAGCCGCAATAATCGCCATCAGCAGCGTCACGCTACCCTTCCGCAGCTTCCTGCCTCCAAGCAGCGCAAACAATATGGCCGGAATCGCCAGCACCTGGTCCGTAATCCACGCATACGGAGCCACCGCCACCGATACCAGAGTCACCAGCGACCCATGCGTCCGCCAATCCCAGCGCTCGCGGTTCCGCCAGAAGTACCACAACGCCCACGCGCATCCCACCACCGCCGGAACAAACTCCAGCCACAGCGCATTCCTGTCCAGCAACATCCTCAGCCCCACTCCCAACGTCGAAATGGGCTTCGCCGCGAACGGCTCCGTGCGCAACATCGTTCGATACTGCGTCCAAATGTGGAGGTCAAACGCCATCGCCACCAGGCTTTCAGCCGCCAAAGCTGCCGCCGCGCCCCATGCCACTGCCCACTTCCGCCGCACCACCATCCACGCCAGCAGCGCCACTCCAAACGGAAACAGCAAATGCGGCTTCACCGCGCACAGCGACAACGCCGCGCCCGCCCATGCCGGACGCTTCTCCTGCAGCCACAAAAACAGCGCCAGCCCCGCCAGAGTAATCAGCCCCGTCTGCCCCACTTCAATGCAGCAAATCGCCGGAACAAAAAACCACGCCAGCAGCAGATAACTGCTCCGATACGGCCCATCCACCGCTGCGCAAACCGCCTTCACCGATACAATCAGGAACGCCAGCAGCAGCGCCGACCACGCCACAACCGCCTCACGAGCGCCCAGCAGTCCCAGCGGAATCAGCAAAAAAAATGTGTACGGCGGATTCAACACCATCAGCACATCGCGTCCCCTCAGAGGAACGCCCATCCCCAGCTCGATTTGCCGAACCGCTTCCCGGTTGTACGGATTCTTTCCGTGTGCCAGCAGCTTTCCCGCCGCCCAGAACCACGGGGTGTCATGCGCCGCCGGCCGTGCCAGCGCAATCCCCACGCATGTCACCGCAACGCACACCGCAGTCGCAAAAAAGAAAATCGTGAACACCGCAAGAAACACCGGAGAGTGCTTCTTCGTCCGCCTGTTCTCCCTCACGCCTTCACTGGCTGATGCGGTATTCACTCCGAACCTCGCGATTACCACTCACGGCATTATCGCGCTCTCCACGACCTCGCCGCTCACCTCAGGGCCCCCGCTCACAGCGTACAAATACCACCCCAGCCACGCCAAGCCTTCCCAAAGATACGGCTTGAAGTAGAGCGTCTTCGTGACCATCATCTCCACCGCTCCCGCGCTCATCACCGCCAGCAGCAGCGTCACGCTTCCACGCCGCAACGGCTTCTCGCCCATCAGCGCAAACAAAATCGCCGGCAGCGCAATCACCTGGTCCGTAAACCACGAGTAAGGAGCCGCTACCAGAGACATCATCGTCAACAGCGACCCATGCGTCCGCCAGTCCCAGTGCTCACGATTCCGCCAAAAATACCAGAGCCCCCAAACGCAACCAGCCGCCGCCGGAACAAACTCGATCCACATCGCCGTCCGGTCCAGCGCATATCGCAACGCGACCCCCAGCGTAGGAAGAAAATCATCTACAAACGGTTCGGTGCGCATCATCGCGCGATAATGCGCCCAAATCGCATGGTCAAACGCCATTGCCACCAGGCTCTCCACCGCCAGTGCCGCAATCGCTCCCGCAAAAACCGACCATCTCCGCCTGGTCAGCACCCACATAATCAGCACAACGCCAAACGGCAACAGCAAATGCGGTTTCACTGCGCACAGCGAAAGAGCAGCTCCAGCCCAAAACGGACCGCTTTCATTGAACCGCAGAAAAAGCGCCAGCCCCAGCAGAACAACCAGCCCTGTCTGGCCCATCTCAATACAGCACAGCGCGGGCGCAAAACACCAGGCCAGCCACATATACGCGCGCTCACGGCGTTGCTCCAGCATCGGACGCATCGCCAGCACGGCAACCCACAGGAAAACCGCCAGCAGCAACGACCACGCAACAATCGCCTCCCTGGCGCTCAAAACCCCCAGCGGAATAAACAAAAAAAATGTATACGGAGGATTCAGCGTGATCGGCAGCACCTTCCCTGTTCCCTGAAACCCCAGCGATGTCTCCATTTCCCGCATCGCGGCGCGATCATACGGATTCCGTCCATGTGCCAGCAGATGGCCGCTCGCCCAGAACCACTGCGTGTCATGGTGCGAAGGCTGCGCCGCTGCCACGCCCAGCACGGTCCCGGCAATGCAGATCGCGGTCGCCAGCAAAAACACCGCAAACACTGCTAGAAACACGGGCGAATGCCGCTTCGGTGCCGCGCCCGTCACGCTCGTCTTCACGGCTGAGCCACTTCCCATCTTGCTCTCCCTCAAGCCCTACTCAACCAGAACAATAGCTTTGCATCATATTAGCTATGTTCATTGCCCGCCCACCCCGAACCAAACCCATCAACCCCGCGCTGTACTTACTGTGCCTCGCGCCCCTATGTCTGTTACCTTAAAAACGAGTACCAATGACACACCTCCTCTTCGCTTTCTTCTTGCTCCAGGCGGATAGCGGCGCTGCAACGCCCCAACCCGCAGGCGGCAGCGCCATCCTTGAAATGCTTCGCAACAGCGGTGCCATTGCACTCATCGTGCTTGGCGTTCTGCTCGTCTGCAGCATCTGGTCCTGGGCTGTCATTCTCGGCAAGTGGGGCAGCTTCCGTCGCGCTGCTGCGCAAAGCCGCCGCTTCCTGCGCGCATTCCGCAAGGCCACGCGCCTGCAGGAAATCGCCACCGTAAGCGAGCAGTTCAAGCCTAGCCCGCTGGTCGCCGTCTTTGACGAGGTATACGAGACCTACCGCCGCCAGACCGGCGGCTATGGCCCGCCCACCAACGTCACCGCTCTCGAGCGCGCCGCACAAACCGCATCCAGCGAGTCGCTCACCGCGATGGAAAAGCGCCTGACCTCGCTCGCCACCATCGGTTCAACGGCAACCTTCATCGGCCTGTTCGGCACCGTCATGGGCATCGTCGACGCATTCCACGGACTCGGCACCGCCGGGGCCGCAACGCTCCGCGCAGTCGCGCCGGGCGTCTCGGAAGCCCTCATCACCACAGCCGCCGGCCTGCTCGTTGCCGTGCCCGCCGTCGTGGCCTACAACAGCTTCGCAGCGCGTGCCCGCGATTTCGGCGCCCGCAACGATGACTTCGCCCGCGAGCTTCTCAACAGCATGGAAGAGGTCGCCCTCAAACCCAGGGAAGACCCCATCGAAAGGGAGGCCGCCCGTGGCCTTCACGGCTAGCAACGGAGCCACCCGCACCTCGCTTTCGGAGATCAACATCACTCCGCTTGTCGACGTTGTGTTGGTGCTGCTCGTCATCTTCATGCTCACCGCCCCCGTGCTCCAGTCCGGCATTGAAGTCAAAGTGCCGCAGACCAAGACCGTGCATGAGGTCACCCAGCAGCGCATGGTCATCTCCATCAACAAGGACTCGGATGTCTTCCTCCAGGACAAACCCGTGAACGTTGCTGATTTGCCCACGCTGCTCAACAAGCCCGGCACCACGCCGGACGAGCAGGTTGTCTACGTTGAAGCCGACGAGCGCGTCGCCTTTGGCGCTTTCGCCTCCGTCATGGATGCCGTGAAGCAAGCCGGCATCACGCATATCAGCATCATCACAAGGCCCATCGACAAGAAGGGCGCGGCGTCTCATACGTAACATGCAGGGACGCGCCTTACAACACGACGCAGCGATCGATCTGGATCCAATTACGCTCGGCCGGCCCAAGATCTCGGGCTCGCTGCTGTTACACCTCGGCTTCGCAGCCGCTATTGTCATCGGCAGCATCGCCGGCCACTTCATCCACCACAATGAGTGGGGCAATCAGCAAGCTCCCGGAGCCATCCAGGCCACGCTCGAAAGCGCCGTCCCGCTCCCGCAGAAAACGCCGCCCACGCCCAACGTCCTCGCCACGCAAATGCCATCGCCTGCGCCCGCGCCGCCGCTGCCCAAGATAGAGCCGATTCCTCCGCCCGATGCCATCCCTGTGCCTGAACGAAAATTCATCAAGCCCAAAAAGCGGGAGGAAAAGCCGCAGCCTCAGCATGAAACCTACAAGTTCGCTCAGCCCACGCATCAGGAGCAGAAGGCCCAGTACGGAGAAGCCTCCGCCACGCAGATGCAGCGCTCCCTCGCCCCGCCCACCAATACGAACAATCCCGTGGACATCACCGGCGGCAGCCAGGGATTCGACTATCCCTGGTATGTGAGCATCATTCAGCGCAAAGTAGCCCAGGACTGGTACAAGCAGGAGGTTGATCCGAGCACCCGCGACGGCAGCATTTGTAAAGTCACCTTCGTCATCGCGCGCGATGGAAGCGCCAGCCAGTTCCGCATTTCGCAGAGCAGCGGCTCGCCCACCCTCGACACTTCCGCCATTCGCGCCGTCCAGCGCGTCGAGAACTTCAGCCCGCTACCTTCTGGTTACTCCAAATCCTCGCTCTTTGTGGAGTACACTTTTACTTACCGTTCAGGTCCGCACTAAATGAGAAACATCGTACCGCGAGGCTTTCCAATTTCCTTGCGCCACGCCCAATCCGCGACCCATCTCGACGATGCCCTCCACGAGTCATCCGCTCCAACCCCCTACATTTCAAACCGAAGAGGCCCGATGAACGGTATTAGCACCGGCAAAAAATTTCTCCCCCTCCTTCTCGCCGCTCTTTTCGTAACCGCTTTCACTCCGGCACTCCGCGCTCAGGACTGGGTCCGCGTCGGAACCAACCGAGGTGCCCAAAGCATTCGTCTCGCCGCGGCCAGCTTCAAGCCCGCGAACAACGACGTGCAGACGCTTCCGCTCAAGTCCATCTTCGATCAGGTCCTCTATAACGACCTCAAGAACTCCGGCATCTTCGACATGGTCTCGCGCAGCATGGCGCCCAACGAGATGCCCGGCGCCCCTGGTGAAATTCACCTCGCCAGCTGGGCCGCCGCACCCTCCGACGCCGCGTTTGTTGCCTTCGGAAACATCGGAGTCGCCAATGGCCGCGTCAACGTGCAGGGCTACCTCTTCGACGCTAAGAATCCGCAGACCCCGCAGATTCTCGGCAAGCAATACTCTGACATCGCCAACGACGAGAACACCCGGCAGATCGCCCACCGCTTCGCCGACGAAATCATCGAGCGCCTCGGCGGCGGCGTCAACGGCATCTGCGAGACCCACATCTATTACATCTCCAGCCGCAGCGGCACCAAAGAGGTCTGGGTCATGGACTACGACGGAGCCAACCAACATCAGGTGACCCACCTCGGGACAATCTCGCTCTCGCCCCGCGTCTCACCCGATAACTCCCGTGTCGCTTTCTCCGCGCTCGGACGCGCCGGTTGGACCATCCGCATGTACTCGCTCGAACTCCATCGTGAGGTCCGCTTCTCCTCGCCAGGCGGAACTTCCCTCTCTCCGGCCTGGTCCAGCGACGGTTCCAAAATCGCCTTCTCGTCCAGCCGCACCGGAGACAACGAGATCTACACCACCGGCCCCGACGGCGGAAGCCTGCATCGCGTGACTTCCTTCCGCGGCCCCGACGTCTCGCCCGTCTGGAACCCCAAAACCAATTCCCAGATCGCATGGGTCAGCGGACGCACCGGCCTCCCGCAGATTTACATCATGGACGCCGACGGCTCTAACGTGCAGCGCATGACCGATGGCGGATACGCAACGTCCCCTTCATGGTCGCCCAGCGGTCAATTCCTCGCCTTTGCCTGGAACCGCCACTACGGCCCGGGAGCCCCCGGCGGGCAGGACATATACATGATGGACATCGCCAGCAAGCGCTGGGTGCAGCTCACTCATCAGGCGGGGGCAAACGACTTCCCCTCCTGGTCGCCTGATACGCGCCACATCGTCTTTCAACGCGATAACCAGATCTGGACCATGCTTTCTGATGGAACCGACCAGCAGCAGTTAACGCATAATGGCTCGAACTCAATGCCAAACTGGAGCTGGAAATAACAACTTGGCACCTACCGGCGGCCGGGAAACGCTCCCCTCCGCTCAACCGACCCTAGGATTAACAACGAATGGCCCGCCAGCGGCCAAAATACAACACCGTAAGGAGAAGACCGTGCTTACCACCTTCCGCAATCCTGCTTATCCCAAACGACGCAACCACTCGAGGCGCGTCGCCGCCGTTGTCGCCGGCGCATTCGCCATCTTCACCATCGCCGGCTGCCACAAAAAACCCAAAGTAGCTCCGCCACCGCCCCCGCCGGCTGCCACCGCTCCCGCCCCAACCGCCAACATCACCGCCACGCCGGACACCATCAACGCCGGCCAGAGCGTTGTGCTCACCTGGCACACCACTGACGCCAACTCCGCCAGCATCGAAGGCCTCGGCAACGTGCCCACCTCGGGAACACGCACCGTCCAGCCCACTGAATCCACCGACTACACGCTGACCGCAACCGGCGACGGAGGCAACACCACCGCCACCGCGCACGTCACCGTGAACACATCCGCGCCCACGGAAGCCCAGACGGAGACCAACATCACCGACGACGTCTTCCACCAGAACGTCAAGGACATCTTCTACGATTACGACAGCTACACCGTCCGCCCTGACGCTCAGAGCACCGTCCAGCAGGACGCCAGCTTCCTCAATCAGCATCCTGAAATCAAGGTTCTCGTCGGCGGATATTGCGACAACCGCGGCTCAGTCGAGTACAACCTGGCCCTCGGTGAAAACCGCGCCAACGCTGCCAAGCAGGCGCTGGTGGCCGCCGGAGTCAGCCCCGACCGCCTCCGCACCGTCAGCTACGGCAAGGAAAAGCAATTCTGCACCGACAACAACGAGAGCTGCTGGCAGCAAAACCGCCGCGCCGCTCTCTCCATCGATCACCCGTAATTCGCAACGTGCCCCATCCTTCGCGCGCGGCTTCGCGCGAAGGATGGGAGCCCGGCCAAAAGTAGTCTTTACCCTTTACCCGTTCCCCATTACCCTGTTCTAGGAGCAATCGCATGAACAGCCTCTCGCGCACCACACCTAAAAAATCCCTGATCTCCCTCGCAGTCGTCGCCGCGCTGGCCCTGCTCGTTCCCGCACCCCGCGCCCACGCCGTCTCCAAGGAGATCATCCAGCTTCAAACCCAGGTGCAGCAGTTGCAGGACATGATCCAGCACCTTCAGGACACCAACGACTCGCGCATGGCCGTCCTCCAGCACCTCGTTGAGCAGACCGCGGACAACGTCAATCGCCTCACGCAGTCCATGACCGCGCTCCAGCAGACCGTCTCCAGCGAGGGCCAGAACCAGAATTCGCAGGTCTCCGGCCAGATGCAGAGCCTCAACGACTCCGTCGACGAGCTCAAGACCCGCGTCAACCAGGTCAATAAAACACTCGAGGCCATCCAGTCGCAGCTCCAGAACATTCAGGCACAGCCTGCCGGAGGCCAGCAGCAACAGCAGCAGCCCGGCCAGACTCAGGGACAGCCCAACCAGCCCAACGGCATCCCCAACAGCCAGCCCGGACAGCCCGCGCCTACTGCCCAACAGCAGCCCCAGGCTCCGCCCGCCAGCCAGCTCTACCAAAGCGCCGTTACCGACTACAACGGCGCTCGCTACGACCTCGCAGCCGGCGAATTCGGCGAAGTCCTCCAGTACTATCCCAATGATGACCTCGCCCCGTCGGCGCAGTACTATCTCGGCGAAATCGCCTTCCGCAAGGGCGACTTCAAAGAGGCCATCAAGAATTACGACCAGGTTATCCAGCAGTTCCCCGGCAGCCAGAAGGCCGCCGCCGCGCAACTTCGCAAAGGCGAAGCCGAGCTTCGCGACAACCGCCGCAACGACGCCATCGCCGACTTCCGCGGCCTCATCAAGCGCTACCCACAAGCGCCGGAAGCCATGCAGGCCCGCACCCACCTCAACGCCATGGGCGTCCGCATCAACCCCTCCAAGCCAACCGCATACCACCGCTAAGCTGGCCAGAACGGCCGCTCCCTTTCTCCGCCCCCAAGACCCTGTCAAGAGGCAAGCCTCGTAACCCGCTCAAAACACAACAGAACGCAATGTCCGGTGAGTTTTCCCAACTTGCTATTCTGAAATAGAGAGGTAGATTCACCGCGAAGGCGCAGCCAAAAGCTGCGCCTTTCGCTTTTGGTGGGTGCCCCATTCAAGCGCAGCTTGAGTGGGAAACTAACGGCTATTGGCTGTTGGGCTGCCTTACTAAGTCCTTTGTTTACTATGACGAATCATTTTTTTGACAAATGTTTTTTCCGAACTTCGAGCGAGCACTCCCCTAAATCGTTGTCATCCTGAGCAAGCAACGCGAGTCGAAGAGCCTGCCCTGAGCTTGTCGAAGGGATCTGCGTTTCGCGATGCCCGTTCCACCGCAATCGTCGGGTGCCCCATTCAAGCGCAGCTTGAGTGGGGAAGCAAGCTATTGGCTAATGGCTGCTGGCTAAACCCTTTGTTTGCTATGACGAACAATTTTTGGAGGAAATCTCAAATGGAACAAACCACCGCCGTCTTCCCACTCTGCTCGCTCACCAAGTCCGACGGCTCCCGTTGCGCCGGAGCCGCGCTCCCCGGCATGAATTTCTGTTTCCAGCACATCGGCGGACGACTCAGCGATCTCCGCGCCGCCTCCAATTACAGCCCCAGGCTCGACCTGGTCGCCGCCGCAACCCGCGAAGCCATCCAGCACAACCTCTCCACCGTCGCCCTGGCCTTCAGCGACGGAAAAATCGATAACCGCACCGCCAACACTTACTTCCGCATCTACCGCACCGCCGAGCAGAACTTCACCCGCTGGGAACGCGCCAACAAAAACAACCCCGAAAAACAAATGCTCCCCCTCTCCGAGGGTGCCCAGGGTGCCCCATTCAAGCGCAGCTTGAGTGGGGGACAAGCCACCACCGATCTTGTCATCCCGACCGAAGAGAGCGAAGCAGAGGGTGGCCCATTCAAGCGCAGCTTGAGTGGGGAACAAGCGAGCACCACCACAGATCTTGTCATCCCGACCGAAGAGAGCGCAGCCGGGGTCCCCGCGGACAGGTCTTCGTCCGTGGGGTGGGAAGCGAACGAAGCGGAGGGACCTGCACTTAACACTGCCAGCACCACCTCAGACCCCAACGATCAGGAACCAACCGAAGACCGCTACGAGGCGCTCAAGGACAAGACCCTCTTCGTAGGCATGACCCACAAACCACCCTCAGTCGCATACACCTACGAACTCCGCGACCGCATCATCCAACGCATGGCCGAATTCAACGCCAAAAAACAAGCAAGAGAACAAGCCAACTCGCAACCACCCGCCGCCTAGCGGCGGAGCCCTGTCCCCGCGACCAAAGGGAGCGGCCACGCGAAGCACAAAGCCTGGACGGCCAGTCCCTGGTTGACCTTCCGCCGCAATCATCATCAGATAAAGATAGACAGGCCAATGATGATGCGACCGACGCTCCAACTAAGGCGCAGTGCATTTGGAATCATGCTCTTGCTCGCGTCCATTCCAGTGGCGCTCGCGCAAACGGACATGCCGGTTACGCTGACTGTCGTTGACGACGGCGGTCACTCGGTCGCGAATGCCGAGGTCACCATAGCTGAGCCGGGCCGCGCAGCGGTAAGAGTCTGGACTGACTACGCCGGCCGCTGCCAGTTCACGCTTCAGCAATCTCAGCCGTACCAGTTGCACATTGCCGCGTCCGGCTTCTATCCCGCGAACGAGGCCAGCGAGGACCCGCACGTCGAGAGCCTGCGCGTGGCGCTCACGCACGAGCGGCTTCTGCAGCAACAGGTGCAGGTGACCGCCGCGCCCACGGGCATCGACACGCAGGAACCATCCGACGCCCTTACGCTGGATACACCAGCCATCGTCAACATCCCGTATCCGGTAAGCCGCGACATCCGCACCCTTCTGCCGTTTGTTCCCGGCGTGGTTGGCGACCCGTTTGGCCAGGTTCACGTCGTAGGCTCGGAGTTCTGGGAGACGCTCTACCAGCTCGACGGCTTCGACATACGCTCGCCCGCAAGCGGCCAGCTCGCGCTGCGTGTCAGCGCCGACGCCGTTCGCTCCATCGATACGGAAACCACCCGCTATCCGGTGCAATACGGCCGAAGCACAGGAGGCGTCATCGCCTTCTCCACCGGCATGGGTGACAACCGCTTCCGATTCAACGCCACCAACTTCCTGCCCTCGTTCCATGACGTCAACGGCATCCGGTTCGACAAGGCCGTGCCGCGCTTCACTCTCTCCGGACCCATCGTGCGCAACCACGCGTGGTTCTTCGACGGCCTTGAAACCGAGTACGACAACATCTACATCAAGGAGCTTCCCAACGGAGCCAACACCGACGAGCTGATTCGCGGCAGCAACCTGCTCAAGCTGCAGGCAGACCTGAGCAGTTCCAACAGCCTGACTGGCGGGCTGCTCTACAACGGCTACCATTCCCCATACGACGGAATCTCTCCGCTCGTGCCGCAGCAAAGCACCACCAAGCGAGACACCACCGCATGGCTGCCCTATGTGCGCGACGAGCAGCGCTTGCCGAGTGGTGTTCTGCTGCAAGCTGGATTCGGCGTGCTGCAATTCCGCGATGGCTACGAGCCGCACGGCAATTCCCAATTCACCCTCACCCCGGAAACCTCAAAGGGCAGCTACTTCCAGAACCTGGTTGGAACATCGCGGCGTGACGAGGGCAATGCAGCGCTCTTCCTGCCGCGCCGCCAATGGTTCGGCAGCCACGACATCCGCGGCGGCATTGACCTTGACCACATTCGATTCGGGGAGCGCGCCATAAACGCACCGGTCGATTACTTGCGCGAAGACGGAACCTTGCTCCGCCGCAGCGTATTCACCACAGCGCCACCGTTCACTCGTCACAACGCCGAGCTTGGAGCCTATCTCGAAGACCACTGGAACACCAGCCTGCTCCATGGGCTGATGGTCGAGCCCGGCCTCCGCATCGACTGGGATGAGATCGTGCGGCAGCCGCTGCTCTCACCGCGCATCGCCTTTGTTTACGCGCCCGCGCCCAACACCAAAATCTCCGCGGGTGTGGGCGTCTACTATGAACACACTCAACTCGACTACCTTGAAGACGCGCTCGGTGGCTCGCGCTATGACACCTACTACGACGCCGATGGCGTTACTCCCTCCGGACCACCGCAGCTCACCAGCTTCACCTACAACCATGCCGCGCTGCACGAGGCGCGCGCTATCAACTGGAGCGTGGGAGTTGAGCAAAAGCTCCGCGGCGCCATCTACGCAAAGGCCAACTTCATCGACAAGAACGTCTCCGACCTGTTCAATTACGTGAACCAGAGCGGCCCGGGCGCGCTCTCAGGCAACTACCTTCTTGCCAGTAACCGACGCGACCATGACTATGCCGCCGAGATCGAGGGCCGTCGAACCTTCGGTGAGGGGTACACGCTGTTCGCGGCCTACACTCACTCAATCGCGCACACCAATTCGGCCATCGACTACTCTCCCACGATTTCGTTCCTGGGGCCGCAGCAGAGCGGCCCGCTTGCCTGGAACACTCCCAACCGCGTCCTCTCGTGGGGATGGTTACCGTTCTACGTGCCGATGTTCAAGAAGAGCTGGGACTTCGTCTACACTCTCGACTGGCACAACGGCTTTCCGATCACGTCAGTCAACGCCAACGATCAGGTGGTCGGAGCAGTAGGCTCACACAGCTTCCCTGACTACCTGTCCTTCAGTCCCGGCCTTGAATGGCGGTTCCATTTCCATGGCTACTACTTCGGGCTGCGCGGGATGATGGAAAACGCAACCGACAGACAGAATCCCACCGTCGTGAACAACAACGTGGACTCGCCTCAATACCTGATGTTCACAGAGCCGCTCGGCCGCGCCGTAACGGCGCGCATTCGGCTCATCCAGTCAAAGAAGTAGTCGCGAATGCGCTAAACAGCCACGGTGAACGTGTCTTCCGAGCGCATGACGGAGCGATACAGCGTATCGCGCTCCACCGGGACCCGTCCCGCAGCGGTGATCAGTCTCATCAACTCCTGGCGGCGCATACCTTGCGGTGTGGTCGCACCGGCATCATGGTAGATCTTCTCCTCGATCACCGTGCCGTCAATGTCGTCCGCGCCAAAGCGGAGCGCAATCTGCGCGATCTTGGCAGTCATCATCTGCCAGTACGCCTTGATGTGCGGGAAGTTGTCCAACAGCAAGCGGCTGACGGCGATCTGGCGAATGTCGGTCAGGCCTGTGGTCTTCGGAAGGTGTGCCAGCGGCGTGTGGTCAGGATGAAACGCCAACGGAATGAAAGTCTGGAAGCCGTGAGTCTCGTCCTGAAGCGTGCGCAGCTTCAAAAGGTGATCCACGCGGTCTTCGTCGTTCTCGATGTGGCCGTAGAGCATGGTCGCGTTGGATTTCAGGCCGGCCTGATGCACCATTCGCGCTGTCTCAAGCCACTCGTCGCCATCGATCTTGTGGTCGCAAATGATGTGGCGTACACGGTCGGCGAAGATCTCAGCCCCACCGCCGGGCATTGAGTCAACACCTGCGGTCTTCAGCTTCGTCAGCGTCTCGGGGATCGTGAGCTTCGCGCGACGGGCGAGGAACGCAATCTCAACCATGGTGAAGGCCTTGATGTGAACCTGAGGGAACCGCTCCTTGAGTCCGGAAATGAGGTCGAGGAAGTATTCCAGCGGCAGGTCGGGATGAAGGCCACCGACAATGTGGAACTCGGTTACGGCTTCTGAGTAGCCGGAAGCAGCCGTCTCCCAAGCCTGCTCAAGCGCCATGGTGTAGGAGCCTTCCGCTCCCTTCTTGCGCCCAAACGCGCAAAGCCGGCACGCAGCGACGCAAACATTGGTGGGATTGATATGCCGGTTGACATTGAAGTAGGCGACATCGCCGTGCCTCTTCTCGCGGACATGATTCGCCAGCCAACCCACCGCCAGCACGTCGCCAGAACCGTACAGCGTGAGGCCGTCGTCAAAGCTAAGGCGCTCACCCGCCATCACCTTGGCGGCAATCGGCTCCAGGCGCGCGTCGTCAGTAGAAAAAGGCCTCGGGGCTGGGATCGTCTCTGGCATACGGCTTTCTTCGCTCCCCATCCTTTGATGATAATTCACTGCTGGCTCGAGTGGCCCGCTACTACGCCGCGCATAAGCGGAACCAGCCCCTTTCAAAGAACCCTGCCGAGGATGATAATGGGATTCGATTTTTTTGTGAGGTGAGCGATGCGACACAAACTTTGGATTTCGGCGGGAATCTTCTCAGGATTGATTCTTGGATTCGCGGTAAGCACGCAGGCGCATGCGCAGAAATCCGGAGGATCTCCCGCTGCCGCCCCGCCCTCGAATACATCACAAGGTCCGCAGTCCTCAAGCGGCTTTGGGAAAAACGCAGATTACTCGACGCTCCAGGAGCAGGGTGGCACAGTACTCAACGGAAGCGTGAAGGTTGAAGACGCGGAGATTCCCTGGGATCCAATCCCTGTAGTCGTCAATTGCAAGGGGGTCGTGCGCTATCGTACTCAGGCCGACGGGCATGGCCATTTCACGATTCAAGGCAGTACCGCCCAGTCCGAGATCACACCCGAAAAATCGAATCCCCGACCGGAGACCACTTCGCAACTCGTAGGTTGTGATGTCGAGGCCGATCTGCCCGGCTTTACATCGAGCACGGTTACCATCCTGGACAATCCGAACATTGGGATTATCAGGCTACACCCGAACAGCGCGGCGTCCGGTTCGTCCACTAGCGCCACCACCGCCTCCGTATCAAAGGACGGAATGAAGCACTTCAATAACGCTCGCAGCGAGTGGATTAATCACAATGGGAAGAACGCCGAACGTGAGCTTCAAAAGGCCGTAAAGTCCGATTCCAACTTTGCAGAAGCCTGGTACGAGCTTGGCCGGTTCCAGCAGTCTAAAGACCCTCAGGCTGCTCTCAACTCTTACCAAAAAGCCGCTGCGGCCGATTCCAAATTCATCTCGCCTTATGAGCCCATCGCGGAGTTGAGTGCTGGCCAGAAGAAATGGCAAGACGTGGTGAACGCAACCTCTGCAGCTCTAAAGCTAGACCCCGCAGGGACGCCGCAAATTTTGTACTTAGATGCGGTGGGAAAATTCAATCTTGGCCAAGTCGACGATGCCGAA
The DNA here is from genome assembly GCA_035945555.1 of Acidobacteriaceae bacterium. Taxonomy (GTDB): domain Bacteria; phylum Acidobacteriota; class Terriglobia; order Terriglobales; family Acidobacteriaceae; genus Silvibacterium. The sequence goes on from DASZAG010000035.1 coordinate 20,926, forward strand.
GCCAGCGCCCGCAAATCACTGGCAATGGATCCGCAACACGTGTCTCCTAACACGGAGCAGTTACTTGCGGTGATGCTGGCCGGGCAGGGCGATCTGCAAGGTGCATTGCAACATTTGCAGAATAGCCTCACCTACATTAAATCCGGCCCGAATCTCGACATCATCAAACAGCAAATTGCTCAACTGCAGCGAGCTATGCCTCAAGACAGCTCGAAATAAGACTGGCGAAGGATTAGCCGCCATGGATTTGCGGAAATAGGGGCTAAGGCTGTGCGAAGATCGTTATAATTTTGGTCACCTTATGAGCGTCACTGCCGGCACACGCCTTGGACCGTACGAACTCTCTGCGCTGATTGGCGCGGGTGGCATGGGAGAAGTCTACAAGGCGCGGGACACGCGCCTGGGACGCGATGTCGCATTAAAAGTGCTACCCGCGTCATTTGCGGCTGACCACGAGCGCCTTCGCCGCTTTCAACAGGAAGCGCAGGCCGTCGCGGCGCTCAGCCATCCCAATATTCTGGCTGTTTACGATGTGGGCGAGGATGATGGCACTCACTTCCTCGTCTCCGAGCTGCTGGATGGCGAGAGCCTGCGCGAAATGCTGGTGCGCGGCGTTCCCTCACACCGGAAGTCGGTGGGATACGCGATCCAGATTGCGCGAGGTTTGGCCGCGGCGCACGGTCGGGGCATTGCCCACCGCGACCTTAAGCCTGACAACATCTTCATTACGCGTGACGGACAGGTGAAGATTCTGGACTTTGGTCTGGCGAAGTCGGTTGCGCCGCTCCAAACCCGCGATGGGTCCGCGGCAGAGGCAACTATGACAGCCCTGGGGCCCGCGACAGATGCCGGAACCGTGATGGGCACCGCCGGATATATGTCTCCCGAGCAGGTGCGCGGGCACGCTGTTGATTGCCGCACAGACATCTTCAGCTTTGGCGCTGTTTTCTATGAAATGCTCACCGGCGTCCGCGCCTTTAAGCGCGATACAGCAGCGGAGACGATGACGGCGATTCTGAATGAAGATCCACCGGAGACGCTGGCGACGGGGAAGCAAATGCCGCCTGTGCTGGATCGCATTGTCCGCCACTGTCTGGAGAAGTCGCCGGATGAACGGTATCAATCCGCACGCGACTTGGCGTTTGAACTTGAAGCGAGCACGGATGTTACTCCGTCAGCCGGCCTTCCTGCAGCGAAGGGCGGCAAACGCGTCCCCTGGTGGTATTGGGCGATCGGCGCGGCGGTCGTAATCGCAGCGGCGGCGTTCGCGGGATGGAAGGCTGGATCGTCACAGCCGGTGAGCAATTTGCAGTTTCACCAGGTCACCTATCGACGCGGATCTCTAACCGACGCGCGCTACACCCCGGATGAGCAGAACATTCTTTACACCGCGACGTGGGAGGGGGCCAAGCCGGAAATTTATACCGTGCCGGCGAACGGAAGCGGTGGCCATTCCATTGGCATCACGGATGCACGGTTGCTGGCAGTGTCGAAGACAGGTGAAATTGCGGTAGCGCTTTCGCCGGATCGTATTGTGGGCTTCGGTATTTCTATCGGCACACTGGCGCGAGCGACGAGCGGCGCGGGCGCTCCCAAGCCGGAGATTGAGAACGTAGCTGATGCCGACTATACTCCCGACGGCACCGGACTGGCGATTGTGCGCTACCTGCCGAACAAGCAAGTCTTCCAGGTCGAATACCCGATCGGGAAGGTGCTGTTCAGCGGCGGGGCGATTGACTTCATTCGATTCTCGCCCAATGGGCATTACCTCGCGTTCATCTCACACGGCAGTCCGGGCGACGATCGTGGCAATGTGATGATTTTTGACCCGAATGGAAAGAAAGTCGCGGAGAGTCCGCTGTATGAAAGTGTGCAGGGACTTGCGTGGACGCCTTCGGGGAAAGAGGTATGGTTCACTTCTCCACTGGAGTCAGGAGCGATTCACGCGATGTCGGTTTCGGGTAAGACCCGCGAAGTGCTTTCTGTGCCGGGCCGTCTGTTCCTGCGGGACATTTCGGCGAATGGGCAGCTTTTGGCGGAACAGGGGATCGTGCACATCGGAAATGTTGTTTCCACCGGCGATGGAGCGACCGGCCGCGACTTGTCGTGGTTGGATTACGGCTATTTACGGGCGATCAGCGACGACGGGAAGATGATTCTTTTTGAAGAAGAAGGCATGGAGAACCCGAACTCGGCCTACACAATTTATGTCCGCAACACGGATGGCTCGCCCGCTGTTGCTATCGGGGAAGGCTACGGAATAGCGCTCTCGCACGATAATCAATGGGCGCTCGGATTGAACCTGAAGGACAGCAACGAATGGCTGCTGCCCGTCGGAGCCGGCGAGCCGCGGCGACTGTCGACATTGGATACCGGAAGCTATACCCTCGGAGGATTTACGCCGGACGATAAGTCAGTTTTCTATATCGCACGGGAGCCGGGACACGGGTTCCGCACGTGGCTCCAGGACCTGAGTGGAGGCAATCCCCGGCCGATCACTCCGGAAGGAATCCTCGGTTCAGGAGTGTCGCCGGATGGCAAGTGGCTGCTTGCTGGGCTTTTGTCTAATGGCCGTCCTACGCTTCTCGTGCCGATGAGCGGCGGTGCGCCCGTCCCGATTGCCGGCCTCCAACCGAAGGAGTTTATTCCCGGATGGACAAGTGATGGCCGACTTTTTGTTGGACTCCGGCCCAAACCGGGCATGTCTCAGCCTTTGGAGAAGCTTGATCCCAAGACAGGGACGCGATCGCCCGCTCGCGATGTCCCACTGCCGGACGTCACGGGTGTGCGTCCCTTCACCCTCAAGATCAATCCGGATGGGACCAGCTACGCATACGGATACATACTGAGCCTCTCCGATCTCTACACCATGAGCGGCGCGCGGTGAAGAGTTGCCATGCGACGGCACTGAGGCATAGTCTGACGCACGACTTCTGATGATTCTGAAACAGTACTATCTCGGGTGCCTGGCGCACGCCTCCTATTTGCTAGGAGATGAGGAGAGCGGGACCGCGATTGTAGTTGATCCGCAGCGGGACGTTCAGCAGTACCTCGTGGATGCAGCGACCCTTGGGTTGCGAATTCGACACGTCTTTCTGACGCATTTCCATGCCGACTTTGTCGCCGGCCACCTGGAGTTGCGCGATACCTGTGGAGCGGCGATCCACCTGGGAGCGCGCGCGCAAGCTGAGTACGCATTTGTGCCAATGAAGGACGGCGACGCCATGGAGTTCCCTGGAATGCGACTTCAGGTGCTGGAGACCCCAGGGCACACCATCGAGTCGATTTCGATTCTCGTGTTCGATCTTCGCAACAGCGCTGAGAAGCCTTATGCGGTGCTGACTGGAGACACGCTATTCATCGGCGACGTGGGACGGCCGGACTTGCGGGCGTCGCTCGGTTGGAGTGCCAATGATCTGGGTGGGTATCTCTATGATTCGCTGCATGACAAGCTGCTTCCCTTGCCCGACGAGACGCTTGTCTATCCAGCGCACGGCGCGGGGTCGCTGTGCGGAAAGCAGCTTTCGTCGGATACGGTTTCAACTCTCGGTGAGCAGCGGCGATTCAACTATGCGCTGAAGCCGATGACGAAGGAAGAGTTTGTGCGGCTGGTTACGGCGGACCAGCCGGACGCCCCCTCATATTTCACTTTCGACGCAATTCTTAACACCCAAGAGCGCGCCACGCTGGACAAAACACTGGAGCGCGCGCTGCGGCCGATTGCACTGGATGAGATTTTGAGGCTGGGCGAGAGGGGCGCTCAACTGCTGGATGCGCGCGAGGCGGCGGATTACGCTAAGGGGCATTTAGCGGGCAGTCTGAACATTGGACTAGGCGGCCAATATGCCACGTGGGCCGGAACTCTGCTGGACCGTTCGAAGCCGATTGCCATCATCGCGGAGCCGGGGCGCGAAGTGGAAGCATCGGTACGGCTGGGGCGCATCGGCTTCGATCATGTGATGGGATATCTCGCGGGCGGCATGCAGGCACTGGCATTCAGGCCAGACCTGGTGTGGCCCACCGACCGCATCAGTGTGCTGATCGCTGCGGAAAAGTTGGCAGAGCCGAACCCGCCCCTTGTTGTAGATGTCCGTACCCCGCGCGAATGGGAGAGCGGACACATCGAAGGCAGCGTTAATCTTCCGCTGAACCGGCTGCAGGAACGCATTGCGGATGTTCCGCGCGATCGAGCAATCGCAGTTCATTGCGCGGGTGGCTACCGGTCTTCCATCGCAGCAAGCATATTACACCAGAACGGGATTACGAAGTTGGCTGAGATCGCGGGCGGCTTCGCAGCGTGGAAGGCTGCGCAATTGCCCGTGGCGGTGGAAGCGTAACTCGCGCATTTAGAAGTCAACGTGAATCCGTGCGCCCGGCACCCACACCGGTCCACGGTCGCGGTTATATCCCGGATTGTCAATGTGCGTCAGCTGAATCGCTCCAAACACGCCTGATTTAATGTGCCAGTTGTAGTAGCTCTCCTCAATATCTTCGCGGGCATAATTCAGGCGCGCATCTCCGAGCAGAAAACCAAGCCCGCCGTAGGCAAGATAGTTCTGGTGATCTTTTTTGATTGCGTTACTCACAAACGCAGCGCCGAATTTATCGTCGGGCCGATGCCATTGTGCGCCGCTGTAGTCGCCGCCGAAGCTTACCGTCTGGTCAACTTCCGTGTAGGCAAACGACTCGTGCTGACCCTCGTTCCATCCAAAGCGCGAGAAGACGCGCAGGTGGTCGGTCACGTCCTGTTCGTTATTCCAACCGAAGCCGTACTTCACGGCGCCGAACTTCTCATGGCTGGTGATCTCGGGCGTGGGGTCTGCTCCGTCGAGGTACGCATTCACGGCATCCCGATACAAACCCATGTGAGCGTTATTCACGTAGCTGAGGATGCGCGTCGCGCCGTGGCGCCCGTGAATCAGTGAGCGGTCCCATTCGAACTCCATGTTCTGCCCGCGCGCGCGGCTGAATGCCCAGTCCAGCGTGTCTCCGTTGGCCACAGTGGGCATGGCGAAGAGGCCGTAGCGCGCGCTCCAGTTGTGATCGTCGTACTCAAGCACGCTGCCGACTGTATAGCCGCGTGTGTCCGCTGCGTAATCCCACGCACCGTTGTTGTCGATGGTCCAATTGGTGAACTGCAAATGACTGTCACTGCCGACATCGTTAACGTCGAACACATCGGGCGCGCTCATTTTCCCTATGCGAATATCAAACCGCCGCGCGGGAACCTTTGTTGCCAAGCCGAGGTAGGTCCGCTGTTGCGGAACCATCGAGTTTGTCAGGCCAATGGTCTGGTGGATTTCTCCGCGAGCGAGATAAGGCTTAGGGCCCAGGTTCGGGTTCCGAACCACGTCAAGATTAGTGAACCCGGCGAGCCCAAGGGCTTGACTCAATCCGCGACCACCCGCGCTCTCCAGATCTACAAGGAAATCTGTGTTGTAGCGCAGATTATGGTGCACCTGCCAGCCCGTGTAGACCGTGCCGACGAAAGATGCCTTCTCTTCGCCACCCGCGCGAAAGCTGTTCGTCCCCTCGTATGGCGAGTGAAAATTCGGATGTGCCTGTCCAATGAAGTTTGCCTGCCCGGCAATGTACCAGCGCGTATTGTCGGGATGCGGAAAGACGGTAAGCGGCGTTGTCGCCGGCGTTGCGATCGGCGCGGACTCCGGACTCAGAGTCTGGTCGGGAAGGACGGTAGCCGCAATCTGAGGCACGGGCGCATCCGGAAGCCGCTGACGCGATTGCGCGCCGGCCAAAGTCGTCAGCGCGAGCAGCATGACAAAGATGAAGTTACGGCGCAGCAATGGCTCCTTTGCTCCTTTTGGATGGCGTTGAGAATAGCGGGGCAGTGTTTCGCGGGTATGAATTGTCTTGTCTTTTTTATCATATCCCCCTACCATATATGCAAGGGCACAAATCATGACCCAGACTGCAAAAGAGAAGCAAAAGCTAGTTGCCAGGATTCGCCGCATCCGCGGCCAGGTGGATGCGATTGAGCGCTCGCTGACAGCGGGTGATGACTGCGCTGACGTGCTGATGCTGCTGGCCAATGTTCGCGGAGGTGTCAACAGCTTGATGGCGGAAGTGCTCGAAGACCACGTGCGCCATCACATAGCCGGTTCAGAGAAGAGCGCCGTGCCCCCCTCGGAACTGGCTGAGGATTTGATTGACTTGGTGCGCGCTTACTTGAAGTAGGAGCCGCTTTCTACTGTTGGTGGGGTGCAACTCTGTCGTTGAATTGACGGAAGAAAGCCTCGTACCCGCCGTTGGATTCTGCAAAGCGCAGGGGCTTTACACGCTCAACGCAAATCTCCTTTGCATCAGGCGAGTTCTTCAAAAGAGTTATGGTTTCCGCGATGAAGTCATTCAGAGGCATCGCGTTGGGATCGCTTGCCTGCCCCGCTCCCATCAGCTCCGTTTGCACATACGGAGGCACAATCTCGATCACCTGTACGGACGTGTCCTTAAGTTGATAGCGGAGCGATTGGGTGTACGAGTGAATTGCCGCTTTGGTCGCGCAATATGTAGGCGTGATTGCCATCGGCACAAACGCAAGGCCGGACGAAACGGTGAGAATTGTCGCCTTGGGCTGCCTGAGTAACTGAGGCAGCAGTGCCGCCGTCAGCCGGATAGGCCCGAGCAGATTCGTAGCAATCATCGCTTCAGGATCGGCGGTTGCGCCCTTCCGGATGGATTCGGGCCGCATAATCCCAGCGTTGTGAATCACCACGTTCAGCGCCGGAAACTCCGACTGCATTTGACTCGCAAACCGGGAAATCGATTCGGCGTTCTCGATGTCGAGCACCGTCGATTTCATCCCAGGGTTCGCCGCAGTCGTCTCATCCAGCGTGCCCTTGCGCCGGCCCGCAATAATGACGTGGTTCCCTTCCGAATGGAACGCCTCGGCAAGCCCGCGGCCAATGCCCGAGCCACCGCCCGTAACCAAGATCGTATTTCCACTAATTTGCATAATCTGTTGGATTCACGATTCCAACCGCACGATTCCCGAAAACCTTCATCACGCAGCGCTGAGCCCGGAAGCTTTTGAGCTGGAGATCGGCGTTGCTCTGAACTCTTGGCTATCTGAGACTATTGATAGCTTGTTTCATCGAGGTTTCCAGCGTCTGGCGGCCCGCCTCGTCCAGCTTTTCGTTATTGACCGTCAAGTAAAAGACGTCGATTGCCATTTCGCCTTCGGTGTCGATAAGAGCCACCTCGATATTGCAATTGTGGTGTGCAAGATCAAGCACAATGGCTCGCAAAAGGCCGGGCGTGTCCTGTGCGACTACCTGCAATAACGTGCTGTGTGTCGAAGACTCGCTGTCGAACTCTATCCGGGTCTCTATCGGCACTTTGACGTGACCGCGACGCCAAGAGTGGCTGCGTGACTGCAAAAGTTTCTCAACAGGGAGCGACTTCGCTATTACGTTGCGCACGCTCTCCTCGAACCGCTCCACTTCAGAGGGATTCAGCGCGAGGGTTTGAAATGGATCGGTGAACTGAAATGTATCGAGGACAGTCCCGCTCTCATTTGAGAAGGCATCGGCCTTCACAATATTCATGCCCCAGGCGGAAAGCACTCCGGCGATATCCGCAAACAAGTAGGGACGGTCCGCAGTGATGATGGTGATTTCATTCAATTGCCGCACGCTGCGGAAGGACAACTGAATCGGATTGTCCCCGAGGGCCGCGGCCATCTTGTAATGGTCGCGGACCTGATCAGGCGTACGCGTCTGCAGATATCGTTGCGGAAGCCCTTCCAGAAATTTCCGCAGGCCCGTATCTTCCTTACCGTTGCGCCGTGGAGTCTCGTTTGCCACCAGCGCGGTAATGCGATTCAACACTGCCGGGTCGCTCTCGGCATGGTAGCGGGCTTCGTCCACGCTGCGGTCGAGGAAGTTTGATGTGCTGATATAAAGCTGCCACAGATTTTCGGCTTTCCACGGCGTAAGCGCCTCGGGAGAGACCGATTTGATGTCGGCATAGGTCATCAAAGTCAGCATCTTCAAATGCTGAGGCGTCTTTACCTTTTCGGCGAAAGCGCGCACTGTCTCGGGCGCGAAAATATCTCGGCGCAACGCTGCTGACATGTCAAGATGCCCGCGTATCAGCCGCCGCACAATTTCACGCTCTTCGGGGTCGAACTCCAGCCGCGCAAACAGGTTCTCGGCCAGTGCGGCACTCTGCGTGGCATGATCGCCGGTTTTGCGAGCCTTGCCCGTATCGTGCATCAGTACAGCGAGCAGCAACAAATCAAGCCGATCGATTTCAGGCAACAGGGTTGCCAATCGCTTCTCCCACTCAAAGTGTGGCTGCCGCAAAACATGGATGTTGTCGATAACAAGGAATGTGTGCTCGTCGACTGTATATCTGTGATAAGAGTCGCGGATCACCAACGAGTCGATGCCGTGGTATTCAGGAATCAACAATTCCAGAATTCCCAGGGCATGCATCGTTCGGAGGGCGTGCGCCGCATAGGGTCCCACTAGAACCTCACGCAGGCTATTCCAAAGGAAAGGCCCTTCGGGCATCTGGACTGCCAGGACAGGCAGGTTTTCTACGATGCGGTCCTCGGCCTGCTGGCTTAGCTTGTGTCCCTGAGTGGCGATCACGCCAAAGATATAGAGGATCGCTTCTCCGTCAATTCCGGTTGCGTTTTCGGCCAAATCAAGACGCCCATGGTCAAGAAAGAAATCCGTCCCCGCCACCGGCGACCGCTTCCTGCGAAATTGCTTGTAGAACGACCGCCGGGGAGGGGGCAACGTGTCCATGAGTAGACAAGCCTTGCGATAGATCGTGCGCGCCTGTCGATAGTAAGTCCGCATCCAGTAGGCCGGATCGGCGGAGCCGCGCGTTTCCAGGCCGATGCTGTGCGATGCAGCCTCGTCCTGCGCGTGCCAGTCGAGCGTGTTGTTGTCGCGGTTATAGCGGTAATGCAGAAAGCATCGAGCGGCGGCTAGAAAATCAAATGCATACTCGCGCTCTCCGTGAGTCCCATACAGTGTTGGGCCAGCGGGCTTCGGCCAGACTTTCGTCTCTCGAAGAGTGTTGAGCAACGACAGCCACTGCGCCAGGTGATAGTCGCGCAGGCCGCCCGGGCACTCTTTGATATTCGGTTCCAGATGAAATATGGTGTTGCCGAATTTTGCGTGTCGAGCACGGGCAAGTTCCGCCACGTTTTGGACAATCGTTTCCCAGTCGCGAAGGGCAACCGCAGGCAGCACATCAGTCTCCAGCCGGCGGTAAAGCCCGAGGTCACCGGCAATGAACCGGCGGTCGAGCAGAGATATGGTGAACTCGAGGTTATTTGGATCGACCTTGTCACATTCCTTGATGGTTCGCGTTGCCGGACTGGCGCGTAATCCCGTATCCCATAGCGCCTGCGTAACGGCACGCAGGGTCTGGTGCAGATCGCGCTCTACGACCTCATTTGCGCAGAGGTAGAGCACGTCCACGTCTGAGCTGGGAAACAGTTCCCTTCTCCCAAAACCACCTGTGGCCACCAGCGCGATGCCGGGTCGATCTTTTTCGCCAAGCGAGGTCCAAATTTTGCGAACAGCGTTATCGACGATCGATGCCCGGCGCCGCAAGGCCGCAGAGCCGTCGCCGGTGCGTTCAAAGGTGCCACGCAAGTCGGCACTTTCCCGTTCATACAGGCTTTGCAATTGCGGCAGGATTGTGGAAAGCGCGTTCATGGGCGAGTGAGCTTCGGCGCCGGGCATTACCCCGCGATCCGGATAAGCCCTATTATTACTTGAATTCTGCTAGAAAATGCTCCGCGGCGTGCAAGGAGCCGAGGCTCACTGCACGAACACTGGTGAACCAAGAGCTCTCGAAGTCGATCCTCCGAGAGCGTGCGCGCTTCAAAGAGCCGAGGTACCTCTCTCGTCGTTGCGAATGCGAATGGCGTCGTCGATCTTAGAGACAAAGATCTTTCCATCGCCGATTTTTCCGGTGCGCGCACTCGAAAGAATCGCCTGGACGGCCTTTTCCGCAAGCTCGTCCGACACGACCATCTCGATCTTCACCTTGGGGAGAAGGTCGACAGTGTATTCGCGGCCACGATAAAACTCAGTGTGGCCTTTTTGGCGGCCATGGCCGCGCGCTTCAAGGATGGTCATGCCTTCGATGCCGGCTTCAAGGAGCGCGTCCTTCACGGCGTCGAGTTTGGAGGGCTGAATAACTGCTTCGATCTTCTGCATAGATTGTGAGTTCCCGACAAAAAAGAGTATCAGAAGTAAGAACAATATCCGCAACGCTTGTGCAGGCCTCACACGAATCCGAGTGAAAATGCCGGCACGATGATGCGACTTACGAGGCGAATTCGTATCCTTCTTCGCCGTGTTGGGTTACGTCGAGTCCTTCGATTTCGTGCTCCCGAGTCACGCGCAATCCCATGGTCAAGTCAATCAGCACAAGCAAAATCAGCGTCCCAACGATGGATACGACCCAGGAAATGCCTACGCCTGTCAGCTGATTGAGCAACTGGTGCCAGTTCCCCTCAATAGCGCCCGACGGCATCACGGCTCCGGTCTTTGCGTTCTTAAAAATCGGATTAATTGTACTGGATGCGAAAATTCCCGTGAGAATGGCGCCCAGCGTTCCTCCAGCGCCGTGAACACCGAATGCATCCAGCGCGTCGTCATACCCGAACCAGGACTTCACCTTCACAACCATGAAGTAGCAGAAGGCACCCGCAGCGGCGCCAATTACCAGCGCAGACATGGGCTGCACAAAACCAGCCGCTGGAGTAATCGCAACCAGTCCCGCCACCGCGCCAGAAATCACGCCCAGAGCGCTCGGCTTTCCTCGATGCATCCATTCCACAGCCGACCAGGCCAACGCCGCAGCGGCCGCGCCGAACTGGGTGTTCACAAAGGCGCTCGTCGCCAATGGTCCTGCCCCCAATGCGCTGCCGGCGTTGAATCCGAACCAACCAAACCACAGCAAGCACGCCCCGATAAAGCTCAATACCACCGAGTGCGGCGGCATTGGCTCACGCGGGTAGCCCAGTCGCTTGCCCAAATACAGGGCGCATACCAGAGCCGAAACTCCGGACGTCACATGGACGACCGTTCCTCCTGCGAAATCGAGGCATGGGAAGCGTCCGCCCAGCGAGGCGTTCAGCAGTCCACCCTTGCCCCACACCATGTGCGCCATAGGCGAATAGACGATGATGGACCACAAGGTCAGGAACACGGCCATCGCGCTGAACTTCATCCGCTCAGCGAAGGCGCCTGTGATGAGCGCCGGCGTGATGATGGCGAACATCAACTGATAGATCATGAAGGTCTGGAGCGGAATCGTCGCCGAGTAGTCCGGATCCGGTGCCAGTCCTACTTTGTGCAGGAACATGTGGTGCAGCGCCCCGATAAATGCCGTTCCCGAGTCAAAGGCAAGGCTGTAAGTCAAAATCGCCCACACCACCGTGATGATCGACATCATTGCGATGCATTGCATCAGGATCGACAGCACATTCTTGCGCCGCACCAGTCCGCCGTAGAACAGCGCCAGTCCTGGTCCGGTCATTAAGAGCACGAGGGCTGCGCTGGCGAGCATCCATGAGTTGTCTGCTGATGACTGGGCTTGCGCCACTTGCGCCTGAAGTTGTGCTATTTGCGCGGCGGTGGCCGGTGCCGAAGGAGCCTGGGCGAAACACAAACAACCCGAAAACAACAGAAGGAAAAGACAAAGCCTCGCACAACGAGAGAGCATTTACACCTCGAACTTGTTTGCCGCTCGTTAGCGCGAACCACGCCCAAACTACTCGTGCCCGGGCGCAACATCGTGGTTGAATTTTCGCGGTTTGCGGCTGTGACTAGCCTAGCCGCGCGTCGCGACAAAACAGCCACTATTAAAAAAAATGATGCGGGCAATTTCCGGCTTTTATGGGCTTTGTTACTGCTGAAGATAAGGCATCTGCCGCTGTATATTTGAAATATGAGCGAAACAGCGCAGGATCGGTATCTATTTGGCGCGCTTCAGAGCAGTGGCAAAAACCGCGAGAAGGTCAAAGAAGTCAGCTACGGCTACGAGCAGCCGGAGGGAGTCTTCCTGACCACGGTCGATTCGGCCATTAACTGGGTACGGAAGAATTCTATTTGGCCGATGACCTTCGGCCTGGCCTGTTGCGCCATCGAAATGATGTCTATGGGCGCGTCGCGGTTCGACGTGGCGCGCTTCGGCGCAGAAGTCTTTCGTCCCTCGCCGCGTCAATCAGACTTGATGGTGATTGCCGGCCGGGTATCGCAAAAGATGGCCCCCGTCATTCGACGCCTTTACGACCAGATGCCCGAGCCCAAATGGGTCATCTCGATGGGTGCTTGCGCAACTTCAGGCGGCGTTTTTAACAACTACGCACTTTTGCAGGGCGTAAATCAGATCATTCCCGTCGATGTGTATGTACCTGGCTGCCCGCCCCGGCCTGAGCAGCTGATCTATGCCCTTACGCTGCTGCAGGAGAAAATTCAGCATGAGTCTGGCAGTTTCAAACGCGTCCTGAACCTGCAATAGCTCAAGTTCGAATCGGCGGTACTGGCGCGCCGTGAATTCACTCCTGGGTGAGCGGCCATGTATTCGAAGAAACAGGTCGGAAGCTAACGAAAAATGTGGCCGTCCGGAGTTGAGCCTTTGCCACTCAGGTTTCACAAAAACCCATTGTTGATTCGACCAACTGATTGATTAATTTATGATCTAACGGTAAATAAAATGTGGTACCCTGAGCTTTCGTGAATTTGGGGCGAAGTCCGCCCGTTGCATTGATTTCTGGCTTACTTTCCATAGGTCGTTCGATCTCATTTGTCATTTCTTTAAAGGTTGCGGAGGATATGCGCATGCATTCTCGTTTGTTTACTTCTTTTTCCCGGATTCTGTTGGCGGGATGCGTCCTGGGTATGGGCGCTACCGGTGTTTATGGGCAGAATTCCTCGTCTTTGCCCGCTGCTCCTGCAGCCCAACCACAGTCTCGCGTGGATATTTTCGCCGGGTTCAGCTATGCCGCTCCGAAGGCCACTGTAGAAACGCCTCTTCCTGATGGCACCTACTTCGCACAAGAGCCTTCGGCGGTTGATAAAGGAGCGATTGCAAGCGGAGCCTACTATTTCAACAGCCATTTTGGCGGGCAGATCGAGTACGGAAATCATCAAGAGGGTAAGAATGACGGCTTTCAAACCATGCAAGCAGGTCTGATCGCCCGTTTTCCCGTCGAGTCTGAGAACATCGAGCCCTTCATTCACGGTCTTGCTGGCGGAGTGCGTTTCGGGGGGCCCAATGAAGAGCCGCTTGCCGTCCACAACTACACGTGGGGACCGGCTCTGACAGCCGGCGGCGGTCTGGATTACAACACTCCCTGGTTCAATCATCACCTCGGGCTGCGCCTCTTCCAGGCTGACTACGAATACTTCCATGTGAACTATGGCCCGCAAGCCAACACTGGCGGACGCCTCAACGCAAATGTCGCGCGCCTCAGCACCGGCCTGGTCTTCCACTTCGGCAGCATTGTGCCTCCGCCGCCAGTTACCTATGCCTGCTCAGCAAATCCGGCATCGGTTTATCCGGGCGAGCCCGTCACCATCACGGGAACAGCAACGAATCTAAATCCGAAGAAAACCGCTGCATATAGCTGGACGGGCCAAGGCGCCACAGGAACGGAATCGACCACCACTATCCAGACCGGCAGCCTTGCTCCCGGAAATTACACAGTCTCTGGCCACGTAACCGAAGGAAACAAGGTCGGCCAATCGGCAGATTGCACAGCGCAATTTACCGTCAAGCAATTTGAGCCTCCGACGGTGAGTTGCGCGGCCAACCCGACTACGCTGAACCCGGGCGAGAGCGCGACCATCACCGCAAGTGGCGTCAGTCCGCAGAATCGTCCTCTGACCTATAGCTACCAGGCTTCAGCAGGCTCGATCAACGGGAGCACCTCCACCGCGACGCTGTCCACGACTGGCGCTCCAGCTGGAACGATCACCGTGACCTGCAACGTGTCTGACGATAAGGGTCAGACGGCGTCTTCCACGACGACCGTTTCCGTGGCTGCACCGCCGCCGCCGCCGACTCCAAAGACTCAGACGCTGTGCTCCATCCAGTTCAACCATGACACCCGCCGTCCCACCCGCGTGGATAACGATGCCAAGGGCTGCCTGGACGACGTGGCTCTGAACCTGCAGCGCAATGCTGATGCGACTCTCGTCGTGGTTGGCAACAGCGCACCGGTTGCGGAAGCGCGCGGACGCCATCGCCGTCATGAAGAGACTGCGGCGGATCTGGCCGGGCAGCGAGCGGTCAACACTCGTGACTACCTGGTGACCGAGAAGGGCATCGACGCGAGCCGCATCCAGGTTCGCACCGACAACTCGGGCAACAACGAGGTGCAGGATTACCTCGTGCCATCCGGAGCTAACTTTGACAACGACGTGCCCGGCACGACCGCAGTCAATGCGCCCCCGGTGAAGCCGCGCCATGAGCCTGCCCACCACCACGTGGTGCGTCACCATCACCACAAGGCAGCCGCAGCCACTAAGTAAAGCTACTGGCTGTTTAGCTTCAAAGGCCGTCCGGCAACACCGGACGGCCTTTCTGCTTCAGGAGACAATAGCGGGCCGAGCCTGCAAGGGCGGCGTACTGTAATCTGCAATATTCTTAAATGCAAGGAATTTCCTCGGTTAAGGTACCCTTGTTGCCACTTACACCCGCTGCGCGCGCAGCTTATCGTCAACGGTGAGGGGACGACCGAACATCTCATTCAGGAGAAAGAATCCGTAGTATTCGGAACGACGCTATGAACCGCAAATCGCTTTCCTCCCTCCTCGTGGGTCTGGCGACCCTCGCGATGCTCTGCCCTTCACTGGCCGGAGCAGCACCTACCCGCTGGTTATCAGTGGGGCCAGCCGGCGGCGATGCGCGCTCCTTCACTTCCAGCCCATCCGACCCGCACCACCTTTACCTCGGCACGTCGAATAGCTGGATTTATCAATCGATGGACAACGGGGCAACGTGGACCCGTCTGGCAGAGCTAGGCACCGTGGACGATCTTGTGATCGACAATCTTCTTGTCGACGAGGTGGACCCGAAAACTCTGTATGCCGGTGTCTGGCGCATGGATCGCATGGACGGAGGTATTTATATCAGCCATGACGGCGGGCAGAGCTGGGTTTCGAGCGCCGGTATTCAGGGCCAGTCCGTTCGGGCTCTAGCGCAGGCGCCGTCAAATCCCAAGGTTCTCGTGGCCGGGGCAATCGGCGGCGTCTTCCGCAGCGAAGACGGCGGAATACATTGGACGCAGATCAGTCCACAAGGCAGCGGAGAAATCAGCAAAGTAGAATCCATTGCCATCGATCCAAGTGACCCGCGCACCATCTATGCCGGAACATGGCATCTTCCCTGGAAGACTACTGACGGCGGCGCAACCTGGCACAACATCAAGGAAGGGCTGATCGTCGACTCCGACGTCTTCTCGATCATCCTTGATCCCAAATTCCCAAGTACCGTATATCTGAGCGCTTGCTCGGGAATCTACAAGAGTGAGAACGGAGGCGAACTCTTCCGCAAAGTTCAGGGAATCCCATCCACGGCGCGCCGGACTCGCGTTTTGATGCAGGACCCCACGAACCGCAACATCGTTTATGCGGGAACAACTGAAGGGCTCTATAAAACAGAGGATGGCGGTACCAATTGGGCGCGGATGACCACCCCGAACCTCATCATCAACGACATCTATGTGGATCCCGCGAACCCGCGGCGTGTTCTTCTGGCCACAGATCGCAGCGGAGTGATGGCGAGCAACGATGCCGGTTCTAGCTTCGTCTCCGCAAACCATGGGTTCTCACAACGTCAGGTCACCGCGCTGATCAGTGATTCCCGCCATCCCGAAACGATGTATGCCGGAGTGATCAACGACAAGCTGTATGGCGGTGTCTTCGTGACACACGACGGCGGTTCAAGCTGGGCCCAGCACAGCGGGGGGCTGGATGGACTCGACGTTTTCACTCTTGCGCAATCGCCATCTGGAGGCGTCTACGCCGGTACTGAGCGCGGAGTCTTCCGCTGGACCGGCGAAAGCTGGTTGCCCGACAATCATGTCGTCAACCTGAAGACGCGCACGACCTACACCGTCCGGCACCATCGCAAGATTCCGCACACCGTCGTGGAGGGCCGTCGCGAGTCAACGATTGACTCCCAAGTGAACGACCTTTCTACGGTCGGTTCGGTTTGGTTTGCGGCGACCACAGCTGGCGTATATCGCAGCGCAGATCACGGTGAGACTTGGGAAGGCCCGGTCCTCGATCGAGCTTACCGTTTCGTGGATGCGCATGACGATGTCGCGTTTGCTGCAAGCCGCACGAGCCTTCGTCTTTCGGACGATCACGGTGTGCATTGGACTTCCGTGATGTTGCCTGGTGGCTTGTCATCAATTGAAGCGCTCGCCTCCACCCCCGCAGGCGTATTGTGGGTAGGCGGACGCGAGGGCGCGTTTTACAGCCAGGATCATGGGCAAACCTGGCATGCGTTGAACGAACTCCCGGTGCGCGATATCGATAACATCAACTACGACGATGGCCTCGGTCGGGTTGTCATCACGTCTCGCGACTCCGATCTGATTTTCGCGCTCAATCCGGATAACAAGTCATGGAAATGGTGGAACGCCGGTTGGAAGGTCCGCATGGTCCACTCCGTAAACGGCCGCCTGGTTGGGGCATCGCTCTATGATGGAGTGGTAGTCCAGCCGAGGGCCGATGGCGTCGCTACCTCAGAACAGGCGCTTCGATAGCGCCATTCACATCCGTCAGGCCGGGCGCGAAGACCTGGACACACTCTTCGCGCTCGACCAGATGTGCTTCCGTCCTGGCATCGCTTATTCCATGGCGGAACTACGTTACTTCCTCTTCCACGCCCGTTCGGCCTCAATTGTGGCTGATGACTCGACCGGGATTCTAGGGTTCGCCATCGTCCAGTTCGGCCTGGCACAGGGCCGCAGTGTAGGGCACATCATTACGATCGACGTAGACCCTTCCCTTCGCCGCAACGGCGTTGGACGTGCGCTTATGGGTTCGCTCCTCAACCTTTGCGGACAGCACGAGGCTGCGCTCCTGCGCCTGGAGGTCGCCGTCGATAACGATCCTGCCATCGCCTTCTATCGGGAGTTCGGGTTCAGGGAAACCGGCCGCATTCCCGGTTTCTACATCGGTCGAATCGATGCCCTTACAATGGAGCGTGAGTTGAGCTCGCATTGTGCAACTTAAATGCGGCCCTTTGTTTTCTCGCGCTTACGGCATCACGGCGGCAATAAGTCAACCAATTTCAGATACTTAGCGGAAATTTGAGACGCGAATCTAGTGGGTGCCTGCCGCTGCCAGGAGCGAATTTCGCTTTTCTGGAGTCATAGGCCCTTCTGCGCGCCAGAGAACATTTCCCTGCCGGTCGACCAGCAGCACGGAGATTTGCTTCTCGCTTGGGATCTGGAGGCTGTGCCGGAAGCTGTCTTTGTCGACGTAGAGCGGGACAATCCACGGCCACGTCTCCGGGTCAGTTTCATCGCTGCGCATGGATGCATTGTCCCACCAGCGGAAAACCCAAAGCTCATTGCTCGAGACCGGCAGCCGATACCAGTGGAAATTGAAATTGGTGTGCTGCAGGGCCTGCGCTACGGGCATCCAGGAGTCGATCTCTTTGCGCTGCTCGGGCTGAAATGAGACCAGCAACAGGTTAATTTGACCGGCAAACCCGCTTGGAAAATTGAGCTTGGCCTTGGCCAGGCTATAGGAGGTGGTGTCAGGAAATCGGGCGGGGGAAGCAGTCCCGGGCTGAGATGCGAGCGCAAGGGGAAGGAGAATGGCGGTAAAGGCAAAATAGGCGAAAACTCGTCGGCAAACAGACAAAATGGCCAATCCTAACAGTTCGATTCTGTAAGCTACTGGAGGCGCATATCCCCGGCACCTGCGGCACCGATGTCCTATCGTAAACGCTTCCTGACGAATGGTAACAGCGAGCATACCACCTGAGGAGCCCTAAAGTTCCTGAGGACGGATTTCCCAGGGCCGTAGATTACGCCAAATAAACCCTCTTTCAAACTTCGGTACCCTGATTTCGATACCCTGCGATTTCTTATTGAACTCCGGACGGGGACTTTGGTAATTTGACTGATACCGATTCATGAAAATGTTCTTCCGGGCTCTTCATACAATCTGGTCACGAGGTGTCTTTGCGACTATGGATGACCGCACTGAAAAGTATCGGCTCGAACCCGGAAATCTGGAAGAACGCACCGCTGTCCGCTTCCCTCTCTCGCTTCCGGTACACCTTATGACATCCGGAAAGTTGTATGAGGCCACGACTGAGAACATTTCCGCCAACGGAGTTCTTTTTAAGCTGCGTGAGCAGCAGGGGGAGAAGTTGATCCCGGGGGACAACGTTGATTTCTTGATTCAGGTTGCGGAAGGAACCACGGGCCCCGAGGAAACCGCGGCCATTCATTGTCTGGGGCGTGTAGTAAGGGCGTATGATGACGGCTTGGACTCCCACGCCGCAGCCGTAATTGATGAATATCGATTTCAATCAGAACCAAAAGAAGAAAATCAGGAATAAGATCGAGAAGAATTAGAGGGATGAACCACTCCGACTCCACATTGCAGACTGCGCCTCCGCCGAAGCCGCAGACCAACCACTCGACCGAGCCGATCCGCGTGATGCTTGCGGACTCGCAAGCTATCTATCGGGTAGGCATGGGCAAAATCTTCGCGACGGAGGGCGACCTTCAGATCGCGGCACAGGCAGGAAACCTGGACGAGCTTCGCGCGCTTGCTGACACGCGCGCTGACGTTCTTCTGCTTGAAGGCGGTTTGCTGGCTGGGACAACGGATGCGTTGCCTGAGATTGTGGCGCTGATGCCAGACATCAAGATCATTGTGCAAACGGCGCAAAACGACGAAGCGAACACAGTGGAGATGTACCGCCGTGGCGTGCGCGGCATTATTCCCCGTTCGATTACGCCGGAACTTCTGGTGCGCTGCATTCGGAAGATCGCAGCGGGAGAAACCTGGATCGACAACAAATCGGTGAATTGGGTGATCGAGGCGTATCGCGCGCAGGCAGTAGCGCTGACCGATCCGCGCCTTCAGCCGCGCCTTTCTCCGAAGGAGCTGACGATCATTTCGCTGATCACGCAGGGCAAGCGGAACAAGGAGATTGCCTTTCAGCTCGGTACGTCCGAGCAGGTGATTAAGAACGCGCTGCGGAAGATTTACGAGAAGCTGGGCGTCGCGGACCGGCTCGAGCTTGCGCTGTATTGCCTGCATCACCAGTTAGACAAGAAGGGCCCGAGGCTGCCAGCGAACGGTCAATAGGCGATGGCGCTCGACAATGGGATTTTAGACACCCTTTACGCCTTCCGCTTTCCGCTTTACCCTTCAAGGCATGCCATTCTCTCGTCGTACGTTACTTGGAATGCTTGCCGCGGCCGGTTCCGGCCTTCTCGCTAAAACCACTCCCGCCTTTGCACAAAACGGTTCCTCCCAGAGCGAGACGCCCGCTGATTTTGCGCACCCTGCCGGGTCGGAGATTATTCCGGGGCCGTTCGAGGGTACGCGCGCTTCGCTAAAGAAGTATGAAGTCCCGGAATGGTTCGCTGACGCGAAGTTCGGCATGTGGGCGCACTGGGGACCGCAGTCGGCTGTTGAAGACGGCGACTGGTATGCGCGCAATATGTATATCCAGGGATCGGACCAATACAACTATCACTGCCAGCGCTACGGGCATCCCTCGAAATTCGGATACAAGGACACCATTCCATTGTGGAAGGCGGAGAAGTTTGATCCCGCTGCGCTGATCAAGCTCTACAAGAAGTGCGGGGCGAAATACTTCATGAGCATGGGAGTGCACCACGACAACTTCGATATGTGGGATTCGCGCTACCAGCGATGGAACGCGGCAAAGATGGGTCCTAAGAAAGACGTCGTGGCGATGTGGCGCGATGCGGCGCGGGCAGAAGGGCTGCGCTTCGGCGTGAGTTCGCACTTGTGGATCACTTACAAGTGGTTTTCGACGAGCCATGGCAGCGATGCGACGGGGCCGCTGGCGGGCGTGCCCTATGACGGTGCCGATCCTGCGAACTACGACTTGTATGTGGACTCAGACCAGATCTCGCCAGGCCCTGGCGGACCCGACTGGAACGAAGACGGCATACCCTTGTGGTGGAAGCAGCGATGGTTCAAGCGGATCAAGGATCTGGTGGACCACTGCGAGCCGGATTTTCTTTACTCTGATGGATCGCTGCCGTTTGAGTATTACGGCTATAACCTTGTGGCGCACCTCTACAACCAGAGTGCGAAGCGGCATGGAGGCAAGACCGAGGCGGTGTACTTCTCGAAGCGGCCTGAGGATGCGGAACAAGGCGTGTGCGTGCTTGACCATGAGCGAGCCATTATCGACACGATTGCACCGCGCCCATGGCAGACGGACACGTGCATCGGGCAGTGGCATTACAAGCTGGAGCAGAAGTACAAGACGCCCAAGGAAATTGTGGACATGCTGGTGGACATTGTGAGTCGCAATGGAAACCTGATGCTGAATATTCCGCTGCCGGCGAGCGGTGAGCCGGATGAAGAGGAGCTGGCGATCATCTCTGATTTGACGGCGTGGATGGCCGTGAATGGCGAGGCGATCTTCGCGACGCGTCCGTGGAAGACTGCGGGCGAAGGGCCTCCAGCGATTGCGAATGCGGCGGAGGCGAATGCCGGATTCAATGAGTCGTCGCGGAAGGCGCTGACGGCGGAAGATGTGCGGTTCACGACCAAGGGCGGGACTCTGTATGCCCTGGTGATGGGGTGGCCGGATTACAGCGTGACGATCCGGTCGCTGGCGCAGAACACAGCGCTGCGTGTTGGCAAGGTTGAGAACGTGGAGCTACTGGGCAGGTCCGGGAATCTGCGCTTTGAGCAGAACAATAACGGCCTGACGATTTACGTTATGGGTGAGGCGCCGACGAAGCATGGAGTGGCGTTCAAGATTACGGGGGCGATTTAGGCGGTCAATCGTACCTCCGCGTCGAAGCCTACCAGGCACTCCGAGATTCTTGCGAGCAGTTCTTTGGGATGGATTGGTTTCGACAAGATCGTGAATGTGTGTCCTCCCGCGTAAGCATCTGCGAGAAGTCCCGCTGTTGCTGCCTGTCCTGAAAACAAGAGCACTTTGCAATCCGGCACAGCTGTCGTGAGTGCAATCGCCAGATCGATGCCGCTCATGCCGGGCATGACCACGTCGGAGATAAGAAGTTGAGGAGGAGAGATGCTCGCAATCTCGAGCGCACTCTCTCCGTTGTAAGCCACGAGAGGTGCGAGTCCCTTGCTCTTGAGAATGGCTGCCAACGAATCGGCGATGATTCTCTCGTCGTCCACAATCAACACTACGGGGCGATGGGTTTCGGCGTCGTTGGTCGAAGGAATTTCCGCAATTGGGACCACTTCAAATTTTGATTTGAGCAACATGGCGAACTCCTAATTCAGACCCTAGCAGGCTTGTGAAGATACGGGTTAACTCTTTAATATGTGAGGTTTGAGGGTGAATTTAGCCCCTTGAGAACAGGATTTTTAGGTTCGACCCTAAATACTGCTTGACAAGCGGGTTGCGTTATCAGATTATTTTCACGTTAGTATCACGTTAAATTAGCGGTCGGCCAGAGGAGGATAAAAATGCGCGGGAATGGGAGTGGTACAGGGAACAAAACGGCATCCGTCCCCGTTCCATTTAAATCTGTCCTCCAGGCGGACGTTCCAAAGGGTCGCGAAGGCAAACACAAGCAGATCGTGTTGCGCCTCCTCAAAGAAATTGATCAATTGGCTCCGGGGATGGCGTTGAAGATTCCGCTCGCAGACCTTCCGGACACTAAAGAGAACATTCGTTCAGCATTGAGCCGTGCAGCGCACCAGAAGCAGCTGGAAATCGCCACATCCAGCAGGGGCGAGTTCCTCTACGTGTGGAAGACCGGCGAGTAAAACGGTAGTAGCCTCACGCGGCTTATCAGGTTGCGATTTTTTCTCCTCAAGTTTTGTACTTCATACAAAACAAAGTGTGTTCAGAGGCGCGCCGCTGCTCGTCATTGATTCTGCTCATCTTTCAGTGAAGTCGGCAGACGGCGCTAACTGGAGTCAGTTCTCCGCTTCTCATTGCGTCATTATTTTTTGTCGTTAAATTCCGCACTTCATACAAAACAAAGTATGTTCAGCAGCGCGCCGCTGCTCATCATTGATTCTGCCGAGTTTTCAGTGAAAACGCCCCGGACAGGTGATGGTTTTGAAGTCAGCCCCTACTTGTCGCTCCGTTAGAATTTTATCTTCAAATTTTGTACTTCATACAAAACACAAGGTTTTCTGGACATTGATTGTTCCGGATCATTGCTTGTGTTGAGTTTTCAGGTCGGCCTGGTTTTCTCGCTGTTCTCAGTCGCAAAAACGAAAGGACCACGACGAGCGTGGTCCTTTTTTCTTCTCTATTTCTATTTTACAAGCGGAGAAAAACTGAACTGCACGGTTTGCGAAATTTATCTTTCTCACCTCTGCGCTGCGAGCTCACTCAGCTCTCGGTCAAAAAGAGTTGGCGATGACGTTGGTATGGCAGCGCAGTGCGAAGAGGCTGAGAAAAAAT
>DASZAG010000036.1:0-38281 GCA_035945555.1 Acidobacteriaceae bacterium
TTGAAGAAGACATGCTCCCATTTCCGGCGCAACCGGCGGCAAGCAGAATTCCAAGGCAAAAAATCGCAGGATAAAAGCGGACCGATCTCATCGGACGTTCCTTTCAATTCCAAAGGCAACACCACACGAGCCCACTACGATGCACTAAATGCCGCGCCCCACGGCGCCATCCCCAAATGCATTCGTCTCCAAAGACGGACGCTCCGAAGATTTAGTTTCAATCCAACTACGCCCTCGTAGACACCGCAACGACACGATTGTTACCCCGCCGCAACTTTTATCCTCGATCCAGCAGGGAAACGTCGTAGCCCGCATCCTCGACGAAGCGCGCGAACAGGACATCCGCAAGCCCCTCGATTGGCTACTAGCCGGAAAACAAGGCCCCGCCCCGAAGCAGTCGTGAAGGCTACTGATATCATCCGCACGTTGCGGTGATGACGGCGACAGCGATGCCCCCAATCGCTGAGCCATGCAAGCATTATTCTATTGACATTGCAAGCATAATAATGCAAGCATAATGCAAGATTCTGAAATGGGAGGTCGGCAATGCCACAAAGCGAAGTGAACGGGAGAGCAAAAGGGGCAGTTGTTCTGGCCGAATCGATGACCCAAGAGGAACGCACGTCTCGGGCTAAAAAAGCTGCCTCTGTGCGATGGGAAAAGCGCAAAGGGAAGCTGGTGGCATCGCCCGAGAGAAAACTGCCGTTAGCCCTGTATAAGGGCGTATTGGAGCTTTTGGGCGATGAAATTCCTTGCTATGTGTTGGATAGTGGCCAGCGTGTAATTGGGAGAACAGCCTTTACTGAGGCGTTGACGAAAATCAAAGGCGGCGGGGATCTCGAGAAATATCTGGGCGTGTCTTCGCTGAAGCCGTTTATTAAATTAGATATGGTTCTCGAGGGGATGGTGGCTTTTTCCTTGCCAGAAGTTGAGGGTCTCGCTCGTGACGTAAAAGGATTGCCAGCGGACCTCGCCATTGAAGTTTGGCGTGGATTCGTTTCAGCAATGGAGGCAAGTCTTTCAGGCAAGGACGTGAGGCTCACCGAACGTCAAAGAGAAATGGCGATTCGCGCCAGCTTCCTGCTAGGAGCTTGCGCAAAGGTCGGGCTAGATGCGCTCATCGACGAGGCAACAGGATACCAATATGACCGCGCCGCCGATGCTCTCCGGGTCAAATTGAAAGCCTATCTCGCCGATGAAATGCGAGATTGGGAATCCACGTTTCCGCAAGAGCTGTGGCTCGAATTCGGCCGATTGACCAATTGGAAGGGTACGGTAACGCAGCGGCCTAAGTACTGGGGAATTCTTGTGACGGAGCTTGTCTATTCGTATTTAGACGCAGACGTGTGCAGATGGCTAAAGGAGAATAAGCCGCATCCGCAAAAGGGGCGGAACTGGCACCAATGGCTATCCGAGCAGTATGGATTGCGAAAACTGATTCAGCACATCTATACGTTGATCGGCGTGGCCAAAACCTGCCAAACAATGCGTGAGCTACGCGACAAGATGGCGGAAATGTATGGGAAAACTCCGGTGCAGCTTAGGCTCTATCTGCCACAAATCAGAAGTGAATCCTAATTTTCAGCGCCTTGATTGAAGTCCTCACCCCCGCGCGGGCATTCCTGCTCGCGGATATCATCGGGAACTCTTCCATTCACGAAGAGGACAATCTGTGAGCAATTTGCACACTGAGCGCCTACGGGTACGCCATCCTCCTGCACCGCAATCACGAAGTAATGCTTAGCCATGACCAAAGTCTATCGCCTCGCCCAGGCCCGGGGGAATTCAACCCACAAATGTGATCTCCCGAAGCGAATACTTCAAATTGCCTCGTCACCGCTACCCCTCGTCACCGCTACTCATTGTCCCTGCGGCACGTGGGATATTTGCGAAGACCAAGGGCGACATGTCAAGCCCTCCCCACCCTTAATCTTATGTAACCAAAGCACTTCCCTCATGCGCCTCAGTTTTCAGGATTCGGTAAACTAAATATAGGGGGCAAATTCAAAGACTCCAACTGGCCCACTCGCGGCCCACTGTAAGTCCCTATTTTGAAGACCTTGCGCACAACCTTGCGCTAAGACCTTTAAAATCAATGACACGCCACTTTTTTCGTTTTTTATCTGAAGCGCATTTCGCAGCCGGATTTCACCCAGGCCTGCGCCGGGGCGGACACATTTCGCTCTTAGCAACCCGGCTTTCTAGGTGGCCGAGCCAATACCAACCGCTCTCCAGTTAAGCGCTTTATCGTCTATAGCTTGCATGTAAGCAACATGTTTTGAAATACTTAACGCAAGGAAACACTAAGCCTTTTAGAATCTATGAAGTTCATTGGTAAATCTCCTCATATACCTGGTCCGAGACGTTCGGATCGGACAGCAGCTTGGTTATCGCGTGCGAGCGCATATCGTAGAAGACGAGATGGGATAATCCCGCCTCTTTGAGGCACTTTGGGAAAGTCAGCTGGATTGTCTCGCATTACCGGTAAGGAGATTTTTTGTGTCATGAAGGTCTACTACGATGGGAGTCTTGCCAAAGACGAGCAGGGCGAAGAATGGATAACACTTGCTGGGATTGCTGGTACAGACGAAGTATGGGCGGAATTTGACAAGCAATGGAGCAAGATGTTGCTCAGCCGGTATCCCGTGGCTCCCTACATTCACATGATCGAGCTACTTGACGGCGAAGACCCCTTTGAGCGCGCTGTGGGCTGGAACGAAGACAACATCCGGCAATTAGTTCAGGATGCAGTCGTGCTGCTTAGTCATATGAACAAGGCTGGCTTCAGAATGGCCAGAGTGTCGATTCCAGAAACGACGCGCCAACGACTGGCAGGTCGCGGAGTTAATGTTCCTGAAGACCCCTATCTGCATTGTGCCGTAGATTGCGCCTTTATGACGGTGGGAATATACGCACTGAATGCGGATGATGACACGCAGGAATCAACCTATGTTTTCTTCGACAGGGGCGAAAAATTTCTTGGAGGATTCAAGAGCAACTATCTCTGCAATAGAACTCCTCCAGGGCGCGCCAAAAACCCAGAAAATTGGTGGGATTCGTTTGCGGATGTCCAAGATGTTGACCTTGCGTATCATTTCGGATTACAGGCCGCCGACATGATTGCGTGGGCTCACTCTAGGGCTCTGGGGGGAAAGAATCGACCCTTTGGATGGCTAGAAGAATGGCTTGAAATGGTAGTCCCGTCATTTCGCATGGAGTATACCGAGCAGATGCTGTGCAAGCCGACAGACTACAGGCGAGGATGGGAAAGAGTATTCAAACGCTAGGACCAGCCGGTCACGGCTATTTTAGTAGCCTTGACGTAAGGGGATAATTACCAGTTCATTTTTTGCAAATTTCTGGTTTGCAGCGCCGTCCCTGTTCACCGGGCCGAGTTCACATTAAGCATTCGCGGGCAACAGCCGACACTTTTGGCCGCCCGTTTTTCAGCGACCCGCTTCTTTGCAACCCGGTCCTTAGCAACCCGCTCTTCTAGCTAAGTCTTCTAGAATCTATGAAGTTCATTTTTTGTAATTTTTAGTTTGCAGCGCAGTTCCTGTTCACTGGGCCGAGCTCACATTAAGCATTCGCGGGCAACAGCCGACACCTTTGGCCACCTGTTTTTCAGCGACCCGCTTCTTTGCAACCCGGTCCTTGGCAACCCGCTCTTCTGGCTAAGTCTTCTAGAATCTATGACGAATCTAAAATAAATCGGCCTGTGCGGGCAGTTCCGGCTCATGGGCGGGATCGTGGAAGTTGTGCAGCCCCACCCCTACTAGCCGGAACCGCTGCTGGGGGTCGCGGGGAACCCGGTCACGGAGGGCCAGGGCGATAGCCGCCAGTTCCTCCCATGAGGCGGGCGGAGCGCCCGCCGTCCGGCTCCGGGTCAGGATCCGGAAGTCCGCCGTCTTGAGCTTCAGCACCACGGTCCGGGCGATCCGGGTCTCCTTGCGCGAGGCCGCCCACACCTTCTCGGCCAGCCGGCGGATCATCTCCTCGGTCTCCGCCAGCGACACGTCCCGCTCCATCGTGTCCTCCGCCGAAATGGACTTGGTAGGCCGGTCCGACTGGACTGGATGCTCGTCAACGCCCCGCGCCAGCTCATAGAGCCGGAGCCCGTAACGGCCAAACTGGCTCTCCAGGATCGAGGCTTCCAGCGCCCGCAGGTCGCCGACCGTCTTAATGCCTAGCTCCGCCAGCCGCCGCTCCGTCACCTTCCCGACGCCCGGAATCCGACCCACCGGCAGCGGCTGCAGGAAGCCGTCAACCTCTTCCGGCTGTATGACGAACAGCCCATCGGGCTTGCGCCAGTCAGACGCAATCTTGGCCAGGAACTTGTTCGGAGCCACCCCCGCAGAGGCCGTCAGGTTCAGCTCTGCCCGTATCTGCCGCCGGATCGTCTGCGCCACCCGCGTCGCCGTTGGCAGCCCAGTCTTGTTCTGGGTCACGTCCAGGTACGCCTCATCCAGCGACAGCGGCTCAATCACCTCCGTATGCCGCAGCAGGATCTCACGGACCGCCCGCGACACCGCCCGGTAGCGCGTGAAGTCCGGTGGAACGAAGACCGCCTCCGGACAAAGCCGCTCCGCCCGCAGCGCCGGCATCGCCGAGCGCACCCCGAACGTCCTCGCCTCATACGACGCCGCACAGACGACAGACCGGTTGCCCTTCCACGCCACTACTACCGGCCGGCCGCGCAGGCTCGGATCATCCCTCTGCTCCACCGAGGCATAGAAGGCGTCCATATCGATGTGGACGATCTTTCGCATGACGTATGACTGATCGTATCCCCGCACGGCTCGCTCGGTGCCTTGTTCCCCTGTGGATGTGCGAGGATAGTGTGTTGAGATGAACCCAGTCACCTCCTCCGCGATGTTGACCGCCGATCCCTGGCCCCCCATTGTGGCCTTGCTCATCGGGGCCTTGCTGTTCGGTCTGGCCCCCTTGATGCTGGCGCGGCTTTGGGCCTGGAAGTTCTCTCCCGCCAAGCCCGGAAAGCAGAAGAACGCCATTTACGAGTGCGGACTCGAGTCCACCGGTGATGCCTGGATCCAGTTCAAAGCGTCATACTACTTATATGCGATCATCTTCCTCATCTTTGATGTGGAAGCGGTGTTCCTGCTGCCCTTCGCGGTGGCGTTCACCGGACTCTCAGTCGGCGCATGCGTGGCCATGCTGGTGTTCCTGTTGCTGCTTGTCGAGGGACTGGTATGGGCTTGCCGAAAAGGCGTGCTGACATGGAGTTGAGAGGAATCTGGGCGGTGTAATGGAAGAGAACCTTCAACAACTGAAGACCGAGTTGAGCAAGCACGGCATCTTCACAACGACCTTTGAAGAGCTTTACAACTGGGGCCGCAAGAACTCCGTATGGCCGCTGACTTTCGGCCTGGCCTGCTGCGCGATCGAGATGATCGCCACCACCATGGCTCGCTACGACCTCGCGCGGTTCGGCGCCGAGGTCTTTCGCGCCTCACCCCGGCAAGCGGACCTGATTATCGTTTCCGGTACCGTGACAAAGAAGATGGCTCCGCAGGTGGTGCGCCTCTACAACCAGATGCCCGAGCCCAAATACGTCATCGCGATGGGCGCTTGCGCAATCTCCGGCGGCCCTTTCCGCAATGGCTACAACGTGCTGAAGGGGATCGACCGCTATATCCCAGTGGATGTGCACATTCCCGGCTGTCCGCCGCGTCCGGAAGCGCTGATCGACGCCTTTATGACGCTTCAGAAGAAGATCGCGGCACAGCAGCTTACCGGCGAAGACCGCCCGCGGCATCTGCATCCGGAACTCCCCAGCGAGTTCCCTGTACCGGATTACGGCGAACACGGGCTGGAACCAACAGTGAACGCTGAAGTCTGGAACCCGCTGAAGGTGATCCAATGATGAGGGCCGAATCCATAACGGCAGAGCAGGTGAAAGCGGCCATCGACGCCGCCATCCCCGGCTGCCACGTGGAGATATTGCCCAACGGCAGCCCATCCGCACAGCACTCGCTCATTTTGGACAACGATCATGCGGTCGAGATAGCGCGCTTTTTGCGCGACGATCCGACGCTACGGCTGGATTATTGTTCAAACGTAACCGGGGTGGATTGGCTCGACTCCGAGATCAGCGAAAAGATCAAGGTCAGGAAGCTTGTGGACGGGGTGGAGACCGAAGTAGACGAGGTCCGGAAAACAAGGACTCCAGGCTATCTCGAAGCCGTCTATCACCTGTTCTCAATGGAGAAGAAGCACGGGCCAGTCATCATTCGGCTGCGAACCGCGGATCGCGGAGATGGAGCGCGTGTTCCGTCACTAACACCAGTGTGGAGAAGCGCGGAGTTCCAGGAGCGCGAAGCGTTTGACCTTTACGGGATCGTATTTGAGGGACACCCCGACCTGCGCCGCCTGCTGATGTGGGAAGGATTTGCCGACTACCCGATGCGGAAGGATTATGTGGCTCCGCCCGATGATGATGAGCCGATTTTGGAGCCGGTGTCGGCAGAAGGGAGCAGCCATTGAGCCCGGGAACTGAAAGTCCGGAGATGACGAGCCTGGAAGCGGACGCATTCGTTGAAGCCGCCGAGCAAGTGGAGACGCCGGAAGCCGCACGGGCCTCGGCTCCGCCCGTGAATGCCGATGGCGAGCAGTTGCTGGAAATCTCCATGGGGCCGCACCACCCTTCGACACATGGCGTCTTCAGGATGAACGTGGTGCTCGAAGGCGAACGCGTGAGGCGGCTCAAACCGGTGTTTGGCTACCTGCACCGCAACCACGAGCAGATAGCCGAGAAGGCCAGTTATCTGGCAGCGATTCCCTACACCGACCGGCTGGATTACCTGTGCTCGATGACGAACAATTGGGCCTACGCCCTGTCGGTCGAGAAGCTCGCGGGATTGACCGTACCTGAGCGCGCAGAATACATCCGGGTAATTGTGGGTGAGTTAACGCGACTGCAGAACCACGCCTCGCTGATCGGCTTCCTCATGCAGGACATGGGCGCGAGCGGCACTCCGCTGATGTACGCCTTCCGCGAACGCGAGAAGATTCTTGACCTGTTTGAGTCGCTCAGCGGCGCGCGAATGATGTGCAACTACATGCGCTTTGGCGGTGTGCGCGTCGACACGCCGCCGCAATGGCTGGAGCAGGTGCGCACGCTTATCGGCGAGTTCCCGCGTTTTCTCGACGAGTTTGAAGCGCTGCTGATGGAAAACGAAATCCTCCTGAGCCGCACGCAGGGCGTGGGCGTGTTGCCGAGCGAACTCGCGGTGAGCGCGGGAACAAGCGGCCCCATGCTGCGAGCCAGCGGCGTGAATTATGACGTGCGCAAAGTAGACGGCTACGGCATTTACGATCGCTTCCAGTTCCGAGTGCCGTTAGGCGAACACGGCGATGTTTTTGACCGCTACATGATGCGGGTTCTGGAAATGCGGGAGTCGCTGAAGATTCTGGATCAGGCGTTGCGCGACATTTCAGCCGGACCGATTATTGACCCCAAGGCGAAGCTGCGCGGCCTGCGGCCAAAAGCGGGCGAAGCGTATGGGCGCATCGAATCGCCGAAGGGCGAACTTGGATTTTTCCTCATCAGCGACGGATCTCAGAATCCGTATCGTTACCGTGTGCGCCCGCCGAGCCTGATCAATCTTACGGTTCTGGAAGACATGTGCCTGGACAGGAGTGTGGCGGATATTGTGGTGATTCTAGGCAGCGTGGACATTGTTCTTGGCGAGGTGGACCGCTAAGAGCGGGTGTATCTTGAATAGCAGAAAGCAACGAAAAGTTTAACGGCGATAGCAGAGTAGAGCAGAGTCATGCTGGGTGAAGGCATCATTAAAGGTCTGGTGGAGACGGCCCGAAATTTCTTCGGCAGCTACACCAGCAAGCAGCGGTTGACGACCGTTCAGTTCCCGGACGAGCGGCTCATCCAGCCGGAGGCGACCCGCGTCTTTCCCTTTCTGGTTTTCGACACCGATGACGCAGAAAAGGGCCTGCGCTGCGTCGCATGCAAGATCTGCGAAGTGGAGTGCCCGCCACAATGCATCTCCATTGTGAAGAGTGCCGATAAGAAGCCGGATTATTCCGGCATTTATGCCGGGAAGCCGCAATTCTATCCATCGAAGTTCGATATTGATGTTTCTGTTTGCATGAGCTGCCAGATATGTGTCGAAGTCTGCCCGTTTGACGCCATCAAGATGGACACGGCCTTCGAACTTAGCACCGATGACCGCTTCGGCGGCCTGTTGTGGGACAAGCAGCGGCTTGCCCGCTCAAACGAGTACTATCGCTCGATTCATCCCACTGAGGCGGCGGAAGTAGACGCGCAACTCGCAGCTAAGAAAGCCAAGGCCGAGGCGAAGCCAGCATCCGCCGCACCCTCTGGAGACACGACCGCACGATGACGCCGGCTGTGGACCAGATTTTCGTCAACATCAAACACTGGGCGGTCTTTCATTCCCCCGCCGCAATGCGGCCCGCAGTTTCTGTGTTGTTGTCGATTGTTCCGATCCTCGCTGTCTTCCCAGGATTGTTTGCCGTCACCACGGTTCTGGAGCGCAAAGGATTGGCGCGCATGCAGAACCGTTACGGGCCGAACCGAGTGGGGCCGTTTGGCTTTTTGCAACCGCTGGCGGATGGGCTGAAGTCGCTGACTAAGGAAGACATTGTGCCAACTGGTGCTGATCGGCTCACGCATTTCCTGGCTCCGCTGTTGCTGGTGATGACGGCATTTCTGGAATACGCGGTAATACCCATCGGCAGAAACATGACTGTCGCGAATCTCGACGCTGGTGTGGTGCTCTTTTTCGCCGCCAGCGCAGCCATGGAACTCTCCATATTCATGGCTGGGTGGTCGAGCCGCAACAAATATTCGATGCTCGGTGCGATGCGCGCCGTCGCGCAGATGATCAGCTATGAGGCACCGCTGATTCTCTCGTCGATTGCGGTTGTGATGACGGCGGGGTCACTCTCAACCGTCACGATTGTGGAGAAGCAGGCGGGATACTGGGGCGTATGGCCCTACCATTGGTATGTGTTTACGCCTTGGGGTCTCGCCGGATTCATTCTTTTCATGATCTGTGCAACGGCGGAGTCGAACCGCTCGCCGTTCGATTTGCCGGAAGGCGAATCAGAGATCATTGCCGGGTATTTCACGGAATACTCCGGCTTCAAGTTTGCGCTGTTTTTCCTGGGCGAGTACCTCGGGATGTTCGCGATCAGTGGGCTGGCGATTACGCTTTTTCTGGGCGGCTGGGCAGCACCGTTGTCGTTCCTGACGTTCATTCCGTCATGGATCTGGTTCTTTGCCAAGCTGCTTGCGCTGATTGCGGTGTTTATCTGGGTTCGCGGCACGCTGCCTCGCCTGCGCATGGATCAGTTGATGAATTTCGCCTGGAAATTCATGCTGCCGATGACGCTGGTGGTGATTCTTTCGGCTGGCATCTGGCGTTTCCTGCCGCAAGGCGTGGCGCGCTGGCTGATCTGCGCGGTTCCAATCGCGATCCTTTATATTCTGCTTGGCCGCAGCCTCATGGGCGGCCGCAAACTTGAGAAACGAACCTACAGATTTGCCGAGTGACCGAACGGTAGAACGATGTCTGTACCCTTTCTGATTCTTGCCGCCATAACGATCGCCGCAGCCGTCGCTGCGATGACGCTGCGCAAGCTGGTGCATTGCGCGCTCGCTCTAGCGGTTTGCCTGGTTGGACTGGCGGGTTTGTATCTGGACCTTGGCGCCGAGTTCGTCGGGCTGGCGCAGGTGCTGGTGTATGTGGGCGCGGTGGTCATCCTCATCGTCTTCGCCATTCTTCTCACGCGTAGCGACGAACACCAATCACACGGCTCATCACGAATCCTAAGCGGCGTCGCAGTCTCGGCCTGCGTTTTTGGGGTACTGGCGTGGGCTGTAGTCACGAGCGGCACAAAGGAGAGCCCGAACGCGATGCTGCCCCAGGGCGCGATGAAACAAATAGGGGTCGCGTTGATGCAGCGCTATGTGCTGCCGCTGGAGATCGTCGGCCTGCTGTTGACGGCGGCCCTCATCGGCGCGGTTGTGATCGCGATGGAGGAGAAGCAAAACACGAAATGACTCCTCTGAACGGCTGTCTCCTTATCTCCGCGCTATTGTTTTCCATTGGCCTGGGCGGCGCTCTCACCAGGCGCAGCGCCATTCTTGTACTGATTGGCATTGAGCTGATGCTGAATGCCGCCAACCTCAACTTCATCGCATTCTGGCGCTATGGCCCGCATCCCGAGGCCATGACCGGAGTGCTTTTTGTCATTTTTTCGATCGCCATCGCGGCGGCGGAAGCAGCAGTGGGCCTGGCGCTCATCGTCTCCATTTACCGCCATGCCAAAACCACAGATTTGAGTCGCCTGGATTCCATGAAGGGATAATGCAAGAGACAACATGGCCTGGATCGTCCAATATCTCTGGCTGATTCCCGTGCTGCCTGCCGCAGCCGCTGCGCTGATTGCGTTTGCCAAACGCTCGCAGCGTCGGCTTGCGGCCACATTGGCCATCGGCTCGCTCGGCGTTTCACTGGCTCTGGCGCTCATTGCTTTTGTGCACGCCCTTGCCCACCCGGCCATGGAGTACGTGAACTTCCAGTGGCTGCAGTTTGGCTCCGAGTGGATCAAATTTGGCTGGATGCTGGATCCACTCACAGCAGTGATGCTGGTGATGGTCACGTTCGTCGGTCTGCTTATTTTCATTTTCAGCGTGGGGTACATGAACCACGATGAAAACTTCACCCGATTCTTCTGCTTTCTGTCGCTGTTCGCCGGAGCCATGCTGGGCGTGGTGATTGCCAACAATCTGCTTCTTCTATTCATGTGCTGGGAGGTAGTGGGGCTCACGTCATACCTGCTTATCGGATTCTGGTTCCACAAACCTGAAGCAGCGGCTGCCGCCAAGAAGGCCTTCATCGTCACGCGGATCGGCGATCTCGGATTGTTCCTGGGCATGATGTGGCTTTACCACCTGAGCGGAACCTTGCTCTTCTATGACAACGGATTGGGCTGCCTTGAACACTCTGCTGTTGCGGCCTTGGCCACACGCGCCGCTGCTCTTGGACTGACAGCCGCAAGCGGCATTGGACTCCTCGTTTTCTGCGGAGCGGCTGGCAAGTCTGGCCAGGTGCCGCTGCACGTGTGGCTGCCAGACGCAATGGAAGGTCCCACACCAGTGAGTGCTCTGATTCATGCGGCGACGATGGTTGCAGCCGGGGTCTTCCTCATCGCGCGCATGTATCCTCTGATCGCGGCGACACCAAATGGTGGGGTTTCCGCGGCACTCGAAGTAATTGCCTGGGTCGGAGCAATTACCGCGCTCTTCGCGGCCTGCATTGCGGTGGCGCAGAACGACATCAAGCGGATCCTGGCCTACTCCACGGTGTCGCAGCTTGGCTACATGATGCTGGGTCTCGCTGTTGGGGGCGTCGCAGTTGGCATGTTCCACCTGATTACGCATGCCTTCTTCAAGGCTTTGCTTTTTCTCGGTGCGGGATCCATTATCCACGGCTGTTCCGAGGAACAGAACATTCGCTACATGGGCGGTTTGCGCAAACTGATGCCCGTTACTTTTGCAACTTATGCCATCGCAATGCTGGCGCTTTGCGGATTTCCGCTCTTTGCCGGATTCTGGAGCAAGGACGAGATTCTGAACTCTGCACATTTGTGGAGTGTGGCCTCCGCTCCTTTCTATATGGGTGCTGCGGGCGCATTCCTCACCGCCTTCTATATGACGCGGCAAGTCTGCTATGTCTTCTTTGGTCAGCGCCGCCCCGCACCACATTCAGCAGCAAAGCCTGTGCATGAAAGCCCGGCCGTGATGACCTGGCCGCTCATCATTCTTTCTATCTTCGCTGCCTTGCTCGGATTTGTCGGAACACCTGCGTGGCCATGGTTCCAGGCATTCGTTGAGGGGCATGCGCTCACATTTAGCCTTGGCGCTTTCGCGGAGAACGGCACTGTGCCCCTCATGGTCGTTTCGACGATCATCGTGATTGTGGGCATTGGGATTGGATGGTGGCTCTATGGGCGTGAACCCATCGCACACTCAGACGAGCCCGACGCACTGGAACGGTTGCAGCCCGCTATCTTCCGCGCGCTGGGTCAACGTCTTTATGTGGACGAGCTCTACAATCTAACCATTTTGGCTTTTGCACACTTGTGCGCCAGGGTCTTCGATTGGACCGACCGCTGGGTTTGGAATGGGGCCGTGCACCTGGTGGCGATCGGGACAAAGACCGTCGCGCGGTTTGACTCGCTCTTGGACGCGCATGCCATTAATGCCGGATTCGACACGGGCTGCGAGAGCTTTTCAGTGAGCGGGCGTCTGCTTTCGCGCTTGCAGAATGGACGATCGCAGAATTACCTGCGCGTCCTCGGTGTGGCGCTCGTGGTGCTGGTGTTGCTTCTGTTCTGGGGGCGTAAGGGATGAACGCGTTTCCCTGGATTTCCATTCTTACAATAGTTCCATTCGCCGGCGCCTTTCTCGTGTTGCTCACCGGGAAGAACAGACGCATCTCACGTGGGCTGGCGTTGATCGCGGGTCTGGCCGGGCTGATCATCACGCTGCATTTGTGGGCTGTCTTTAACAAGACGTCGGGGTTGGTGCAGTTCGGGGAGCGGCACGCATGGATCCCGGCGCTCGGCGTCGACTACCACGTCGGAGTCGACGGCCTGGGATTGTTGATGCTGCTGCTGTCAGCCATCGTAGTTCTAATCTCCATCGCATGCTCATGGAGCCGCAGCGAACATGGGCCGCTGTATCTCTCCCTCGTTCTGTTTCTGGAAACGGGTCTTTTCGGCACCTTTACAGCGCTCAACTTCATCCACTGGTTTCTCTTCTGGGAACTCAGCCTCATCCCGGCCTTCTTTCTGGTCAGGCTTTTTGGAGGGCCCGCACGCGCCCGAGCTGCGACACAGTTCTTTCTCTACACGATGGTGGGCAGCATCGCACTGCTTCTAGCGTTCCTGGCCATGTACCTGGCAACGGGCAGCTTTGACTTTATTGATCTCGCGCAGATGGCGCACAATCGTCAGCTTATTCCCGCGTTTGCTCAGGTGCTGCATTGGGGTAATTGGAGCGGCAGCCGCATCGCGGACTGGATCTTCTGGGCGGCGTTCCTGGGATTTGCCGTCAAAGTCCCGATTGTGCCTTTCCACACTTGGCTGCCTTCGACCTACGCCGAAGCGCCGTCCGGCACAACGATTCTCCTGACCGGCGCGATGTCTAAAATGGGCATCTACGGGTTGCTGCGGGTGTTGGTCCCGATCTTTCCGGAGCAGATGCAACACGGTCTTACCTTGCTGATGTGGCTGGCCGTTGCGAGCATAGTCTGGTCGGCCTTTGTGGCATGGGCTCAGACCGATATCAAGCGGATGTTCGCCTACTCGTCGGTGAACCACCTGGGCTATTGCCTCCTCGGCATTTTTGTCGCGCTAAAGTGGACCGGCGGCCTAATGGGTCTGGAACGCGCAGCGGCTCTCAACGGCGTCTTTCTGCAAGTTTTCAACCACGCTCTGATTGCATCTACGATCTTCTGGTTCGTAGCCATGCTGGAAAAGCGCAGCGGCGGCTTACGCACCTTGAACGATTTTGGTGGGCTGCGCAGAATCGCGCCGGTGTTCTGCGGGCTGATGGGGATTGCAGTTTTCGCATCGCTGGGCCTTCCAGGCCTCGACGGATTCCCCGGAGAATTCCTCATCTTCAAGGGGGCATTTCCGCTTGTCACATGGGCAACGGCAATCTCAGTTCTTGGACTGCTTATCACGGCTGTTTTTCTGCTCCGCTTCCTGGAGCGTGTTTTCTACGGCCCAGTGAATGAACGCTGGCGAATGTTACCTGACCTCACCAGCGCGGAACGCTGGGCATTGGCTCCAGTAATCGGATTGATGTTTGTACTTGGCTTCTATCCACAACTCATTGTGAGTGCGATGAACAGCACGGTCATGCAGCTTGTGTCGCAGGTGAGGTTCTAAACGATGCTCGCCTGGACCATCTATATCTCGTTCATCGGCGCGGCGGCGCTCATGCTGATGCCGAAGGCCAACGCCCGCGTGGCGCGC
This sequence comes from Acidobacteriaceae bacterium, assembly GCA_035945555.1. Classification (GTDB taxonomy): domain Bacteria; phylum Acidobacteriota; class Terriglobia; order Terriglobales; family Acidobacteriaceae; genus Silvibacterium. Next base: position 14,053 of record DASZAG010000036.1, read on the forward strand.
TGGATTGCATTGGTGGCCGCGGTTGCAACGCTCGCTATCTCGGTTACTGGAACGCTGCGATTCACGCCGGGCACGCTGCTTACCGTTGTTCGAGTTCCGTGGATTCCATCTCTCGGCATTGAATACCACCTCGCCGCTGACGGCATCAGCCTGACGCTGCTCTTGCTCACAGGGATTGTAGCTGTAACAGGTGTGTTGTTCTCGTGGAACGTGGAGAAACGGCCCGCTGAATTCTTCGCGCTATACCTTACGCTCATCGGCGCGGTCTACGGGGTCTTCCTCAGTTTCGATCTGTTCCTGTTCTTTGTTTTTTACGAACTCGCAATTATCCCCAAGTATTTCCTCATAGCGATATGGGGATCAACGCGGCGTGAATACGCAGCTATGAAGCTCGCGCTCTACTCATTTGCGGGCAGTGCGATGGTGTTGGTAGGCATCATCGCCACACTTGTTGAGACCGGCGCCAGGACCATGAACATGGTCGAGCTGGCGCGCTTTCCCTTCCCGCTGCACTTTCAGATGTGGGTCTTCCCGCTGGTCTTCGTCGGATTTGCCATTCTGGCAGGTATGTGGCCTTTCCACACCTGGGCGCCGACCGGCCATGCCGCCGCACCCACAGCGGCTTCCATGCTCCTTGCCGGCGTAGTCATGAAGCTGGGCGCCTACGGCTGTCTGCGCATAGCCATGATGCTGTATCCAGCGGGCTTGGGCGCATGGGGCTTCCATGTGGCGGGATTGGGCTCCTGGCGTGGGCTCTTCGCCGTGCTCGCGCTCATCGGGATTATCTACGGCGCGAGTGTGGCGCTCGTGCAGAAAGACTTCAAATTTGTCGTTGGATACTCCAGCGTGAGCCATATGGGATTTGTGTTGCTGGGGCTGATGACGTTGAATCAGATCGGCCTGGGCGGCGCGGTGTTCCAGATGTTCTCGCACGGGATCATTGCCGGCCTGCTGTTCGCCGTAGTCGGACGCATGGTGTACGACAGGACCCACACCCGCATGCTGAGTGATCTGGCTCCGATGCACCTTTCACGTCTGATACCGTTTGCGACGTTCACTTTCGTCATCGCTGCCATGGCATCGATCGGGCTGCCGGGATTCAGCGGATTCATCGCAGAGTTCGAAATCCTCATCGGTACGTGGCACGCATGGCCTATCCTCGCAGTGCTTGCGGGAGTGGGGATTCTGGTTGGCATAGCGTTCACGTGGCGCGCCCTCGACAAAGCCTTCCTTGGCAGCGAGCACGCCCCTACGAGCGTTCCACACACACCACTGCCGCGCATCACGCCACCGGAGAAAATCGCGGCCGCCATACTCATGGCAACCTCGGCTGTAGTCGGCATTTATCCACGGCTTCTGCTCGATCTGATATTGCCCGCGCTCAACTCGCCGCTCTTTGATGGCTTGCGCAAAGGAGCGTGGCGATGAGCGCGCCCACTGCCTTAAACGCGCTGCTTGCCGCGCTGCCTGAAGTTATTGTCGCCTTTACAGGCCTGCTGGCGCTCACGATTGACCTCGCATTCACCCACCAGCGCAGCCGTGCCATTCGATGGAACATGGGCGCAGTTGTCGCCTGCGGAGGCTGCGCTGCGGCCATTCTGCTGCTGATTTTGCATCCTCAGCAAATCGTGCTTGGCGATGGCGTGCTCGTGATCAACCCCATCACGCAAGTGGCGGAAGGTGTACTCGCCGCGTTCACCATTGTCGTGGTGCTGCTCTCCACTTCGTCTGATTTCACCGATCATGTTGGCGAGTACCTGAGCATCGTATTGTTCGCCACTGCAGCCATGATGGTCCTGGCAAGCACGCAGAACCTGCTCGTCATTTTCGCTTCGCTCGAGATGCTGAGTTTATCGCTTTACATCCTTGCAGGTTTCAGCAAGCGCAGTCGCGAATCGGCTGAGGGAGCGCTAAAGTATTTCCTTTTTGGAGGCATGGCGGCGGGGTTCTTCCTATTTGGAATCAGTCTGCTCTATGGACTCTCAGGCTCAATTGAACTAACAGCGATTGCGGTTGCCCTCCAGACGCAGAAGTTCACTTCACTTATCGCCGTCGCCATCGTCATGATTGTGATCGGACTGGGGTTCAAAGTTGCAGCGGCACCGTTCCACTTCTGGGCGCCAGACGCATACCAGGGTGCTCCGACTCCTAGTGCGGGACTGATCGCGTCGAGTTCAAAGATCGCCGGCTTCGTCGTCTTCTCCGCCGTAATGATGTTGGGGCTCAGTGCTGGAACCGGATCTTTTCAAGTCGCAGCAGCGAAGTGGACTCTAGTCATCGCCGTCGTGGCGGCGGTATCCATGATATTGGGCAACTTGGCAGCGCTTGCGCAAAGCAGCTTCCGGCGATTGCTTGCGTACTCAGCCGTAGGGCATGCGGGCTACATGCTGCTCGGCATCCTTGCCAACAATGACGCCGGCCTGCGCTCACTCCTCTATTACGTGATCACCTATGCGCTAGCCACCCTGGGGGCCTTCGGAGTTCTTGCAGCGCTGGAAAAGCAGGGAGTGGACCGCATTAGCGATTTTGCAGGACTGCACCGTCGCGCTCCGCTGCTCTCCTTCTGCATGCTCATTTTCCTGTTGTCGCTGGCCGGAATTCCGCCGCTCTCCGGATTCTTCGGCAAGTTCTACATCTTCTCATCCGCCTACTTTGCCGACCGTGGACTCCTATGGCTGGTTGCGCTCGCCGTGGCGATGAGCGTAGTCTCGCTCTTCTACTACCTCAAGGTCCTGAAAGCAATTTATGTCCGCGATACCTCAGAGGCATCCGAACTCATCGCGACGCCCCTCACGCTGCGGATCGTCGTAAGCGTCATCGCGGCGCTGGTGGTCATTCTCGGCTGTTATCCCAACATTTTGCTCCGTTGGATCGGCGCTTGAACCGAACGAATCGAGGACTCCCCCCGGGGTTGCCGACCTTAAATGCAGCAATAATCCCATTTCTTATCGTGCATCTCAATCCGGGCGGGATACGATTGCAATGACGTACCGCTGGCTGGCATCCTAAGAAGATGCGGCGTCGCTCCGATGGACAGCCGTCACTCCGCCGAGGCTACTACATGGAATTTCACATCCATCGCGCTCTCCGCGATCGACTGAATCTGGATGATCTGCTGTTCAGTTACACCGGCAACGTGATCTTCGCCAACGTAGCTGCAAGCCGGAGACTGGCACTTGGGTTGAATGAAGCGCTAGGAACGGGGAGCGACCCCAATCGGGTGGTCCACGCCGGCGCACTATTCGCCATGGGCCTCATTGATGAGTTGAATCATGCGCTCATCGCTCGCTACCGAGCCAATATTGATCCTGCCGTGTTCGCGGAAGCCGTGCGCTGGTTCGCCGCCCAGGCTGAATCGGCGGAAGTCGACCGGCTACTGCTGCGATTCACCCAGGAATTCCCGAACACCGCCATATATCGCGGCGAGATTTCTGCAGCTGACTGGTTCAAGGGATCGACCGATGGACTTCCAAACCGCGAGGCAGCTCTCGAAGAGTTGTTGCTGCTATGGCTCGCGAATATGAATCCCGCGTTCGCTCCCTTCCGGGAGATGTTTCAGGATAAAGAGCTCAAGCGCAGAACCATCTATGAAAGCCTTACAACGGCATTTCCGGATTTTTTCCGCACGCGCCCGCCGCTCGCGCCCGAGATTGGCAGCCTGCTCGATGCGCTGCGCGCGCCTATGCTCGCTTCACCCGATTCGCTGAGCGGGCAGCTTGAGTTCATTCGGGAGCATTGGGCCAAGCATTTGGGCAACGACCTACGGCGCGCCCTGTTGGCCATCGACATTTTGCGCGAAGAGGATCTCGCAATCTGGCTGCGCTTTCACCCACCAGGACCTGACTGGCATCGGCATGGCGCGCCAACCTGGGGCATGGCCGGCTTTGTCGGCGACGAGTTCATCGGCCTTGAAGAGCAGTTCGGAAAGCGCCGCTACTCGCACGATTACCAGGCGCCCCTGAACGAGTACGAAGCCTTCAGCTCCGATCAGGCGTGGATGCCGAACGTCGTGATGATGGCCAAGAGCACATTTGTGTGGCTGGAGCAGCTCTCAAAAAAATACCAGCGGCATATTCACAGCCTCGACCAGATTCCCGACGAGGAATTGCGGTTACTGGCCGACCGCGGCATTACCGCCCTCTGGCTAATTGGCCTATGGGAGCGCAGCACGGCGTCCCGCACTATCAAGCGGCTGCGTGGACATAGTGACGCTGTTGCGTCAGCATACTCACTGAAGGGCTACGACATTGCAGCTGACCTGGGTGGATACGGAGCCTTCGAGAATCTGAAGCACCGCGCCGCAGCTTTTGGCATTCGCATGGCCAGCGACATGGTACCGAATCACATGGGTATCGATTCCGATTGGGTCATCGATCACCCAGATTGGTTTCTTTACCGATGGGAAAACCCATTTCCGTCATACAGCTTCAACGGCCCCGACCTGTCCAACGACAGCCGGGTCGAGATCAAAATTGAGGACCACTACTACGACCAGTCCGATGCGGCCGTCGTCTTTCGCCTGCGGCATCACAATGACGGAACAACGCGCTACGTATATCACGGCAACGACGGCACCAGCTTTGCCTGGAACGACACCGCGCAACTCGATTACTCGAAGGCACATGTCCGTGAGCACGTCATCCAGACGATTCTGCACGTTGCTCGTCTCTCGCCCATCATTCGTTTTGACGCCGCCATGGTGCTGGCCAAACGGCACGTACAGCGGCTATGGTTTCCCCTGCCAGGCACAGGAGGGTCAATACCATCGCGGGCTGAAAATGCGATGTCGCAGGATGAGTTCGACGCGCTTATGCCGCATGAATTCTGGCGCGAAGTAGTGGACCGCGTCGCAGCGGAAGTTCCGGGAACACTTCTCCTTGCTGAAGCTTTCTGGTTGCTCGAGGGCTACTTTGTCCGAACCCTCGGCATGCACCGCGTCTATAACAGCGCGTTCATGAACATGCTGCGCGACGAGGAGAACGCCAAGTATCGCTCCTATCTGAAGAAAACCATCGAGTTCGATCCGGACATTCTCAAACGCTACGTCAACTTCATGAGCAATCCTGACGAGCGCACGGCCATCGATCAGTTCGGCACCGGCGATAAATACTTCGGTGTTGCAACCATGCTCGCTACGTTGCCGGGCTTGCCCATGTTTGGCCATGGCCAAATCGAGGGGTTCACAGAACGCTACGGCATGGAATTCAAACAGGCACGCATGGACGAAACCCCGAACGGGTACCTCGTGGAGCGGCACCAACGCGAAATTGCTCCTTTGCTCAAACGCAGGAAACTCTTCGCAGAAAGTACCCACTTCGTGCTCTACGATTTCTGGACCGGCGATGGATCTGTCAACGAGAATGTGTTCGCTTACTCGAACCGCCTCGGCGATGAGCGCGCGCTCATCCTCTTCAACAATAGCTACGGCGGCACGCACGGCACCCTCCATCTCTCCGCGGCGGCAGTCGACAAAGGCTCCGGCGCCCTCCGGCAAACTCGGCTTGGCGACGGGCTCGCTCTGGGCGGTTATGACACCATAGTCGCGTATCGTGATGCGGCAACAGGACTCGAATATCTGCGGCGCGCCATCGACTTTCACCATCATGGCCTTACGATGGGGCTGCGCGGCTTCCAGTATGTTGTTCTGCTTGATTGGCGCGAACTTCGCCCATCAGCCGATCAGCCTTGGGACCGCTTGTGTGATTCACTGCACGGTGAAGGTGTGCACAGCGTGGATGCCGCGCTCTCACACCTGCGCCTGCGGCCGCTGCACCATGCTTTGCAGCAGGTAATGAGTATTGAGAACGTCCAAGCCTTCGCCGAACTCCATGGCGAGATTGCCGCGCACACCGAATCATCTCAAATAGGCGACCAGCGACTCAAGCCATTAGAAATTCCTGCTGTGCAAATCCAGGCATTCCTGCGGCAATGCCACAACTTTTATGAGATTGCAGCCGCAAGCCTGCCCGCGGAAGACCGTCAACTTTCGGCGCGGCTTCACATTCCTGATGATTCGATCCAGAGGTACTTCGAAACCTGTGAACATAGCACTATTGCGGCCTCACGGCTTTCGATCTTGCAAAAGAGATTCGCCGACGATTGGCCTGTGATTGCCCGCCTGCTTCCTGACTCCGAAGCCCGGTGGGCACTCTTGACTGCGTGGGTTGTGCTCGGCAGCCTGCCAATTCAGGGAAATCGCACCGCATTATTTGACGCTCTGCAACTCCGCATTGCGCTTTCTGAAATCTTTTCGTGGTTCGGGTTTGAAGGTGACGACCGCTGGCGCGCCGCAGCTACGGTTCGCACTCTGCTTTTGCAATCGGACAGTGTGGACCTCCGCACCCTTTGGGACGATGGCGACGTGCGCTGGCTAGCGGGCGTGAATGAAGCAGACGGTGTGACCTATGTGAATAAGGAACAATTCGAAGAGTTGACGGATCTGCTACAGTTGCCCGCTCTGCTTGATGCCGCCGAACACGACTCCGGTGAGTTGGAAGCGATTCTTGAAATCGAGGCTGGTGTGGAGGATGCGCGCGACCTCATGTCGGAATCCGGCTATAGGCTCGACCGCTATCTCGATTCCCAGCTCAAGAATATGCATCCGGAGGGATCAGCAGAACCACTCAAGAGTCAGAGTGTGTGATGGAATCCCATATGCAAATACTCTTCGATTCCTACCAATACGAGCGCGACAATCGAGAAGGTCCACTGTAGGGCCTCTGAACGCTTCTGTTTTCGGCTGAGGGGCTTGCGCCGCCACTGCGCCGCAGGCCGGTTGCGTAGTCTGTTCACCCGAACTAGCAATGCAATATTCAGCAGGGCGGTGATGACCGCAACCAAAATCATCGGCACGCGAATCCAGTCCGCATGGAGCCTGGCCATCACGAGTCCGATGCCTGACGTGAACGTCAGTGCACCAATTCCTACAGCCAATTGGAAGCCATTCAGTAACACTGCAGCTCCGCAGATGCTTTGCAGCACCGCAAACACAAAGCTCGAGGCGGATAACAAGCTCCGCGCGCGCAGGCTCTCGGATTTCGGACTCGTTGCCGACTCGGAAAGCTCAATGGGGGTTGTAGACATGAATGAAACCTCCTGCTTCGGCATGTGCTCCGCTGCTCAAAATGGTACTGGATCGCTACCACGGCCGTCAGGTGCGCCCATGCCGCCTATCTCCGCGTCCAACCGCGCATGCAGGCGATCACTGTATCCCAGGGGCAACTCAAACACGCGCTCATCTGCAGTAAGAATCAAAATGTTCCGTGTCGAATCCAGAATGGCCGAGCATATCCCGCAATGATCCAGATGCTTTTGCACTTCCTCCAGAATCTCCGGAGCAAGGTCGCCATCCAGGTAGCCGGAGATGTGTTCCCAGACATGCTTGCAATCTATAACCATCCGAACCACCCCCTTTTTGAATTCATCTTCTTCAGTTGCGGAGCAAGTCTTTTCTGGAGCATCAGCCGCGCCCGGTGCAGCCGCACCTTAACTGCGGCCTGGCTTATGCCCAGCGCCTCCGCAGACTCGCCCACGCTCATCTCTTCTACGTCGCGCAGCAGCAATACCTCCCTGTAAATTGGGGAAAGCGCGGAAACGGCATCCCTCAGCATCGAGCGCACTTCCATCCGCTCCAAAGTTTCAGACGGAATCTCTCGCCAATCTCTAAGTAGGGTAGGAGAAATCCGCGTCTCAGTCCCCGGCGGTTCATCAAGCGACTCCATCTGCACCGCGTTCTTCCGTCGCAGTCGATTGCGGGCTTCGTTTAGCACAATGCTCATTAGCCATGTGCTGAACTTCGCCTCAGCTCGAAAGCTACGCAGCCCGCGATATGCCTTAAGGAAGGCCTCCTGCGCGACGTCCTCCGCATCGGCCTCGTTCTTGAGCATGGAGAGCGCCATCACATACGCGCCCCGTTCATATGGGCGAATGAGCTCGTGGAACTCATGCGTGTTCCCAGCGAGAATCGACGCGATCTTTCGTGCCTCTCTTCCACACCCGGTATTCGCCGCACTCGCTGCTGCGCTCAAATGCTCCCCTTCAATTCATGCATTGTATTCCGTACCGACTATTTAGAACCCGCACGTCGAGAATGGTTACATTGCGCCTTGAAGATAGAATGACCAAAGACCATGTCTCCATCTTTTAGTTGACCAACCCCAACAAGAAGCCAGGACGCCAAGCTCACATTTATGAAATTTAAGATCTGCGCAGCAGTCAGCGTGCTTCTCTCCTCCGGTTTGGCACTCACGCAACAGCAGACCGCAAAGCAGCAGCAACAGCAGCCGACAAAGCCACCCTCCGTGTCCTCCACAGTTGTGGTGCTCGGCAGCCCGGAACCCGTCACCCAGGCTGAGTCTTCTCGTGTTGTGACTGTGATTGACACAAAAGATAATTCGCTCGTCGTGCCTACCATCGAAGACTACCTGCGCACAGACAGCTCCGCTTACATTGAGCAGCGAGGAGCAGGCGATGTTCAGGCTGACATTAACCTCCGCGGCGGTTCTTTTGAGCAAACGCTGGTTCTACTGAATGGTCTTCGCATCAACGACGCGCAGACATCACATCACAATCTAGATTTGCCCGTGCCGGTGGCCGCACTCAGTACTGTCGATGTATTGCATGGAACCGGCTCAACGCTCTATGGAGCCGACGCCCTAAGTGGCGTAGTTGACTTTATTACGGCGGTACCCACTGCAAACAGCCTGGACCTGCGCACAGGCGCAGGCAGTTATGGCGAAAATGAGCAATCCGCCATCGCCGACCTCGTTCACGGCAAATGGAGCGAAGCCGCGACTGGGACCCGCGATTTCTCCAGCGGCTTTATGTACGACCGCGACTACCGCACGGAGGAAGCCAGTAGCGAAAGCCGCTACAACTCATCCATAGGCGCTACCAGCATCCTGCTCGCTGGAAGTGACCGCGCATTTGGCGCCAACCAGTTCTACGGCAACTTCCCGTCATGGGAGCGGACCAAAGGATGGTTCGCGGCTGCCAGTCAGGAACTAGGGCCGAAGACCCGCGCCGCCTTTGGCTATCGCCGCCACACAGACAACTTCATTCTTTTCCGCAATGCTCCAGCGATTTATGCGAATAATCACGCCGATACAAGTTGGCAGGCCGTGGTGCGCAGAAAAGATTCGTTGGGCTCCGCTTCGGGATTTTTTTACGGACTCGATTTCCAGGGTGACACCATCGACAGCAACAATCTCGGCCGCCATGCACGTAATCGTGGAGCAGGATATGCAGATTTCGATCTGCATATTCGACAACGCGGAATACTCTCCATTGGCGCGCGCGAGGAGTTGCTAAGCGGGGGCCCGCAATCGGTCTTCAGCCCGGATCTTTCTGGCAGCCTCTTTCTTGGTCGCCAGTGGAAACTGCGTGCAGCCGGAGGCTATGGGTTTCGCCTTCCCACTTACACCGATCTCTACTACAGCGACCCAACGACCGTCGGCAACGCCAACTTGAAGCCGGAGTCCGCGTGGTCCGGTGAGGGGGGAGCCGACTGGTATGCCGGTTCCAGGGTCACGGCATCACTGACCATCTTCTACTCGCGCCAGCACGACGCAATCGACTACGTCCGCGCCAACCCTACCCAAATGTGGCATGCGGAAAATCTCAGTGGCGTCGCCTTCACCGGGGCGGAAAGCTCGGTGGACTGGCAGGCCACACCGCGCCAGATGTTTCGCTTTTCCTACACCGTACTCTCCGGGGCGCAGGCCGCGCTCCACGGGCTTCAGTCGGAGTACATCTTTAACTACCCCGTGAACAATGCTGAAGCCGACTGGACCGGGCAAGCTTTCGGCGTTGTTTTGCGAAATCGCCTCGGCATAGCGCAGCGCTACCAGCGTGACGTTTACCCGGTTTGGGATCTATCTCTCGCTCGCCAGCATGGATTCATCCATCCTTATCTTCAGCTCACCAATTTAAGCAACACCGGTTATGAGGAAATTGAAGGCGTGCGTATGCAGGGTCGCTCCATCGCGGGTGGAGTGGAACTGACGCTGCCCCGACGTTAACTCGCTGATCGCCTATAATTTTGTTCTACTTTCCATCTAGCGCACCGCAACTAAAGCAACGACGCGGGGGTCTAACCCATTACGGGTTAGTAGAACCAGATCGGTAACCCACGAGCTTTGCAGCACAATCTAAAAGGAGTCGTCCTCCATGGCAATGAATTCCCTTTGTTCGCGGATCTTTCTCGGCCGCATCGCCATCGCCGCTTCCGCTCTCGCAATTTTTGCTCTGCCATTCACCGCCCGGGCCCAGGCAGGCTCCGTTGCGTCTGAAAACGGCCAGCAGTACTCCAGTTCTGCGGACTGGAAGGCTTACCTCTCCAGTTATGACTTCAACGGCGCACCCGGTGCGAGCGCATCTCCGCAATACGGGCAATACGGACGCAACAATAACAATCAATATCCGAATTACACCAGCCGCTGGAGCCACTTCGCCTTTGAAGGCGGTGGCGGGTTTACAGCCCCGATCGGCAATGACGTTCGCGGCGGGTACGACGGTTGGGGCTATAACGTTACCGTCGGCGGCGGCTGGAATTTCACCAAGATGATCGGCGCACTGCTCGAGTACCAGTTCAACCGCAACACGATTCCTCAGACAACATTGCAGGCAATCGGGGTACCCAGCGGAAACATCAATACATGGTCGCTCACGCTTGATCCGATCATCTATCTGCCAGTGACCCATTCCATGGGGGCATACGCAACCGGCGGCGGCGGGTTCTATCGCAAAGTCACCAATTTCAGCGCACCTCAGTTAGTGGAACAATGCTTTTACTTCTGCTACTACGGCTATACCAACCAGACCGTTGGTCACTTCTCCAGCAATCAGGGTGGCTTGAATATCGGCCTGGGCGGCTACTGGAAGGCTTTCGGGCCGGACAGCAATGCCAAGCTCTATGCGGAAGCCCGTTACGTTTGGGTAAATTCGCCCGCTCCAACAAAAACGCAGCAGGGCGAAGGTACCGAGGGCTTGATTCCCGTGACCTTCGGCATTCGGTTTTAGGCAAGTCGGATACACCCAGAGGGCGGGCACATGCCCGCCTTTCTTTTTCGTTGAGTGTCAACTGCGATACGCTGGAAGGTCATGATCCTGCGCACCGCTGTATTGCTCATATCTCTCCCCCTCGCAGTCCCGCCGCTCTTCGCACAAGCCCGGCCTCATACCGCAGCACCAGACCTGGTGACACGCGCCAACGTGCTGCGTGGCGCATACGGGCCGTATCGCGCAAACAACGACCTGCTCTACTACCACCTTGATGTGCGCGTTAATCCTGACACGCAGATCATCAGCGGCAAAAACACCATTCGCTTCAAGATGCTCAAGGATGGCTCCCGCGTCCAGCTCGACCTTGATCACGGACTCAACATCGACAAAATTCTGTACGGCTCCATTCCCCTCAAATACGAGCGCGACTCCGGCGCGGTCTTTGTTGATTTCCCTGAAAGCCTGCGTGCCGGACGGACCTACTCCATTGATTTTTATTACTCCGGCCACCCTCGTACCACGGGACGTTTCGGCGGCTTCGTCTTTGCGAAAGATCCCGAGGGGCATCCGTGGATTTACACCTCCTGCGAAGACGACGGAGCCAGCATCTGGTGGCCAGACAAGGACCAGTGGCGGGACGAAGTGCAGAACATGGACATCAGCGTGGAAATTCCCAGCGACCTTGTCGATGTCTCAAACGGGCGCTTCGAAGGCAAGGAGAAATTAGCCGACGGCTACACCCGTTGGAACTGGTCGGTGCACTATCCCATCAACAATTACGATGTCTCGCTGAACATCGGCAACTATGTACATTTTGGCGGCCATTACGGCGCTCTGACGCTTGATTATTACGCCCTGCCCGAGGATCTCGAAAAGGCCAAGGCCCAATTCGCGCAGGTTCCTGGAATGCTCGCGGCCTACACTCACTACTTTGGCCCTTACCCATTTATGAAGGATGGCTACAAGCTCATCGAAGTGCCCTATTCAGGAATGGAGCACCAGAGTGCGGTCACATACGGCAATGGATTCGGCAATGGCTATCTGCACCGCGATTGGGCAGGCGTGGGAATCAGCATGCGGTTTGATTTCATCATCATTCACGAGAGCGGACACGAGTGGTTCGGCAACAGCATCACCGCAGCCGACCGCTCCGACATGTGGATCCACGAGGGCTGGACGACTTATCTTGAAGGCCTCTATGTCGAGTACCACTGGGGCAAGGCCGACGCTATCAAGTACCTCAACGGCCTCAAACCTAAAATTAAAAATCTCAAGCCCATCGTAGGTGAGCGCGGTGTAAACACGAATCCGCCCGAAGACCAATATTTCAAGAGCGCGCTCATGCTCAACACTTTGCGCAGCATTATTGACAATGATCCGAAGTGGTTCGCCATGATCCACGGCTTCTATCAGCACTTCAAGTATCAAAACATCATGACCGGCCAAGTCATTCGTTACTTTAACGAGCAGACCGGGATGGACCTCACTCCCTTCTTCCGGCAATATCTATTCCACGCGCAAATTCCTGTACTGGAACTGCTGTTTGATCCCATTGAGCACACCGTCTCCTACAAGTGGCAGGCACAAGAGCCCGGCTTTGCCATGCCGATCAAGGCAGGTGATCCGGCCCACTGGGAGCTTCTCCACCCCACGCTGCAATGGCAAACAATGAAGACGCCTTTAACTAAAGATCAATTCCAGGTCCCCACTGATCTCTATTATGTCTACGTAGACAAGCAATAGCGGACCGCGCGAAACAGGGGATGTGCGCGAACCCTCCTGTGTCAGTGATCGCCCGATTGGATCTCGGTCCCAATTGTGATTGTGAGCACAGCGCGCGGAGTTCACGATCACGGTTGGGCCCTCCCTATATTCGGTTGAAAGCCTTCTGAATGTCCTTCCAGCTGTACCGCAAGGATATTGGCCTTCCATGTGGGCAATTTGTGGGATGCTCCGTTTTCGCAAGCTCGCCAAGAAGCCATTCCATGCGCCTGACGTCGAGCGGCATGTTTACCTTGATGGCCGAGTGACACGCCAGCGATGCTGCGATGCGAGTGCGAAGCGCTTCCAGGTCTTCCGACTTCTCGGGATCGCCGGCCTGCTCCAGCACTTCCATCAGCATCCGCTCAAGCCGCGCGGGATCAAGCCCCGTCGGCGCAGCTTTCACCGCGATCGTGTGTGGCCCGAAAGGTTCAACTTCAAACCCATTCCGTTCCAGCTCGCCTGCAATTTCCGAGAACCTGACCATCTGCTGCGGAAGCAAGTTCACCAGTAGTGGCATAAGCAAGCGCTGCCTTTCCAGCTTCTCCACTTTGCGCTCACGCAAAATCTTTTCAAACAACACACGCTCGTGCGCCACATGCTGATCGATGATCCACAGTCCCTCTTCATTCACCGCCAGAATGAATGACTCCCGGAGCTGTCCCAGTGGCTTTAGCGAGGCAAGCGCGTTCAAATTGCCATCCGTTGCGCTTTCTTCCACAGCGTTCACCGAGCCGGCGGCGAGGACCCCCTCCGCTACAGCCGCAAACGGCAGGTTCACGGTTAGTGGAGGGAGTTCCGGCTCAGTCAGTATCAGCGGTGGTGGTTCGGGCGGCACAAACGATTCCGCCTCTTCGGCCAGGATCGGTGGCTCTGAGTTCAGCTTCTCGTCGGAGTCGGGTAGGGGAGAAACATCCGGCAGCAATGCTGGAGTGGCATTCGGAGCAGCCGCCAGCGCCGACAAAAAGCTCGCCGCAGGCCGTGCCTTAACCAGAGTGTTGCGAATGCTGTCTCTCACGAAATCGTGCACTTGCGACTGCTGCCGAAACCGCACCTCGGTCTTCGCTGGATGCACATTTACATCCACCTCGTGCGGAGGCATCTCCAAGAACAGCAGCACCACAGGAAAAGATGTGGGCGGTATCACGTTGCGATATGCCTCGCCCACCGCATGCAATATCAGCCGGTCGCGAATCAGCCGCCGGTTCACGAAAACGTAAATCGAGTTCCGATTGAGCTTTTGCAACTCCGGCTTGGAGACAAACCCGCTTACCCGCAGAAAACCGGGCTCCGGCGGGGCGTAGTCCTCATCGCGCTTCCACGGTGGAGGCTCCGGCAATCCGGCATGATCGAATGGTCGCTCAGCTGCAATGGGGATAAGCTGGTCCAACGTATCGCGCCCAAAAATCTGAAAAATCCGTTCGGCCGCTCGCGCCACTGGCGGCGCAAGCAAAAGCGCATGGCTAGCCGAGTGCAGTTCAAAGTGCTTGTCGGGATGCACCAGCGCATAGTGCGTGACGAGTGCTGTTACATGAGACAGCTCCGTTGACTCCGCTCGCAAAAATTTCCGCCGTGCCGGGGTATTAAAAAACAGATCACGGACCGCAATCGTTGTCCCTTGCGGCGACCCGGCGTCTTCCACGCGCAAAATCTTGCCACCCGCAATTTCAATAATTGTGCCGCTGGCATCCTCCGCCGCCCGCGTCTCCACTTGCACCCGCGCAATGGACGCGATAGACGGCAGAGCCTCGCCTCGAAACCCCAGCGTTGTAATCGACAGCAGGTCGTCACTTGATCGGATCTTCGACGTGGCATGCCGTTCGAAGGCCAGCAGCGCGTCATCCCGCACCATGCCCATGCCGTTGTCGGCAATGCGAATCAGTTTCCGCCCGCCGGCCTCCACTTCAACAACGATGCGTGTCGCGCCCGCGTCCAAAGCGTTCTCAAGGAGTTCCTTCACCACCGATGCTGGACGGTCCACCACCTCGCCCGCAGCGATTTGGTTCGCGACCTGATCAGTAAGGATGCGGATTCGGCCCATGCGCCTATTCTCTTAGAAAAGAGGAAAGCCCGCGCGATAAAAGCGCGGGCCTCATCAAATGACTCCCGAAAGGAGACCGATCTTCCACTATATTCCTTAACGGACCAGGGCCTCTTCCGGAGCGCGCTCCTTGGCCGCGCCCGTCAGCCCGTCGCCCAGAACGTGCAACCGCAGGAAATTTGTTGATCCTGACCGGGTACGCGTTCCTGCCACGATGCCGATAATATCTTGCGGCGCCGCATATCCTGCCTGTTCCAACAGAGTCTCAGCCATGTCCACCATCTCTTCAGTGGTATGCGCCTTTGCACAGAGAATCGGATGCACGCCCCAGAGGAGATTCATGCGATTGATTACATGCTGAATGCTCGACAACGCGTAAATGGGCGGTGCGGGCCGGTATTTCGAGAGCTGGCGCGCCGTTGTTCCCGTCTCGGTGAACACTGCAATAGCCTTCACGTCCAGGTCCTCCGCGGCATGTGCCATCGATTCGCAGATGGCTTCCGCCACTGAAAGCCGAACATGGATGGGCCGACCATTGTGCGGCACATCGGCCTCGCGAATCTGCAACTCCGACTCCGTCACGATCCGCGCCATCATCTTCACAGCTTCTACCGGATACTTGCCTGCCGCGCTCTCCGCCGAAAGCATCACGGCATCCGTGCCGTCATATACGGCGTTCGCCACGTCGCTTGCCTCAGCGCGAGTGGGCCGCGGGTTCTCAATCATCGACTCCAGCATCTGGGTCGCTGTGATTGCTGGTTTGCGATGCTCCGAAGCGCGCCGGATGATGTGCTTCTGAATCGCGGGGACTTTCTCGGGAGGTACCTCCACTCCGAGGTCGCCGCGCGCCACCATAATGCCGTCAGCGGCTTCCAGAATCTCTTCCAGATTCTCCAGCGCCTGCGGCTTTTCGAGTTTCGCGATTACCCAGGTGTTGGCGCCAAGGGCTGAAATGCGCTGCTTGGCCAGTTTCACGTCATCACCGGTACGGACAAACGACAACGCAATCGCGTCCACGCCATTCTTCACCGCGAATTCGAGGTCCGCCTCGTCTTTTTCGGTCAGCGATGGCACGCGAACTGCAATGCCGGGCAGGTTGATTCCCTTGTTCTCTCCCAGCAATCCGCCGTTGATGATCTCGCATTCCACATCCTCGCTCTTTACAGCGATCACACGCAGTTCAATCAGCCCATCGGCGAGCAAAATGCGCGCGCCAGATTCCAGGTTTTCAGCGAGCGTGGGAAAAGTTGTGGAAAGCACGCTCGCGTTCCCGGGAATATCGCGAGGGGTAATGGTAACGGTGTGGCCTGCCTCAAGCTGCACCGGGGTACGGTTCTCCAGCTTCCCCGTCCGGATCTTCGGGCCCTGAAGGTCGCCAAGAATACAGATATTCTTGCCCTCTTCCGCCGCTACCTTGCGGACCATTTCAATCAGTTTCAGCTTTTCTGGATGCGTTCCATGTGAGAAGTTCAGCCGTGCCACGTCGAGCCCGGCGCGCACCAGAGCGCGAAAAGTTGTCTCAGTATTTGACGCGGGCCCCAGCGTACCCACAATTTTTGCCCGTCGCGCCGATTGCGCGAGACTCGGACTTGTAAGCGTAGCGTTCATCCATCCCCCAACTGCACTTATGGTTTGCCCTTAGAGCATTTTCGGAACTCCTGCGGCTCGAAGCCTTGAACCTTCAGGCGACCAACAGGAAGCATTTTGACGAGGGCGTACTATCTCCGCAAATGCTCGAATAGCGCCATCTCTGATTTTATCAGGCGCAACTCACACCCGCATTTTCGCCCTTGCCTGCTCGAGCGCAGGATAAACCTGTGCGTTGTACTCGGCGCCAAAAAGAATAATCACGCAAACCATATAGAGCCACACGAGTGTGGCGATTCCGGCTGCAAGTGACCCGTAAACAACGGAATAGTCCGCATGGAGCGTTACGTACCAGCCGTACACCAGTGTCACAACAAACCAGGTTACTGTGGCCAGCATGGCGCCCGGAACTACATGCTTCCAAGGTCGCTTGTGCGGTGTTCCAAACCGATATATCACGCCCAGCATAGCGACACTCGTTGCTGTTGCAATCGCCCACCGAACCGCGCGCCAGAAGAACACAACGAAGAATCGCAACTCGTGGCCGGAGATGTCGATCATCCACCGCTCAATTACATGTCCAAACGCCACCAGGAGCGTGGCAAAAATCATCGGCACTACGGTGCCTGGAACGAGCGCCAGCGCAATCCACCGCTCCTTCCAAAAGTCCCACTCGCCTCGCGGCAGCTTATAAGCTCGACGAAACCCTTCCATCAGTGACAAAATCACGCCCATCGCTGCCGCGACCGTTACGAACACGGCGCCCACTACAATCCGCACCGACTGTGCATGGTTCGTCTGGAAATACGCCTGTACCAGAGACATAGTATCTGCGGGCAAAACATTGCTGAACGCCATGCGCAGGTCACCGCGCAGCGTGTCAGTCTCCGGGCCAAAAGCCAACAAGGTGGTCAAAACCAGCAGTGCCGGAAAGATGCTCAGGATTGCCGAGTACGCCGCCGCCTTCGCATTGGTGAATACACTATGCCCAAATGCTTCCCACGCCGCCCGGCGCAGGTGATGAAAATGGCGCAAAACCATATCCAAATGAGAGTAATTGAAAGATTGTGTCGGCGCTAATACCCTTGAGGAGCGCAGCGGACTAATCGCTCTTCCCGGCATCTCGCGGGGTTGATTTGAAGCTCACCTGCCGAGCCTCCTGAACCCCACGACGAACAACCTTCAAGTCACCCGTAAGCCGATAGTACCCCTCCATGGAGCGGTTGATCGCATCTCCCCGCACGATGCTCCCGGCAAATGAGAAATGGAGACCGTGTACCACTTTCGTCGTAAAGGTTACTCGGTTCCCGTTCACCGCAGCGTGGTCAAAAAACAGCGTCAGCGCCGTCCCTTGTTCCATTTTCGTTATGTACCCGGTCACACGATTGTGCTCGATGGTGATTTCTGCCACTGAGCCCTTATCATCCATCGCATACTCACCAGAAGCCTCATCTGGAAGCGTGGAATACCCTCTTGCCAGTACAGACTGCGGGTTTGCCGGCTGCTCGCCTCGAGAATGTAAGACAGGCGTTGACTGCGCTCCTACTGACGCGGCAACCAAGGCCATTAAGATCACTTCGCCGAACGACGATAAATAGCTTAGCCTCAAATCCTCCACCCAAACCGCACAGCAGTCGCCTGATATGGAAACCCGCCCAAGCTTTGTAGGTTGCGGCGCGTCACTCCATTGCGCTTCGGCGGCTCTCTTCAATCACTACAGGCAAACCAGCGCCATCATATCCCGGCCATGCCTTCAGCCGTTTCAGCACTTTCCGAGCTAGGCCAGTCAGCGGCAGCTTTTGCAACTCACGTACTGAGTGCCATCGTCTCGCAGCGTCGGTTTGCGGAAGGCGCTTCTCGTGCCTCGCGTCAAGGCGATAGATTGTCACGTAATAATTAGTGTCGGTAATGGAGTGGCGCACCGCGAATGCCCTGCTCTCCACCTGGGCTGCGACAGCATCAATCGCTGGAAGCTCCCACATTCCAGGCATTAGCGACGCATCGGCCTGGCGCTGCTCCAACAGCACCTCCGCCGCCATCGTGCGGCCGCGCGGAGTTCGACGCAGGAATGCATAAGCTGATTCCACGCTCCGCATCTTCTTGCGTTCTGTAACCCGATGCTCGCCCTGGGTCAGGCAAAGTTCAGATACAGGACACTGCGCGCACTTCGGACCGCGAGGCACGCATACTGTAGCGCCCAGCTCCATCATTGCCTGGTTGAAGTCTCCAGGGCGCGAAGCATCCATAAGACGGGCTGCTCCCTTCTTGACTTTCGCTACCGTGCCGGAATTCTCGTCCCAGCCTCGCAGTCGGCGCAACACTCGCTCCACGTTCCCATCCACGCACACGATTGGTTCGCCAAAGCCGATGCTGGCCACTGCCGCCGCAGTGTATTCGCCAACACCAGGCAGCATGCGCAACTCTGAGCTCTTTTCGGGAAGCTTTCCTCCCAAGTTCTCCCAGACGAATTGCGCGGCGCGATGAAGCATTCGCGCGCGCCTGTAGTAACCAAGCCCACTCCAGTGCGCCAAAACTTCATCTTCGGTAGCCGTTGCCAAGTCGTGGAGCGTCGGAAACCGGCTCATGAATCGTGTGTAGTGCTCCAGCACCGCTGCCACGCGGGTTTGCTGCAGCATGATCTCCGAAACCCAAATGGCGTAGGGATCGCGCGAATGGCGCCACGGCAGATCACGCGCGTTCTCATCAAACCAACGCAAGAGTTGCTCGCGAAATTTGATAGGATCAGGCTCCCCGCTCATTGACAACGATTGTAGCCAACTCGCCCCGCTTTGTAGCGCAACTAAATCAGCAGTAGGTAAGTCCCGAGAAAGTTCAACGCCAAAAAAATAAGCACCAAGTTTGCTGGTGTTACGGAGGATGCTGACAGAATGCCTTCGCGAGCATGCGCCGCTCTCGCGTTTATTTTGGCCGCTTCTGCAATCGTCGCTTCAAGCCAGGATCTACCGTCCGCCGCATCAATCAAAGATCTCCGCAATCAGAACGACTTCAACCGCGACATCTATTACAAGAACAAGACTGAGTTCTCCCTTGAATCAGGCTGGCTCCCCAACAACATTCCTTTCGTCTGGGACTTTGTCGTGGGTAGCAAATACACCACCTGGCCATTGCATTACACACTCGTTCCCAATGTCGCTTCCGTTCGCTGGATGATTGACAACGTCTGGGGCTGGGGCTTTCTGCGCGGAAACTGGGACATGACTTTTAGCGGTTCCTACACGGCAATTCCCCGAGGTGCGGAAACACGGTATTTCGCTTTCGACTACGGCATACGTCGGAACTTCGTTCAGCCTGACTGGAGAATCGTACCCTGGTTCGGAATGAGGGGCGGCGTGGGCGACATCAATGCCAAGCAGCCCTACGGCGTGGCATACGCCCAAGGACAGGACCTTACCTTCACCTACATGATGGGAAGCGGCGCGAGGTACAACTTCAATCCGCGATTCAGCATTGAAGCTGGCGCAAACTATATGCACGTCTCCAATTTTTACCTGTCCGAACCTCGATACGAAGACCTCGGTATCAACGTTTGGGGCTCAATCGTTGGAATCAACATCCGCATCGGCAAAGAAAAGCACCAGGCAGAGAGATAGCGGCGCAATTAATGGCGCGCCTGATTCCTGATCTCCCAGCGAAGACAGATTTGCATTGACCCTGGTTGCCAAGCCTCAGTACGGTTGATTTAGCTCACGCCGGGAGCCCTTATGATCGAACTTAGGAAGTACCTGGGCGGGATCTTTGCATTGGCAGCTATCATTCTGATCTGGGGCGCTATCACCTCGATCAGGATCTCTTCTCGCCCCCCAGACGGCCCCCACTCGGTCTTGGACCAGTTGGTGGTCTACCTCGGACTGGCTGCTTTTCTCGGATATGCGGCATGGTCCATCTTCGCAAATAAGCGTTTCGCCCGCATTCTCGGACTCATTGCAAGTGTTCTGCCGCTTTTGGGACTTTTTGCGCTAATCGCGCTGCTGCGGTTCAGGCAACATTCTTCGATAGAGCTTCACGGTATTCCTTGGATCGCGTTGGCTCTCGCAGTCGCCGGAGTCGTTGCCTTCGCCCCGAAACATAGGAATTCTCAAGCCGCTGCGAAGACGTCTGCCCCTATCCCCATCCCGGGCGACGGAACCCATCCTTTGCTCAACAAGTCCATTTGGATCATCGGCGCCGTGCTGTTTCTTGTATTTGAAAGAGAGTGGCTCCAATGGGCTGCGTTGAATGATCTGTCTATAGGCAGCGAATTTCTGTTCCTGGTTCAGCTTGTCCTTGCAGAACTAGCGACTGTCCTGTGTCACGAGTTGGGCCACGCCCTGACGGGCTTGGCGCTTGGCATGAGACTTCGTGCCTTCATCGTCGGGCCATTTCAGTGGCGCATCCAGGATGGCGCGTGGGAGTTCAGGATTAATCCGCGCGGATTTTTCTCCACAGGGGGCGCGACTGCTCTCGTTCCGACCGATCCTCACGAACCTAGCTGGCGCCGAATGGTCATGATCGCAGGTGGACCAATGGGCAGCCTCTTCGCCGGAATGACGGCCGCGGTGTGCGCTCTCACATCCTTGGGATACCCGTGGGAGCAGACGTGGCCATTCACCACCGGCGTCGCAACTTTTTCCCTCCTGGCAGCCATGCTTAACCTCATACCATTTCAGACCGGAGACAGCTACTCTGACGGCGCGTTGCTATACCAATTGATGTCCGATGGCATGTGGGCCGACTACCACCATGCAATTTCTGTGGTCGGTTCCTCTCTGGTGACTCCGCTGCGGCCACGTGATTACGACATAGCCGCCATAGATCGCTGCGCTCTTTCCATTACCCGCGGCACCAGAGCGATGCTCCTGCACCTGCACGCTTCGTCCTATTATCTCGACCATGGTCAGGTTAGCCAGGCCGCGCACGCATTCGCTCAAGCCGAGACGATCTGCCACGAATCAGTCCCGAATCTGTCCGTCGACCTGCATGCACCATTCGTTTTTCGAAAAGCCTATTTGCAACGCGACGCAGCGGGGGCCCGTCAGTGGTGGGAGCGCATGGAAGCCAAAAAGCCTACTCGCTTCAAGGTGGATTACTGGCTCGCCGCCGCCGCGCTGCACTGGATCGAAGGCCGACTCGACGAAGCGCGATCCGCATGGAACAAAGCAAATGCCTTCTCCCGGCAGTTGCCTTCCGCCGGAGCGTACGAATTCGATCGCTACCGCTGTGAACTATTGAAGAAAGCCATCTACGAATTGCCCGCTGATGATCCCCTTGCCACAAGCACCGGAGTTCTATCTCCCGGTGTAGGAAGTTCCATGCGTCCAGCATAAGAGAACAAAAAGTGAAGCTCGGTTCGCGCCAGGAGACAATGGCTCCGGCGCATTCGACTCCGATTCCCAAACGCGATGCCCGCTCCTTCATTGCTCCGCTCAAAGCGATCGGCACTCGATGCATGTTGAGCCAAAGAACAAAAACCTGCGAACACGCCCACGCAATGCTATCAACAAGGTTTTTAATGCCATACAGAGAGTGAAAAACAGCTACTGACGAACCACCCTCCGTAACTCACATGAGCAGGCTTTATTCTGAGGTATAGCCGGAGATCACCCGAGTTCAATGCATTTCCCACACAACCCGCCATGGAAAAAGCAGCCCCTTCGGCCCATTGCTGCCTGCTTCAAAGAGTGCTAGTGTCATTTGCGCGGTGTTAACAGCACAGATGGTAAGAACGCCGCTATTCTAGGTTCAGAGGTGTTCCCATGCGGCGGATGTTCTTTCGCGTCGTAGGAGTACTGTCCCTTCCCCTTTTCTGTTACAGCATTCACGCACAGACCGCATCAGACCCGCCGGCGTTCTCCTTCTCGGCTCCTCAGAAGATATTGACCGGAGCAACGATTCAGTCCGGTAACGTCGTGTCAGTAACGTCGACTGATCTTAACGGCGACGGCAACACGGATTTGTACGGCCAGCTGTTTTATAAGGACGCAAACGGGAACGAGGCCTTTCTAAATATCTTCCTGACGGGAGATGGCAAAGGCGGATTCGTTCTCAACGCGAATTCGAACACGAACGATCCTAATAACGTCAATCCATTTTTCGCCTACAATCCAGGAGGTCCGGCCTCTCCACCTGCGGTCTTTATGGATTTGAATCGTGATGGCAACGCTGACACTCTGTACATCGACCCAGGGCTCACCAACACAGGAGTTTGCCCCGAACCCGTTGAGCGGCAGGGCTCGATCAGTGCCTATCTTGGAGACGGAAAAGGTAACTTCACTCCTGATGGCTATTCACTCCCTCTAGGTGATGCCTTTAGTACTTTCACCATGACGACTGGTGACTTCAATAACGATAGTCTGCAAGACGGTGCTATGTTGACCTTTCTATCTGCAGATGCAGTCCCAGGCTGCGACTCCGGTGGAATCTCGACTCCGCTGTTACTTTTGAACAATGGAGACGGCACCTTTGCAGATTCCTTCTACTATGTGAGCAATATCCAGGTAAGCCCACGCTCAAGCCATCTCGTGGTGGGTGATTTCAACGGAGATGGAAAGCTGGATCTGGCGTTTGTGGGCAAAGCCCTCAATAACGCACAAGTTCCGCCACCAACAGGAAATGTGATTCAGGTGCTCTACGGCAATGGAGATGGCACTTTCGTGGTAGGGCCAACCTACACGTCAGATACCACTGTGGACAATATGGTGGCCGCCGATCTCAATGCAGACGGCAAGACGGATCTGGTAATTCTCACCGAGCCCAAGAACCCAAGCACCCAATTCAGAATTGTGACCTTGCTTGCGAAACAAGCAGGGGGATTTTACTGGGCTTCCGAAGTGGCGAGCTCAAACCCGGTGACGTTGATTGGGTTAATGGACTTAAACAACGACGGCAAACCGGATTTGGCCTACTACAGCTATGATTCATCTACGAAGGTCACCTCTTTGAGAGCATTTCCGGGGCTGGGTGGCGGTAAATTTGGCACTTCCCAACTCATCCGTAATCTCGCGCCAAATGAAAATGACATTATTGCTCCGCTCAAGACCGGAGGACCGCTGGATATCTTCTATGCGCTGAGCTATCCGCCGAATAAGAACATTTACCTCTACGAAATGTTGAACCAGAGTAAGTAGAAAATTATCTGCCACAACGCAAACAGCCCGCTCCGAAGAGCGGGCTGTTTATATAACTATTGCCGGCGATCACCTAATCTCCCACACACTTTCGCGTGCAGTACCATCGGCCCAGCGAGGCTTAACTTCCGTGTTCGGGATGGGAACGGGTGGGACCCTCGCAGTATGGTCACCGGCAAACTTGGGAGGCGCTTGGCGGGCTGTTTCTCCCGCAGCCAGATTCCGTCGTGCGGGCAATTTCTCCCGGACGGAAAGTAAGGCATTCTGGCGCCATACAACTCAATTTTCGAAACAGAAATCCTGTCGAAAACCTTATAACGAAATCGACTGGCCATTACAAGGCCTGTTGAATGTCTCTTGCGCGGCACTGCGCAGAGTTAATTCTATGGACAAGCCGAACGGGCGATTAGTACTGGTAAGCTGCACGCATTACTGCGCTTACACCTCCAGCCTATCAACCAGGTGGTCTTCCTGGGCCCTTCAGGGAAATCTCATCTTGGAGCGTGCTTCCCGCTTATATGCATTCAGCGGTTATCACAACCGAACTTCGCTACCCAGCCGTGCCATTGGCATGACAACTGGAACACAAGAGGTTCGTCCATCCCGGTCCTCTCGTACTAAGGACAGCCCCCCGCAAATCTCCTACGCCCACAGCAGATAGGGACCGAACTGTCTCGCGACGTTCTGAACCCAGCTCACGTACCGCTTTAATAGG
>DASZAG010000037.1:0-28160 GCA_035945555.1 Acidobacteriaceae bacterium
AAGTATTCCGTCCAGCCGCTGGGCGTGTTCTTCCTCACGCGCTCGCCGTTCTCGTTGTAGACGTAGCTCGCGGTGCTGCCGTTGTCCACGGAGAGGAGGCGCCCCAGGGCGTCGTATAGGTAGTGGTGCGTGCCGTCGTAAATCACATTGCCCGCCGCGTCATAAGAATACGCCGCCAGCTGATTGTTCGTCCCCGGACTGCTGGTGCTGAAGGGGTAGCAACTGCCTCCGGTCGGCGTCTGGCCGGTGGCATTGCCCCAGACATCGATCGTCCACGAGATTTCGTTCCCACTCATGCGCAAAATGCGCGCATGAACGGGGCACCCGGTCAGAGTCCCGTTTGTATTAACCTCTAATCAATTCCTTTTCTTCTGAGGCCGCTTGGTTCCCGTTCGTCCATTTGTGTATTCGACAAAGCAGTCTCCGCTGACGTGCGGAGATGTGGCGCTTGACGCGCTTGCAGCAAAGTATGGAACACCGCTGTATGTCTACTCGGCTGACCATATTCGTTATCGGTTGGGTTTATTCAACGAGGCTTTCGCCGGGCAGGATCATCTTGTTTGCTATGCGGTGAAGGCGAATTCGGCGCTGGGGATTTTGAAGCTGCTGGACCGTGCGGGAGCGGGGTTCGATATTGTTTCCGGCGGCGAGCTGGAACGGGTGCTGGCCGTGAATAAAGAGGCGGCAGAGCGCGTGGTGTTTTCCGGAGTAGGCAAGACGGCGGCGGAGATGGACCTGGCCCTGGAGTCGGGGATTCTGCTGTTTAACGTGGAGAGCGAAGGCGAGCTTGACCTGCTGGCGGAGCGCGCGGCGCGGCTGAAAAAGCGGGCGCGGATTTCGCTGCGGGTGAATCCGGATGTGTTCGCCGAGACGCACCCTTATATTTCAACGGGGCTACGCGAGCATAAGTTTGGGATCGAAATTCAGCGGGCGCGGGCGGTGTATCTGGGAGCGGGCCGGGGGGCGGCGAGCAACAAATGGATAGAGCCAGCCGGGGTGAGCGTGCACATTGGCTCGCAGATTCGGACCGCGGACCCCTTTGGCGCGGCGACGGAGCGCGTGGCGGCACTGATTACACAATTGCGGAAGGATGGGCTGCCGATTCGGTTTCTTGATGCGGGTGGCGGACTTGGGATTGAATACCACATGGATCTTCCCTTCCGTCCGGAAGAAAAGGTGGCGCAGTACGCAGCGGCGTTGAAGAAGTCCGTAAGCGGGCTCGATGGCGTAAAGCTGCTGCTGGAGCCCGGACGTTTTCTGGTAGCGCAGGCGGGCACGCTGCTGACGAGGGTTCTCTATACGAAGCGCAACGGCAAAAAGAATTTTGTAATTGTGGACGCGGCGATGAACGACCTGATTCGGCCCTCGCTGTACCAGGCTTACCACGAGATTGTTGCTGTGGCTCCACGCAAGGGCGGGCGCAAATTCACGGCAGACGTTGTGGGGCCGGTGTGCGAGACGGGAGATTTTTTTGCGCGCGACCGCGAACTCGCAGCAGTTGAGCCGGGCGACCTGGTGGCGATTCTGGATGCGGGCGCGTATGGACAATCGCTGGCGTCGAATTACAACTCGCGTCCCAGACCGGCGGAGGTTCTGGTGGATGGCAAGCGCGCGCGGCTGATTCGGCGCCGAGAAACTTTGAGGGATATGTTGGGGACTGAGACGGCCTGAGTTTTGACGGGTCTTCTGTTATCGTGGACGCACAATGATTCGCACCGTTCGGCTTGCTCTGGCCCTCTCCGTTGCTCTTCCGCTCGCTGCATATGCTTCTAACCCGCTGGTGATCAAAACCAACAAAGGAAAAGTTCGCGGCGCGTACACCACGGACAAGCAGGTGCGCGAGTTTAAGGGGATTCCCTATGCGGCCCCGCCGGTGGGCGATTTGCGGTGGCAGCCTCCGCAGCCCGCGGCGAAGTGGAAGGGCGTGCGCGACGCGACGGCGTTTGGGAATCGCTGCATGCAGGCGCCGATATACAGTGACATGCGGTTTCGCGATCCCGGGCCGAGCGAGGACTGCCTGAATCTGAATGTTTGGACTCCCGCGAATGCGAAGAAGGGCAAACTGCCGGTGATGGTGTGGGTGTTTGGCGGCGGCTATCAGGCGGGAGGCACTTCAGAGTGGAGGCAGGACGGGCAGTTTCTGGCGCATCGCAATGTTGTTGTTGTCTCGATGAATTACCGACTGGGGATTTTTGGGTTTTTCGTCAATTCGGAGCTGGCGGCTGAGTCGCCGCATCACGCGTCAGGCAATTACGGTCTGATGGATCAGAACGCGGCGATCGAATGGGTGCAAAAGAACATTGCGAAGTTCGGCGGCGATCCGCATAACATTACAATCTTCGGGGAGTCGGCGGGATCGATGTCAGTAAGCTCGCTGATGGCCTCTCCGCTGTCGCGGGGACGGTTTCAACATGCGATTGGGGAAAGTGGCGGGGCGTTCTTTACCGGCACCCGCGGCATGCAGCCACTTGAGGTACGTGAGAAGAAGGATGCGGATTATGCGCGGGACGTTTTCGGAACTTCGAGTCTTGCGGAGTTGAGGAAGATTCCGGCAGCGAAGATGCTGGACGAAATGATGAAGCCGGGAACCCCGAGATCGCACTTTGGTGTGGACGTGGATGGCTGGTTTCTGCCGGAGTCGGTACACGACATCTATGCCGCCGGGCAGCAGGCACACGTTCCGCTGCTGGCGGGATGGAACGCAGATGAGCAGCGCGCGGAAGTGATCTTTGCGAATCCACAGCCGACAGCTCAGAGCTTCAAGGAATGGGCGGAAAAGGAATTCGGAGCGAATGCGGAGGAGTTTCTGAAGCTGTACCCGGGGGAGACGGACGCAGAGGCAGTGCTGTCGGCGGGAGATTTTGCCAGCGACAACTTTATTGTGTATTCGACCTGGCGATGGCTTGAGGCGCAGGTGGATACAGGCAATGCGCCGGTGTATCACTACAGGTTTGACCTGGGAGGACCGGGGGACAAGTTTCATCCGAAGGCGATCGGCGCGTTCCACTCCGATGATATTGAGTATGTGTTTGGAACGCTGGACTCGCGGCTGGGAGCGACGTGGCGCCCCGAAGATTACAAGCTATCGAACGAAATTGGCGAGTATTGGACGAACTTTGCGCGCACCGGAAATCCCAATGGAAACGACCTGCCGAACTGGCCGACGTATGGCGCTCCAAAGTGGATGGTGATGCATCTGAATGCGACGTTAGAAGCGAAGCCGGACGCGACGAGGGCGCGGCATGAGTTTCTTAAGAAGGTATGGGAGACGCAGCCGAGCGCTACTTCTCCCCAGATGTAAAGGTGGTCCAGGGACCGGAGGGCATGTTCTTGAGAATTGAGGCCTCCCAGTCGTACTCGGGATGGGCTGCGAGAAACGGCTTGGCGTAGAAGTTCTCACCGCAGGGATGGCCGGCGCGCGCAACCATGCTCATGTGCGCTGCCATGTCGGAGTCAGTAGCCTTGCCCTGTACCGCACCTCCGGGAAAATAAGGGCCCCAGCCCCAAACAGCGACACCTTCTTTGGCAGTGTCTACGTGTCCGCAAAGTGAGCGCGAATCGGCCTTCTGCTCGTGCAGGAAGCTGTCTTCGTGGTCGGAGAGGAACTGCTCGGCTATAGACACATCGATTTTGCCCTTGTCGGCCTGCATTAACTGCTGCCAGCGAACGTGCCGGGCATTGGGCGATGAGGCTTTGTCGGCGGGGTCGTACCCTTCCGTTTCATCGCGGATGAGGGCGGGATCGCGCGCGAAATTCGAGCTGATGAAGTAGCCGTCCTTCTTGCGCCAGAGCGGCGTGTGCTTGAGGCCAAGTTCCAGGTAGGCAATTTCGCCGGTCTTGCGGTCGCCGATGAGCCAGTCGTTGGCATACGCTCCGTTGTCGCCTTTGCGCATGATGGCGACGTAGTCATCGATGGAGTTCGAATACTGCATCGCTTTGCGAGCGCGCACGAATTCGGGGATGCCGTTTGAGTCCCATCCGATGAAGCCGCTGATTGTCGTCTCCGCGATCATGATGCCGGCGTCGTTGACTCCGAAATCGTCGGCGCTGTCGATGAGGCCGGGCGCGCCATCCATGAGGATGCGATGTCCGTGGGTGGGCACAATGTCAAAGACGATGACCCAGCGCGAGCCCTCGGCATAGCTGGACCAATTGTTGTGGGCGATGACGATTTTGCCATCTTTGGTGTAGCTGCCGGTGGCGATGAAGGCGCTGCAGTTTCCGGGAGCTTTGGGATCAGAGGCAGCGTTCGCGGAGTGCTTCTGGTGGTCGAGCCAGGGAACATAGTATTCGACGAGGCCCTGCTGGCCGTTCATGGCGAGGATGTCCCAGAGGTCGAGCTTCACGCCGCGGGCGGCGACTCCGGCGGCTATGCCTTGAAGTTCCTGCTGGTATTCGCTGTCGATGTGCGGCCAGAGGATGGTGCGTCCAGCGTCGCGGAAGAACTGCCAGTTGCGGTGCGTGCCGTGAACGGATTCGAGCTTGAGCACCTGGAAGTATTCGGCGATTTCGGGAGCAAGCAGATATCCGTGCTGAAAGCCGATTTGCCGCGGGGTGCCCTGGAGATGAACGTAGGTCCAACCGCCACGTTGAAAGCGGTAGGAACCGGCGAGGCGCTGCTCCTTGGATGGCGAGGACGACTGCGCGGCGAAGCAGACGACGGCTGAGAGCAAGGAGAAGACCACGGCGGCGCGAACGGCTTTCAAAAGCATGCGACGAACCTCGCCGCCCAGTTTACCGCTTCTTTTTGGCCAGCTTCGATGCTTTTGCGGGAGAGGCCTTCTTTGCGGGTTTCGGGGCCAGCTTCTTAGACGGTTTTGGAGCAGCCTTTTTTACGGGCTTCGGTGCCGGCTTTGCGGGCTTCTTCGCAGATTTGGCAGCAGGGGGAGCGGATTTCGCCGCGTTCTTCGCGGGAGCCGGCTTGGCGGCGCTCTTTGCGGGGACCGGTTTTACCGCAGGAAGTTTGACCGGGGCGGACTTCGCAGCGGGCTTGGCCTCGGGCTTTGGAGCAGACTTCGCGGGCTTTTCCGTATGCGGCTTTGCGGCAGTCTTTGCGGGCGCGGCTGGCGGCTGCTTTGCTGCGGGAGCCTTGGTGGATTTTGCAGCAGCGGGTTTCTTCGCCGGAGGAAGCTGAATCGAAGACTCGTGATCCTCATCGTCGTCTTCATGCTCGTGATCTTCGTCATGATCGCCGAGGTCGGCTTCGTCATGCTCCTCGTGTTTCTCTTCTTCGATGAGCCTAGCCTTTTTGGCGCGAGTGCGGCGAATCGAAACGGGCGGCGGCGGAGCGGGCGGCGAATGAGGCTCAAGGAAGGCGCGCATTTCCTCCTCGGTATTGAGCTTGCCGTCGATGAGGGCAAAAAAGACCTGCTGCACCAGATCGTCATAGCCGGGCAGGTCGGGTGTGATGCGCATTTCCTGCATCATTGCCGTCGGAATCTTCTGGCGTGCTTCCGGCCATACGGTGAGGAAGTTTTTGAACTTCGTCTGCACCTGCGCGTTCTTACTGGTGTAGGCGAGCCAGAGGACTGGCTCCGGTGCGTGGCTGGTAAGCAACTTCCAGGTAGCGGACGGTGCGGCGTTCTTCTTGTCCAGCAGCTCCTTCTGGAATTCCTTGGTGTCGCGCTCCAGATGCTCCCAGTGCTTGATGAAGCCGGACTGCGGAAAGAGGCGCTTGAGCGAGGTCAGATCCTTGGGAGATAGCTTCGCCGTCAGCAGTTCCATGTGCGCGGCGGAGAGGTCAGGGTGGATGCCCTGAATGAGCAGATCGAGAAGCGTGGTGTGCAGGGCTTCGAGGCCGCGGGTATCGGCTTTGGCGCTGATCCACGCGGGACAGATGTGCTTCATCCAGCCTTCGGACTCGAGCGCCTTAAGGACCTTGAGAGCATCCTCTTCGTGGATGACTTCTTCGAGTTCGTATCCCTTCAGGTATGAAGAGATGGCGCTGATGACATCTTCTTCCTTCGCGTTCTGATAGCGGGTCTTCGTGCGCTCGTCCATTTCCCAGCCGGTGCGGGTCTGGAGGCGAATGACGCGCAGGAGGCGGGAAGGATCTTCGATGAATCCGTAGGGGCTCACGAGGCGGAGCGTGCGGCTTTCGAGATCAGCAATGCCGTTGAGCGGGTCAAGCAGGAGGCCGTAAGAACCCTCATTGAGGGACACGGCCATGGCGTTGGCGGTGAAGTCGCGACGGCGAAGATCTTCCAAGATGGTGGCCCAGTGATAAACGGGCTTGCCTGGCTTCGGAAAATCCTCGCGCCGCGCGCTTGAGACCTCGAAGCGAACGCCTTTGTACCAGAAAAAGAGAGTGCGGGTGGGCTCGTGCTCACCCCAAAGTTCGGCTCCCGCCTTCTCCAATGATTTCTGGAGCTTGAGGGCATTTCCCTGAACCGTAAAATCAAGGTCGCGGACTGGAAATCCCGTGGTCAGGTCGCGGACTGCGCCGCCAGCCAAAAAGACGGTCATTCCATGGTGGCGTGCGGAGTCACGCACTTTCTCCAAAACGCTTCGCTGGTTCAGAGAGAGCCGGTTTTCAAGCAGATACGCGTAATCGGGCATGCCTAGGCAATCGGTGACGGGAATTTTTTTCGTTCCCGCGCAGCCTAGTGGGCTAAGTCGTACTGCAACAATAGCTTACAGGCGGGCAGGAGCGTTTACAAAGCTCCAATGTAACACAACACATATGTTATGACCAACACTTTGCACAATTTTCGCTGCGCTCGGGCGGTGCGGGCATGCAAAAATCGTGTTTTGGCCAACGGATGCCCTCAAGCCGCAAGAAAGCGATCGCCCGCAAGCTCACCCAGGAATGGGTGGCAGGATATTTGCCCGTCAACGGGCTTGTGCGCGAGGCTCGCGTGGAGATGCTGGGGCTGGACGGCAAGGTGCAGCAAATCGGCGCGGACGAACTGAAATGGATCTGTTATGTGCGCGATTTCAACTCGGGTGAGGCAGAGAATCCGGAGCGTCTTTTGCGCAAGACTTTTGCCGGACGGCCGCGCAGCGAAGGTGTGATGCTGCGGCTGAAATTGAAGGACGGCGATGTGATCGAAGGGCTGGCAGCGAACGACGCGAGCCTTGTCTCCGGCGACGGAATTTTTCTTATCCCTCCGGATGTGCGCTCAAACACGCAGCGGATCTGGGTGCCACGGACCGCAATCGAGGGGCTTGAAGTTGCGGCAGTGATCGGCGCGACCAAACGAAGGCAGACGCCAGAAGTAGCAGCGGATCGCCAGGAGAAGCTGTTCCCCTGACGGCGTGAACCCCAGGAGCGCGAGCCGACTTGGATTCCTCTTCCCTTGTATGCTGGGGAGACGATGAGTATGAAAGCTGGACGCGCAGAGCTTGATCCCGTGGCCCTTACCCGGAAGCTGATCGATATTGAATCGACCACTTATAACGAGGGCGCGGTAGGGCGCGAGCTGGAGCGGTTCCTGGCTGAGCGGGGCTTCGCTGTCGAGACGATGCCGGTGGAGCAAACTCCGGAGAGCCGCAGCACGAGCGAGCGGCTGAACGTGTATGCAGGCGCAGCGGGCGAGACTCCGGATGTAGTGTTTTCCACGCACATGGATACAGTGCCGCCATTTCTCCCATCTTCAGAAGATGCCGATTACATTTACGGACGCGGCGCGTGCGATGCGAAGGGCATTATCGCGGCGCAGATTGCAGCGGCGGAGCGACTGAGGGCAGAGGGTGTTCGCGTGGGGCTGTTGTTTGTAGTGGGCGAGGAACGCGACTCAGCAGGCGCTAAGGTGGCAAATCAACATTCGCGCGGCAGCCGGTTTTTGATCAACGGCGAGCCGACGGACAATCGGCTGGCGCTGGCGTCGAAGGGCACGCTGCGCGTAAGGCTGACGGCGAAGGGGAAGATGGCACACTCGGCGTATCCGGAGCTGGGAGACAGCGCGACACACAAGCTGATTGAGGCGCTGCATCGGGTAATGGCGCTTCCCTTGCCTGTTACGGAAGATGTGGGCGCAAGCACGCTTAACGTGGGGCTGATAGAAGGCGGACGCGCTCCGAACGTCATTGCAGATCATGCTGAGGCACAAATGCTGATTCGGCTGGTCGGCCCTGCGGCGGATACCCGGGCGGCAGTGCTAAAGGCCGTGGAGGGCCTGGTGGATGCGGAGTTTACGCTGGAGATTCCGTTTCAGCGGCTGCGCAAGATTGAAGGACTGCCGACGATGATTGCAGCGTTCACGACGGATATTCCATGGCTGAATGCCTGGGGAGAGCCGCTGCTGCTGGGGCCGGGATCGATCCATGTGGCGCACACCCCGAATGAGCGGCTGGCGAAACGGGAGTTGCTGGAAGCAGTGGAACTATATGTAAAGGTGGCGAAGGGACTGACCGTCCAGGCACACGCGCCTTCGGCTCAATTCTAGCCCGACGATACCGGCCCTCCCGTTGGTCGGGAACTTCGGATCCCAATCGCGAAGGGATGGAACTTTTTCAACCATAGCGGCGTAGTGCTGCGTATGCGCTAGTGCGAGCCCTTTTGCACATAAGCGCTTCTTCAGGAGGCATCGTGATGGGTGTGTTTGGCGACCGATTTCGGCAGATATTGCGCAGGTTAGGGCGCGCACCGCTTTTTACGACGCTCACTCTGATTACGCTGGCAGTGGGAATTGGCGCGACTACGCTGATCTTCAGCGTGGTGGACGGCGTGTTGCTCAAGCCTCTTGAGTATCCGCAGCCTGACCGGCTGATTGGGATTTGGTACACGACTCCGAAGGTCAATATTAAAAATCTGAATATCGCGCCGTTTCTGTACTTCATTAATCGCGAGCAGAA
Source organism: Acidobacteriaceae bacterium (assembly GCA_035945555.1). Lineage (GTDB taxonomy): Bacteria > Acidobacteriota > Terriglobia > Terriglobales > Acidobacteriaceae > Silvibacterium. The sequence goes on from DASZAG010000037.1 coordinate 8,797, forward strand.
CACGACGCTGGAAGCCATTGGCGCTTATACGGGCGATTCGCTCAAAATTACAGGCTCGGGGCCGCCGGAGGCGGTTAGTGCGCTGGATGTGACGCATGAAGTGCTTCCAATACTCGGCGTGAAGCCCGTGCTGGGCCGGCTATTTACGCAGGCGGATGACACCGCGTCCGCTCCTGATACGGCAATTCTGTCCTATGGGTTTTGGCAGAAAAAGTTCGGCGGGGCGCGGTCGGTGATCGGGAAGGTGATTACGACGGACGGCAAGCCGAGGGAAATTATCGGAGTGCTGCCGAAGAGTTTTCATTTCCTGAACTGGGACGAGCAGGACATGTTTGTTCCGATGGGATGGGATCGAAGCAAAATAAAGCTGGGGAACTTCAGTTATGAGGGACTGGCGCGGCTGAAGCCCGGCGTGACGATGGCACAGGCGAGCGCCGACCTGCAACGGCTGATTCCGGTGGCAATCCATAGCTTCCCTCCCCCGGAGGGTTACAGCACCAAGCTCTTTGAGTCTGCCGAATTCAAGACGGATCTGCGTCCGCTGAAGCACGACGTCGTTGGCGATGTGGGAAATGTGCTGTGGGTGCTGATGGGGTCGATCTTCGGCGTGTTACTGATTGCATGCGCGAATGTGGCGAATCTGCTGCTGGTTCGGGTTGAGGGACGCAGGCAGGAATTGGCGGTGCGCGCGGCGTTGGGCGCGGGATGGCGAAGGATTGCGGGAGACCTGCTTTTTGAGAGCGTGACGCTCTCGGTGATAGGTGCGGCACTTGGGCTGGCACTGGCGTATGTAGGACTGCGCGCGCTCGTGGCTGAAGCTCCGACGGGATTGCCGCGACTTTACGCCATCGGGATCAATGTGCCGGTGCTGCTATTTACCTTGGCGGTGGCGGTAATTGCAGGCGTGCTGATCGGGCTGATTCCGGTGATGAAATATTCGGGCGGACAGGTGAATCGTGACCTGCGCGAGGGCGGACGCTCACTGAGCGAAGGCCGGGACCGCCACCGCGCGCGCAGCACGCTGGTTGTGGTGCAGGTGGCGTTGGCTCTGGTGCTGCTGATCTGCTCGGGATTGATGATAAGGACGTTTCGCGCGCTGGAGGAAGTGAATCCCGGATTCACTGATGCGCGCACGCTGCAGACTCTCCGCATCTGGATACCGGATACGCAGATTCCGGACAAGGACCGAGACAAGGTTGTTCACCTGCAACAGGACATGATGGACAAAGTGGCGGCGCTGCCGGGTGTGAGGTCTGTCGCGCTGACGAGCTCGGTGCCGATGCAGGGATGGAACTCGAATGATCTGGTTTTTGCGCGGGACCGCACGTATCGCGAGGGTGAGATACCACCGATCCGGCGGTTCGTCTGGATTTCGCCGGGGCTGTTCAAAACGCAGGGAACGCCAATTCTCGCGGGGCGGGACTTTACGTGGGAGGACTCCTACAACAAGCTGCCGGTGGCTGTGATCTCAGAAAACTTTGCGAAGGAATACTGGGGCAGCGCGCAAAATGCGCTGGGCAAGCAGATAAGAACCGGGTCGACCGATGACTGGCGCGAGGTTGTGGGAGTGGTGGGCAATGTGTACCAGGACGGAGTGCAGGAAAAACCTCCGACGACGGTTTACTGGCCGCTGATGATGAACAACTTCGACACTCAAAAGGAGCGATTGCAGCGGGGAGTTGCGTTTGTGATTCGGACGCCGCGGGCGGGGTCGCAGTCCTTCCTGGATGAGGCGCGTAAGGCGATCTGGGCCGATGATTCCAGCCTGCCGATCGAGCAGCAATTCACGGTGGAACACTTCTACACGCATTCGATGGCGCGAACGTCGTTCACGCTGGTGATGCTGGGCATCGCGGGAACGATGGCGTTGCTGCTGGGCGTAGTAGGAATCTATGGCGTGATTTCGTATTCGGTGAGCCAGCGGACCCGCGAGATTGGGATTCGCATGGCGCTCGGCGCACCGAAGACTGCGATTATCGGGCTGTTTGTGCGAGGCGGCTTGATTCTGACAGCGATTGGAATTGGATGCGGCCTTGTGGCGGCGTTTGCGGCGATGCGGCTTATGTCGGCGTTGCTGTTTGGAGTGAGCGCTGTTGATCCGGTGACCTATGCTGCGATTTCCCTGCTGGTATTTATCACCGCATGGCTAGCATGCTACCTACCATCTCGAAGGGCGGCTGGGGTGGACCCGATGGATGCGCTCCGGACGGAGTGAAGCCAGCAGGCTGAGTGGATCGCTCAGCCTGCGGAGGCTTCCGGCTTTCTCCTGATGAACTGGGGTACGGCAAGAAAACGCTGAAGACGCTGCCGTGGCGCGACTTGCCGCAACTGCTTTGAACGCGCAATGCACCATTGTGCTTCTGCACGATTTCGCGGCACACCCATAGCCCAAGACCGATACCCGTTGTTTCCTTGGTGGTAAAGAAGGCTTCGAAGGCCCGCTTCCTGGTGGTGCTATCCATACCGGTGCCGTTATCAGCAACGGTGATGCGGACTCCAGGATGACCCGACTTACAGTGGTGCGCTTCGCGGATACAGAGCACAAGGCGCGCTTCTTGAGTGTTCTTCATCGAGTCGATGGCGTTGGTGACAAGGTTTGCGAATACCTGCCGGATTTCGCTCGGGAAGCAGAGGAGAGGGTGATGCGGTTGGAAGCGGCGGTCAATTTGGATACCGATGTGGCGTAAACGCGAATCGTGGAGTGAAGTGACGGAGTCCGCAATTTCCGCCATGTTTGCGAACGTGGGATTCGTGCTCTGGCGATGGAACCGAAGTGTTTCATTGACGGTGTGGGTGACGCGCGCCAGTTCTTTTTGAGCCTGATCAAGGTACTTCCCGGTCTGAGTATCAGTTGCGCTTCCACAGGCCAGATAGAGCAGGTTTGTGACGGCTTCGAGTGGGTTATTGATTTCATGCGCGATGGAACTGGCGAGCCGTCCAACGGCGGCGAGCTTTTCGCTTTCGCGCAGGGCCTGCTCGGCGATACCTCGCTGAATTTCGGCCTGCTCACGATCGGCGGATTCCTGACGGAGAATTTGAAACGCTTCTGATAACGCACTCGTGCGCTCTTCGACGCGCCGTTCGAGATCGGGCTGAATGTCGCGAATTTGCTTTACGGCAAGTTCGGCCTGATGCGCGATGGAGACGAACTGGGCGAGCCTGTGAATTAAGCGGGCATCTTCGGAATCGAACTTGTGGTCGGGGTTATGAGCGAGAACCCACAGAATTCCGGCGGGCTTGCCGGCTATGCTCCAAGGCGCGAGCAAAGCTTCATGGATGCGCGGTTCAACGCCGCGCAGGCCGGGAAAGAAGCGATCGGGCCGGTCAAAAAGCTGGATTCCGCCGCGTGAAAGGGTCTCGCCGCAGGGGCTACCCGCTGCGGGAAGAGCGCCAATGTGATCTGGCGTTACATCACCTGCGACGGCATCCCGGCGGAATATTCCGCCATCTCCAGATTGTTCGAGAATGCTGATCCCGGCAGAATCCGCGCCGCACAGCTCGATCGACAATTCAGCAACTCGTTGAAGGACGCCTTCAGGCTCAGTGGTGAGTTGCTCGACGAGTTCGCAGATGACATGATTTTCTTTCTCGAATAGGGGGGCCCGGGTAGAACGACGAAGCAATTCTGGTGTAATGAGAACGTCTTCGAGGGAGACGGGCGCACGATCCGCACCACTGTCCATTTGGTTCCCTCCACGGAGCAGCTATCAGGGCGTGCTCTTGGTTGGATGCTGCAGCAATTTGTAAGGGGGGACCTGGAGGGGAGAAGGATTATCGTACTACACGTTGTGAGATGTTTGTCTACTTAAATATCAGAAATTTGATGGGGGCCGGAATTAGCAGTCTCAGGAAAGGCTGATTACACTCGGAAAATATGGAACATTCGCGAAACTCCCTGGACAAAGCGGCTTCGTCATATCTTCGATCGGCTATTCACCAGCCAGTGAACTGGCATGAATGGGGTGAGGCGGCGTTTGAGCGGGCCAAGAGCGAGGACAAACCCGTGCTGCTGGACATTGGCGCTGTGTGGTGCCACTGGTGCCACGTAATGGACCGGGAAAGCTATGAAGACCCAGAACTTGCGGCCATTGTGAATGAGCATTTCATTGCCATAAAAGTGGACCGCGACGAGCGTCCCGATGTGGACAGCCGATACCAGGCGGCGGTGCAGGCGATAAGCCAGCAGGGGGGGTGGCCGCTGACCGCATTTCTGACACCGGATGGCCGACCCTATTTCGGTGGGACTTACTTCCCACGGGGAGACCGGTATGGTCGGCCGGGGTTCGAGCGGGTTCTGCTGACCATGGCCGAGGTGTGGAAAACCCGGCGCGACGAGGCGCTGGAATCGGCGGACAGCGTGTTTGCTGCAATCGAGCATGGCGAAACGTTCTCCGGGCGGGCGGGATCGGTGGGGCTGGAGATAGTCGACAAGATTATTGAAGCTGCTGTGAAACAGTTTGATCCGCGGCATGGCGGGTTCGGATCGCAACCGAAGTTTCCGCATCCGGCTGTGCTGGACTTGCTGATTGATGCGGCGGCGCGGACTGGCAACGAAGCGGCGAGACAGGCGGCCGTGGTGACGCTGGAGAAGATGTCGAAGGGCGGCGTCTATGACCAGCTTGCGGGCGGGTTCCATCGCTACTCAGTGGATGAGCGATGGATAGTGCCGCATTTCGAAAAGGTGCTGTACGACAATGCGGGACTGCTTGCGAACTATGTGCATGCTTTCCAGACGTTTGTGGATGCAGATTTTGCCCGGGTTGCGCGGGACATGATTCGCTGGATGGACGCCGTGATGACAGACCGCGAGCGTGGCGGGTTTTATACGTCGCAAGATGCGGATGTATCTCTGGATGATGACGGGGACTACTTTACCTGGACGCGCGACGAAGCGGCAGCGGTGCTGGCTGCAGACGAGATGGCCGTGGCAGAGCCGTACTTCGACATCGGCGAGTTGGGAGACATGCACCACAATCCGGCAAAAAATGTGCTGCACCGGAAGTTCACGCTGGAGGAGGTGGCCTCGCGCGTGGGCAAGCCAGTGGATGAGGCACAGGCGCTGCTGACTTCGGCAGAGAAAAAGCTGATGGAGGCACGGCTGACGCGGCCTACCCCCTATATTGACCGCACGCTTTATACGTCGTGGAACGCGATGATGGTGTCGGCGTATCTGGATGCGGCGCGTGTGCTGGACATGCGCGAGGCCCGCGATTTTGCGCTGAAGACGCTGGACCGGCTGCTTGATGCCTGGAACGAGAAGCAGGGATTGGCGCATGTTGTGGCGTATCCGGAGGGAGCCGAGGGGCGACGCGTGGTGGGCGTGCTGGATGATTATGCATTCCTCGTGCTCGCGGCGGTAGATGGATGGGAGGCAACCGGAGCGCGACGCTATTACGACGCGGCGATGGAGATTGCAGAAGCGATGGTGGCGCGTTTCCACGATAAAACCGGCGGCGGGTTCTTCGACACGGAGCAGACCGAAGGCGCGCTAGGCGTGCTCGCAGCGAGAAGAAAGCCGCTGCAGGACGCACCAACTCCGGCGGGGAATTCTGTAGCGGCAGCGGCGCTGCTGCGCCTGGAAACGCTGAGCGGGCGGAAGGATTTCCGCGACATTGCAGAAGACACGCTGGAGAGCTTTGCCGGAGTGGTGGAGCACTTTGGGCTGTATGCGGGCGCATACGGGCTGGCGCTCGAGATGCTGCTTCTTCCTCCCACGCAGGTCGTGATTGTGGGCGAGGGCGCGGAGGCATGCAAACTGGGGGCGATGGCGACGGCTCGGTTCGCTGTGAACAAGCGAGTGATTGTGCTGCGACCTGACCAAGTGGTCGCCGAAGAGCTGCCTCCGGTACTGGCGGAGACCCTTCCCCATTTGCCTGAGTTGCGGAGCGGCAAGGCGTTCGCAGTCCTTTGCAAGGGCGCAAGCTGTTTGCCGCCGACAAACGACGGCGCGAAACTTCTAGAGGATCTGAACGCGGGGCTCTAGCCGGCGCGGCGCTTGCGAGGCTCGGATTTCCGCGCAGTTTTTTTGCCCGGCATCTCGATGGTTTTGGACTCGGGTGCCTTCGACGGCGCGGCCTTGGCGGCAGGACTGTCCTTCTGCTCTGCATGGCGCGCCATGCTGGCCTTGAGAGCTTCCATGAGATCGACGACTTTCGCGGCCGGCTTTTTGGGTGGGCGCTCGACGTCGATTTCTGCTCCGGCTGCCTTTTGCTCGACAAGATTTTCGACGCGCGCCTGGTACTCGTCGTGGAACTGTGAAGGATCGAACGCAGCGGTAAGCTGCTTCATGAACTGCTCGGCGAGCTCGACCTCAGCCTTCTGTATGGTCATGGCGGGCTGGTTGCCGTACTCGGCAACCTCGCGGACTTCTTCGGGATAATAGAGCGTGTGGAGCACGATTCCCTTGTCATAAGGGCGGAGCATGACAACCTGCTCGCGCTGGTGGAGCGTGAGTCTGGCGATGGCTCCGAGCTTAAGGCTTTCCATGCCCTGGAAGATGAGCGCGTACGCGCGCTGGCCTGCGGTTTCCGCGACAGTGTAGTAGGAAGTCTCGAAGTAGAGCGGATCAACTTCCGTGAGTTTCACGAATGACATGATTTCCATGGTCTCTGATGAGGCCGCTTCGAGACTCTTGAGTTCTTCAGGCGTGATCTGGATATTTCCGCCGCCCTCGATTGGGTATCCCTTGGCGAGTTCATTGCGCTCAACGACGCGTTCGCAATGCGGGCAGTAGATCTGCTGCTTGATGCGCGTGCCACAGACGGCGTGGATCTGGTGGAAGCTGACGTGCGATTCGCGCGCTGCAGCGTAGAGGCGTATGGGGACGGAGATAAGGCCGAAGCTGAAGTAGCCTTTCCAGACGGTGGAAGCCATAGTTCCCAATCTGATGAAGGATATGACGAAATTGTTGGCAGGGTTGCCTGGAATTTTGAGGCAAATTTCACTATTTCATGGTGCTGAAGAAGGTACTCATGCGACGGAGGCGCGAAGAAAAAGTGAAAGCCGTAATCAGCTATTCCGGTTTTTTATCCCTCGGCAGTTCAAGATAGACGAGGCCGAAGTGGGTCTTGCCATTCTTTGAATCGTCGATACCCACGATTCTGAACTTATGCGGTGACCCGGCGCGCAACTCGAGATTGTGAGAAGAGTCGCCACTCCCGTTCACGTCAACATGGCCGCCTTGCTTGTCTGAGCATGTAAGTCCTGTATTGGTCGCTGTGATTTTGCCTACAGGCTTGCCGTGATCGCACTCCAGCACTTCTCCATAGTGCGCAAGTGGTTTGCGATAGAACCTCAGCACCTTATCCGGCGAATCGCTGGTTTCATAGCTCACGGCAATGATGCTGAGGTGAAAGTTCCCAAGGATAACTCCCATATCAAGCGAGGAGTCATTGTCCTTTTTGCCCGAATCGTCTGGCGATCGATAGAGTTTGGCTCCGGGGTACGCTGGCAGTCCGACATCCGCAGCAGTGGCCTGCGACCGCGCATGAAGTGAAAGATCCAGATCAGAGCTTTGCCCCCACAAAACCGGAGTGGTGCACAGCAACGGTGCCAGTAGACTGACCGCCCAACGAAGCTTCATACGCTAACCCTCCCAGATCTCAACTAACCATTGATACGGATTCGAGCCTGACAGGGTTCCACATAATTTCCTGGCGTGATCAGACTCTTTTCGCTGCGAAGGGCCACTCATTGCGGCTGCGGGCGCGTAGGAAGTAGATGAGGCTTCCGCTGGCGGCGACCAGCAGCGCGTCGAGCAGCTCGCGAGATGCGGCGTGGCGCGAGAAGACGATGAAGAGGAATCCGACAAGCGCGGCTAGAGGCGGCACGGGGTAGAGCCAGATGCGGAAGGGACGAGGCATGTCGGGTCGCTTAACGCGGAGGACGATGACTCCGATTTGCTGGAGGACGTATTGCAGCAGGATACGGATGGCGACCAGCGCAGCGATGACAACGGCCAGCGAGAAGAAGCAGAAGGCGACGGCGACAGCTCCAAGCGCGATGAGGGACACATCAGGAAATTTGTGGCGCGGGTGCACGCGCGCGAAGATGCGGAAATAGTTGCCGTCGAGCGCGGCGGCGTAAGGGACGCGCGAGTAGGCGAGCAACAGAGAGAAGACCGAGGCAAACGCGGTCCACATGACAAGCAGCGCGAGAATGCGCGCGGAGGTTGGGCCGAAGGTCTGCTGCATGAGCACGGCAACGACCGCGAGCTTTGCCTCACCTGCGTGGGTCATTTGCTGGACCGGGATCACGCCGAGCACGCTGATCTGCATCGCCAGATAGAGGCCCGCGACAATGGCGATAGACCAGAGGACGGCGCGGGGGATGTTGCGGCCGGGGTCGCGGACTTCTCCGCCAAGAAAGCAGACCGCATAGTAGCCCCAGTAGTCGTAAGTGGAGAGCAGGGTTGCCGCGCCGAGTCCTTCAAAGAAGCCTGCGTTGAGCGTGAAGGCTCCGCGCGGAGCAGCGAGCATGGCGGGGTGGAAGTGCGTAGCTCCGGCGAGGATGACCGCGCCAATGGTTACGATGACACCAGCGGTCATGATCCAGGCCATGCGCGCGATGGCTGACATGTTGCGATAGAGAAGTGCGACGGCGAAGACGCATGTCGCGGCAGCTACGAGGCTGATGAGGGAAATGTGTCCGCCGAGGATGCGGGCGTTGAGCACAGGCCAGAGATAAGCGGCGTACTGGGCGAGTCCAATGCAACCGGAAGCTATGGAGAGCGGCGCGCTGAAGGTGAGCTGCCATATGTAGAGGAACGAGAGCCAGCGGCCCGCTCCATCGCGCCCGTAGATTTCGCGGAGGAAGGCGTAGGAGCCTCCAGCTTCGGGCATGGCTGCGCCAAGCTCGGCCCAGACAAGTCCGTCGCAGAGTGCGATGACGGCGCCGAGGATCCAGCCGAGAATGGCCTGAGAGCCGCCCATGGCGGCGACGACCAGCGGCAGCGTGATGAAGGGACCGACGCCAATCATGTTCATCATGTTGAGCGACACGGCGCTCCCGAGCGAAAGCTTGCGCTCAAGCGCGGGCGGCTGGACTGGTGTGTCTTTCACGCTCATCGCTTGCCGGATTGTACACTGGGGCTGGAAATCATCATGCGATTGAAAGCGCGTACTGCTCTCTCTCTGGCCATTACTTGCACGCTCACGGCTTCCCTCTCTGCACAGGTTACGCCGTGGCAAACAAAGATTGCCGCGTCGCCGGACGCACAGGCGTTGCCCGAAGACCGCGGCGCAGACGGATTGACACAGACATTGAAGAAGCTGCACTCGTGGGCCAGCGTGATGATTATTGTGGCGCATCCTGATGACGAAGATGGCGGGATGCTGGCGATGGAGTCGCGCGGACTGGGCGCGCGCACCGCGCTTATGACACTGACCCGAGGCGAGGGCGGACAGGACGCCATGGGCAATGCTTCAGAGGACGCGCTCGGGTTGATTCGCACCAACGAACTGCTGCTGGCGGACCAGTATTCAGGAAGCCAGCAATTTTTCTCGAGCGTTGCGGACTTTGGTTTTTCGAAAACGAAGGAAGAATCAGAACAGAAGTGGGACCTGAACCGCGTGATGTATGACGTGGTGAAAGCGGTTCGGATGTACCGGCCGATGATTGTGGCGTCCACCTTCACGGGAAACATTACGGACGGCCACGGGCAACACCAGGTGTCGGGCGAGGCTGCGCAACTGGCGTTCAAGATGGCGGGCGATCCGACTGTTTTTCCCGATCAGATTGCGGAGGGGCTGAAACCGTGGTCTCCGCTGAAGGTGTATGCGCGCGCGCCGTTTGTTCCGGTAACAGCGAAAGGAATGTATGACTATGCGACGGGCCAATGGCAACCGGTGCGCTTCCATAACTACGTGAGTGGCGAAAATTTGGATCATGCGCCGAAGGTGGACGTGAGAATTTCTGAAGGGACGTTTGATCCGGTGCTCGGAGAGTCGTACATGCAGATTGCGCGCGCGGGCTGGAGTCTGCAGAAGACTCAGTTTGGCGGCGGGTATTCTCCCCTGCCGGGACCGGACAGTGTGAGCTACCACCTTTATGGCTCCCGAGTGAGTGACGCGAATGGCGATGCCGGCACTGAAGTGAATTTCTTCGGCGGCATCGACACTTCCCTGCCAGGCATTGCATCGCTGGCGCATGGCGACACCGCTTTCCTGGCGAAGGCGCTGAATGACATCGACCAGGAGGTGATGACGGCGACCTATGGGTATTTGCCGTCGGCTCCGTGGAAGATTGCGCCGGAGCTGGCCAAAGGGTATGTGGAAACGCAGAACCTGATTGCCGCCGTGAATGCGAGTGGGCTGAGTGCGAGCGACAAGGCGAATGTAAATCATGAGCTGAATATCAAGCTGGCGCAGTTCAATACGGCGCTCGGCGAGGCGCTGGGGTTGCAGGTGAACGCGTTGATGATTCCGCGGACGTCGGACAATCCCGGTGATCTGGGGCTGGGAACGCCGGCGACGCCGACGGAAGTGACTCGGGGAAGCGAATTTGACGTGCGAGTGCATGTGACCGGAGCTATGCCGTGGGGCGTGGGCAGCGATTTGCGGCTGACGAAGACCTGGCTTGCGACTCCTGCGGAGGAGCAATGGAAAGTGACTCGGCTTGGCGCTCCGGGATTGGACGTGCCGCAGAGCGATGCGGGAGACGCGGTGTTCCGGGTGAATGTTCCGCGCGACGCGCAATTCACACGGCCTTACTTTATGCGGCCAAATGAAGAACAGGCGTACTACGACATTGCCGATGAGAAGCTGAGGGACTTACCGTTTGCGCCTTATCCAGCGGCGGGATGGGCGGAGTTCACTTATCTGGGCGCAACGATACAGCTTGGGCAAGTAGTGCAGACTACGCATCGAGTGCATGGGTTCGGAGATGTGTATCAGCCGCTGGTGGTGGAACCGGCAATCTCGGTGAACATGGCGACGCACGCGGGAGCAGTTCCGCTGGGTGAGAAGGCGTTTCCGCTGAAGGTTTCAGTAACCAACAACCAGCAGGACACGGCGGATGGGACGGTGCGGCTGCAATTGCCAGCGGGATGGTCGGCAGACCCGCAGGAGTTCACGTTCCATTTAAATGCGCAGGAGACGACGCCGGTTTTGTTTACAGTGCATCCGGAAGGGCTGAACGCGCAGAGCTATATGGTTAAGGCATCCGCGCAGAGCGGCAATTACACCTTCAACGAAGGTGTGGAGACGGTCGGTTATCCGGGGCTGCGGCCGTATTACATGTATCGAGCGGCGACATACCGGGCGCGTGGCGTGAATGTAAAGGCGGCTCCGGGGCTGCGCATTGGGTATGTGATGGGCACGGGCGACGAGGTTCCGCAGGCGCTCGAAGAGATTGGTGTGCATCCGCAACTGCTAAATGCAGCGGATTTGGCGAGCGGAGATTTGAGTGAGTACAGCGCGATCATGATTGGGATTCGCGCATATTCGAATCGGCCCGACCTAGTGGCAAATAATGCGCGGCTGCTGGATTATGTCCGCAACGGCGGGACGCTGATTGTGCAATACCAGAATGGCGGATGGTCGGGTTTCGGGCCGTATCCACTGGCACTCGATCGTGGACCGGAGAAAGTGGTGGAAGAGACCGATGCAGTGACACTGACGAAGCCGGACAGCCGGCTGTTCCAGTGGCCGAACCGAATTACGTCAGCAGATTTTGACGGATGGGTGGAGGAGCGCGGCCACTCGTTTATGACGACGTGGGGCAGCCAGTACGAGGCTCTGACGGAAACGCATGATCCGGGACAGGCGCCGCAACGTGGCGGGCTACTCTGCGCGCACTATGGCAAAGGGCTTTATGTCTACGCAGCGTATGCGCTGTATCGGCAGTTTCCAGCAGCGGTGCCAGGAGCGTTTCGGCTTTTGGCGAATCTGGTGAGCGCGGGAAAACAGGGATCCGGGAAGAGCAATTAAGGATTAGACGTAGAACCCTGTGCTAGTCTGAGTGCTTTATGAACGCTGTTTTCGCAGCTTCGGCATTTGCACAGGTGGCAAAGATCGCCGCAGATCGACGTGTGCATAAGGCCTTCCAGTGGCTGCATCTGCATGAGCGACAAGTTATGCGCTGGCAGACGGATCTGGTCACGGTGGCGGCTCCTCCATTTGGCGAAGGACCGCGGGCGGAATGGCTGTGTGCGCGCTTTTGTGAATTGGGGCTGGAAGATGTACGGCTGGATGAAATTGGCAACGCGATTGGCGTAAAGCGCGGAGCGCGGGAATCGGTCATGCGCGTGCTGGTTTCCGCGCACATCGATACGGTTTTTCCTGCGGGTACTGCGATCAAACCGGTTGTGAAGGGCACGCGAATTGAGGCTCCGGGAGCGTGCGATAACGGGGCCGGAGTGGTTTGCCTGCTTGCTCTCGCAGGGGCGATGCAGCATGCGGATGTTGAGCCGCCATGCGATGTTGTGTTCGCTGGAAACGTAGGCGAAGAGGGCGAAGGCAACCTGCGTGGCGTGCGATTTCTATATGAGCAGCCGGGATTCGCCGAGAGCATTGCAGCACACTTGGTCATTGACGGTGCGGGTCATGAACTGGTGGTGACCGAGGCATTGGGGAGCCGGCGGTATTTGGTTACGCTGCGCGGGCCGGGCGGGCACTCGTGGGCAGATGCGGATCGTCCGAATCCGATTGTGGCTTTGAGCCGTGCGATTGCGCGATTGAGCGAGGTGGAGTTGAGCGAGACTCCGCGCACGACAATGAATGTTGGGACGATTGAGGGAGGCACGGGCACGAATGTGGTTCCGAATGCGGCGTCCGCACGATTTGATTTTCGCTCGACCAGCAGGGAGCAGTTGGTTCGGCTGGAGGTGGAGTTGCATCGCGCGGTGGAGGATGCGGTTATCGCGGCAAATTCCGAAAGGCCGGAAAAGAAACATAGCGCCGGACTCGAGTTTGAAATTCAACAGATTGGGTTGCGGCCTGCAGGGTACCTGGCGCGCGATACGGCGCTTCACCAGCAGTTGAGGGCGGTGGACCGGCACCTGAACATCCGGACGATGTCGCGCATTGCTTCGACGGATGCGAATATACCGTTGTCGCTTGGAGTGCCGGCGCTGAGCATAGGCGCGGGCGGCGGCGGCGGCGGCGTACACACTCTGCAGGAATGGTACGACGCCAAGGACCGCGAGGTAGGGCTGCGACGCGCGCTGCTGCTGGTGCTGACGGCTTGCGGATGAACGCGTTGCGGAACTCACCATTCAAAATGGACTTGAAATAGGCGCAAGGGTCCCGGGCCCGAAAAGCGGTATGCTTGCATCGACCTATGCGGCGCACACCGGCGGGGATTCTTCGATGGTTGTTTGATCCGCAGTTCGGGCTGCGGGCGCGGCTGGTTCCGCGCTGGCTGTTTCTGCGTGCGCTTGCGCTGATTTATTTTTCGGCATTTTTCTCGCTCCTGTTCCAGGTGCGGGGGCTGGTTGGGCCAGATGGAATATTACCTGCCGGGCAGTATCTGGAAGCGGTGCGACGCGTGGCCGGGGCTTCACGCTTTTGGGAAGCTCCATCGCTGTATTGGATAAGCAGTAGCAATGCGGCGATCATGGCGATCTGCTGGATCGGGCTCGTGGCTTCTGTCGCAGCATTGGTGAATGCGTGGCCACGCCTCAGTTTCTTCGTTTGCTTTGTGTGCTTTTTATCGTTCGTGGCGGCGGCAGGAGATTTCTCGGGCTATCAGTCGGACGGGATGTTGCTGGAAGCAGGATTCCTGGCGCTATTTTGCAGTCCAGCAGGCTTGTGGCCGGGCTTCGGTGCGAAGAGCCCGCCCTCGCGCGCGAGCTATTTTTTGCTGCAGTGGGAGTGGTTCCGGATCTACTTTGAATCGGGGCTGGTAAAGCTGCTGAGCGGCGACCAGGAGTGGCGTCACTTTACGGCCATGGACCAGTACTACCAGAACTGCCCGCTGCCTACGTGGATTGGCTATTATGTGCAGCATCTGCCGCATTGGTTCCAGGCCGCCTCGGCGGGCGCGACGCTGGTGATGGAGCTGGGTGTCGTGATTCTGCTGTTTCTCCCGTGGAGGCGCGCACGTCTAATTTGCTTCCTGATTGTTACCCCGTGGGAAATTGGGGTAATTCTTACGGCGAATTATTGCTTCCTCAATTACCTGGTGCTGTCGCTGGGTATTTTGCTGCTGGACGACGGATATTTGCAGTGGCTGATTCCGAAGCGGTTCAGGGCGAGCGCGATTGCGGAGCCAGTCGCGCAGCCAGAAGAAGACGAAGAGGCGCCATTGTCGATTGTTTCCTTTGAGAAGCCTCGACCGGAGCCGAGGACACTATCGCACTGGCAGGCGATACGGTTTGCGATGGCTGCGGTTTTACTGGCGTGGGTTGGATATGTAACAACGGCGGAGCTTATTTTGATGGCGTGGAATGATGCGCCACTCGCCGTGTCTCCGATTGAGGCGCTGGAGCCATTTCGGATCGCGAACCGCTATGGGCTATTCGCCGTGATGACGCGCGGGCTGTACCAGATTGAGTTCCAAGGCTCGAATGACGCGCAGCACTGGACCGCGTACCCGTTCAGCCACAAACCGCAGGAACCGAATGAGGCACCGGGAATTTATGCGCCATATCAGCCACGTTTCGACTGGAATTTGTGGTTCGCGTCATTAGGATCGTGGCAGCAATACAACATGGTTCCCCTGACTGAGGAACATCTGTTGACGAATGACCGTTATGTGCTGCAATTGTTCGCGGGGAATCCGTTTGCGGCAGCGCCGCCCAAGTATGTGCGTGCAGTGTTATGGCAATATTGGTTCACATCGATGCAGGAGAAGCACGACACCGGCAATTGGTGGAAGCGGCAACTTATGGGGCTGTATGCGCCGGTGATAACTCTGGCGCCTGACGGAAGAGTGGGAGTGGTGGAATGGCCGCAACCGCTGCCGGAGCATGATTAGATATGGCGAACCGCGCATCTGTTATCGGAGCAGGACCCAATGGGCTGGCCGCCGCCATTGTTCTGGCGCAGGCGGGACTCGGCGTAGACGTGTACGAGGCAGAAGCAGAGCCGGGCGGCGCGGCGCGGACTCTTCCGCTGACACTGCCGGGATTTATGCACGATTTCGGCTCGGCGGTGCATCCGATGGGGGCGGGCTCTCCATTTTTTTCGACGCTGCCGCTGGAGAGCTACGGGCTGCATTGGATTCACTCACCCGCTGACGTAGCCCATCCGTTGGACGATGGTACGGTTGTGCTGCTTCTGCGGGACTTCACCGAGACAGGCCGCAGCCTGGGTGAAGACCGGGAGCGGTGGCGTGATTTGTTCCAGCGTTACGCGGAGAATTGGCCTGTATTTGCAGAAGAGATATTAGGGCCGGTGATGCACATGCCGAAGCGCCCGCTGCTGATGGCGCGCTTTGGCTTGAGCGCGATACAGCCAGCGAGGTCTTTCGCACAAAACCACTTCAACAATGCACGAACACGCGCGGTGTTCGCTGGGCTCGCGGCCCATTCATTTCTGGACCTTGATGCTCCATTGAGCGCAGCAGTCGGGATGATATTCGCGGTGACGGTGCACGCAGTCGGATGGCCGATTCCCGAGGGTGGCGCGCAAAGCATTACGAATGCGCTGGCCGCGCTTCTGCGCCAACTCGGAGGAACGATTCAGACATCGCGGCGCATCACTTCCCTTTCCGAGCTTGCAGATGCTCTTACGCTTTGCGATGTTCCTCCGCGCGAGCTCGTGCGAATTGCTGGCCCGAGGCTCAATCCCACATGCATCCAGGCCTTGAGCCAATTCCAGGTGGGGCCAGGCGCGTTCAAGATTGATTACGCTCTGTCGCAGCCGATTCCATGGCGTGCAGTGGATTGCGGTCTTGCAGCCACGGTGCACCTGGGCGGCACCATGGAGGAGATTGCTTTTTCGGAGCGTGCAATGTCGCAGGGGCGCATTGCGGAGCGGCCGTTTGTGCTGCTGGCCCAGCCGAGCTTGTACGACGCGGGACGCGCGCCAGGAGGCAAGCACACGGCATGGGTCTACTGCCATGTTCCGAACGGCTCAACCGTAGATATGACAGAGCGAATTGAGGCGCAGATTGAGCGTTTCGCGCCCGGGTTCCGAGAATGCGTGCTGGCGAGGAAAGTGTTCAGTCCGGCGGACCTGGAAGCTGCGGACGCGAATCTGATCGGAGGAGACGTGATGGGTGGCGCCATGACAGTGCGGCAAACGCTCTATCGCCCGACGAAGCAGCTGTACGCGACTTCCGACCCGAAGATTTACCTTTGCTCGGCTTCGACTCCGCCTGGAGGCGGTGTTCACGGCATGTGCGGCTATCACGCGGCAACTCGCGCGCTGCGATAGGGTTCGCGCTGACTACTCGCCCAGGAGCAGTCTCTGCGTTGAAGTGGCGCGACCGGTTTTGGCGTCACATTCAATCAGCGTGGCGGCCATGCGCGGATCACCCTTCGCCGCGTCGAATTTCGCAGGCATGCCGGTCAGGAAGCGGTGCAGCACCTGCTCCTTCTCCACGCCAATTACGCTGTCATAGGGCCCGCTCATTCCCACGTCTGTCTGGTAGGCCGTTCCGCCGGGCAGCACGCGGTCATCCGCTGTGGGGATATGGGTGTGCGTGCCCAATACCGCTGTCACGCGACCATCCAGATGCCAGCCCATCGCGACCTTCTCTGAAGTCGCCTCGGCGTGGAAGTCCACTACGATGACTTTCGCCTTGATGGTTTTGAGCAGCGCGTCGACTGTGCGGAAAGGGTCGTCACTGGAAGCCATAAACACGCGTCCCTGGAGATTCACAACCGCGAACTTCTCGCCGCCGGGCAATTCGCCTTCGTAAAAACCATGCCCGGGAGTTCCGGTCACATAGTTTGCGGGGCGGATGATCCTGCGCGGACGCTCGTGGCTTTCCGCCGGTACTGACTGCAAGTAATCGATCAGCTCGCGCTTGTCCCAGACGTGGTTGCCCGTAGTGAGCACATGCGCACCCAGTTCGAAGACCTCATCAGTGATGGAGGGCGTTACACCAAAGCCGCCAGCGGCGTTTTCCACATTCACAATGACGAGATCAACGCCTCGCTCCTTAATGACATGCGGCAAATGTTCGCGCACGATGCGCCGCCCCGCCTGGCCGAATACATCGCCTACAAAAAGTATCCGCAAATTCCCACCTGCTCTTTGAAGTTATGCGCACAGAGGAGACGCAAAGCTTGATGCTATACCGGGGCGCGGCAAAGCGTTTCCGGTTTCGGCAATTTCGCCGAGATTCTGCTGTGATAGCGTGGCGTTATGCCTGCTAGCAAACAATTCATCACCGGCGTTCGAATTGCGCTGCTGCTGGCGGCGGAGCCGGCGAATCTGCATCGATCAGGTGACGTCGGGCGCCGACTGGGAATCAATCCTGTGGTCGTGCGGCGGGCGCTTCTTCGGCTTTGCGACGCAGGAATTGTGCTGAGCAAGAAAGGGCCGGGAGGCGGGTCGCAACTCGCGCGGAAGGCACGGCAGATCACGCTTCGCGATGTGCATCGCGCGGTATCGCCGCATGCAATGAACTTGCTCGCTGGAAAGACCGGGGTGTCGCTCAAGGTGATTCTCGACCACGCTTCACGCGCCTATGAGGACGAACTCGCCCGCATAACGTTGGCGCAGCTCTTGCATAAAACCAAGCGGCGCGGCAGAGGCTAAGAGCTTTCGTTCGGGGCCGTGGCCGCTATGTTAAATTCGAGATAGACGCGCGCTGGAGAGATGGCCGAGTGGCTGAAGGCGCACGCTTGGAAAGCGTGTTTAGGGGAAACTCTAACGTGGGTTCGAATCCCACTCTCTCCGCCAGTTATCGCCATAAGTATATTAAATATCAATCAGTTACATCACTAGATGGCGTGGTAATAGAGACTAAAATCTATGACCACGTATGACCACGCCGTAAACATTGGGCCTGCTCACTTCCCTACCCTGCGGATGACTTTCGCCTTTAATTCGCTTATGCTAATCGCATGGGTGAGATGCGCAGGGCAATCGCACGCGAGCAGGAAGAGCGCAGGACACAGGATGGATTTGCGTCTACGCTGGTGATCTCTGCTTCGATCATCGCTGCTGTAAGATTGGCGCGTGAGGACATCAGTACACCGTCGCCGCGCGTGATGAGCGCGATTGCTAACAGCGTGGCACTGGCTCGAATGATTCTGAAACGTGTGGTTGGGAGTTGAGCATGAGCGAAGACGAACTTACTGAGGAAGAGGTCTACAAGGCCACCTGTGAAGCCTTGCAGCCTGTCAAAGACGAATTGGGGCGCATCATCGGTAAGGTCGATGCACTTCGCGCAGACATGCGCGCCAGTAGTGAGGCGTTGCTTCTCACGATAGAATCCCCCTCGACAAAAACTGTGCAGTAAACCCATAAACAAAAACAGACCCACCGCCATAGAGGACAGTGGGATTCATTCAGCTTCTATGAGGGTTGGAGAATCCATAGGTCGATGATCGTCCCATAGCTCGGGCAGGATGCGTTAGGACAAGTCCACGTGCCGATCTTCCAGCCCAGCGGGCATCCTGGAAAATATCTCTCCGATCCTACCGAATTGTGGGTACCGCTGCCGAAAAATGTCGACAACTCCTACGGGGAACGTCCGGGAACTTGCGCCGGCTGATCTAGTGCGCTTGGCAAGAATCCGGCCTCAGTCTTTGGCCGGGGTCGTATACCTACGAGGCGCCATGCTGAGTTGGCAGTGTCTGCACGGATGAACTCGCAGGTGCCGCTGACGGTGCGCGTGACGCTCCGTCAGCGGGCATGCCTGGTTCCGGCACGTGACTAGATATCGGCGGCTCGCGTCGGGTCTCGGATGGCAGCGAATGTTGCGCCACCAGTGTTACGGGCATGTTCAGAGTTTGCACTGTTGCGGGATCGTCGCGGAGCTTGACATAGAGGGCCCCGTTAATTGGATGGGGGACTGCGATTTCTGTGCCCGTGAAGTCGAGTGGCACCTGAATTGGATCGGCGAAGTCGGGCGTCGCTGAAATAGACGAGGCGAGGAAGAGATTGGAACCCAAAAGCAGGCACGGCCGACTCGCAACACGCGGACAGCGGAGATCTGCAAATCCGGGTAGACGGACTAGAGTACCCAGCGGAAACCAGTCGCCAGCGGCGCCGTCGGCAGCAACGACACGGGCGCGAAGTGGGCCAAAAGCGGAAAGGCCGAAACTACTGAGTGGATCGACGGTAGCAACAGCAGTATTCAAATCTTCGAGCATCAGATTGCCATGTGCGAGGTCCAACGTGGTCTCAAAACTGGAGTCAGCTGAGGCAACTTCGACTTTTTCCTCGCGGGAGAAATGGGGTGGCGACGTGGACTTGATGAAAAAGACGAGGTGGCTCTGGACGGGCAGGTCGTCAGGGCTTCCC
>DASZAG010000038.1:0-20274 GCA_035945555.1 Acidobacteriaceae bacterium
AAATCCACTTGACAGGAGCTTGTGGCGCAAGGTAGTTTTTTTTCTTATTTGAATGACAACGTTGTCACATATCTAAAAACTACGCAATTGGAACAGCCGGACTTACGCACTGAGCGTCGTACGGCAAAAACCCACACAGAAAAAATCCACTTCGCCGGGGGCGCTAGATGAAGCTTGCAAGGTATCTGGGAATCGTTTTCGTTTTATTCGCAGCCGCTGTGTTCGTTGAACACGGCTGGGCTCAAGCCGTAACAGCCACCGTAGTCGGAACAGTAACCGACAGTTCAGGGGCCGTTATTCCGGGCGCGACCGTCACTCTCAAGGACCAAAGCACCGGTGCCGTGGCCATTCGGAAAACAAACGCCAGCGGCAATTACGAGTTCACGTTCATTTCACCCGGCACATACTCGGTCAGCGTCACCAACAAGGGATTCAAGGAAGCGAAGCAGACCGCCATTGCCGTCCAGGTCAACACAACCAGACGCGTGGACATGTCCCTCCAGCCCGGCTCAGCGACAGAAGTGGTTACGGTCACCGGCCAGACACCCATGCTGCAGACCGATCGCGCCGATGTAACAGCGCAGATCGAATCCAGGCAAATTCAGGATCTGCCAGTCGGATCGCAGCGCAATTTCCAGGCGTTGGAGTCGCTCGTCCCCGGTGTCAGCCGGCCTATCTATGATCATTCGTCTTTCGACGACGCCCAGAACTCGCAATCATTTCAGGTGAACGGCCAATCCGAACTATCCAACAACCTGCAATTCGAAGGTATCGACGATAACGAGCGAACGGGGCTGCTGCAGGTATATATTCCGCCGGCCGCCGCAATCCAGACCGTCGACGTGGAAACAAGCAACTATGCGCCCGAATTCGGACGCTCGGCAGGGGCCGTCACGAACATCACGCTGAAATCGGGGACGAATAGCTTTCACGGGTCGCTTT
This sequence comes from Acidobacteriaceae bacterium, assembly GCA_035945555.1. Lineage (GTDB taxonomy): Bacteria > Acidobacteriota > Terriglobia > Terriglobales > Acidobacteriaceae > Silvibacterium. The sequence goes on from DASZAG010000038.1 coordinate 943, forward strand.
ATGAATACAACCAGGTGAGCGCTCTGGCAGCGCGCAGCTACTTCAACACGACAGGAGCCAAGCAGCGCACGACGAATAATTATTATGGTGCGACGCTGGGTGGTCCGATTGCCAGGAATCATACCTTCTTTTTTGGCGATTTTCTCCGCTACAGCAGCCACCAAAGCCAGTTCAATCTGATCAGCGTGCCAACAGCGGCCTTTCGCGCTGGCGATTTAAGCGCAGGGTCAACAGCTATTTATGATCCGACAACTGGCAATCCAGACGGATCAGGTCGCACACAATTCAGCTATCAGGGAAACGCGAACGTGATTCCGCCCACCCGGCTGGCGGCAGTGCCGCAGAAAATTCTGGCATTGGTCCCGCTGCCCAACATTCCCGGCGCTGGCTTCACAAACAACTACCAGAAGAACACTGGATTCTTCTCGGACGTGAACACGTTTGACATCAAGATCAACCAGCAACTCCGGGGACAGGACACCTTGGTTGGGCGCTTCAGTTGGCAACGGGCGACTACGGTGCAGCAGCCGATATTTGGCACGGCAGGGGGCCCGGTTGCGGGAGCCTTTGAAGGCAACGGCATCAACACCGTGTGGACGCCTGCGATTGAGTACACGCATGTCTTTTCTCCAACCTTGATTGCCGAGTTCCGGGGCGGCATCGACCACTACCGGAATATCGCTCAGGAAGCCGATTACGGCACGAACGCCTCCACAGCTATCGGCGTACCGGGCATCAACCTTGATCCCTATACGAGTGGCCTGGTGGGCATTGATATCTCGGGATTTTCCTCGCCGCTTGTGGGATACAGTGCAAGCTTGCCCTGGGTGCGAGCGGAAACGAATATCGACCTTGTTAACAACTGGACGAAGATTCTCGGCAATCACTCCCTGAAAGCAGGATTTGAATTGCGCCGAGTCCGTGATGACCTGCAGCAGGGACAGACGTTTAGCCCTCGCGGCATCTTCCGTTATCGCGACGGTCAGACAGGATTGAATCAGAAAGGCAATAAGACCGGGTTTGCGAATGACTTTGCGAGTTTCCTGATTGATGATCCCAATCAGGTAGGCCGCGACGTCAACGTCAACTATGCATCATGGCGCCAGACTCTCTACTTCGTATTTCTTCAGGACAGCTGGGTGGCAACGAAGAACCTTACCTTCACCTATGGCGGGCGCTGGGAGTTCTATCCCCCGGCCGTTCCCGAACGCAAAGGCGGGTTCTCGCAATACGATCCGGCCACGAATACCTTGCAGGTGGCAGGGTATGGCGATGTGCCGATGAATCTTGGCCTGCAGGTGAACAAAATGGATTTTGAGCCGCGCGTTGGGCTCGCCTGGCGTCCCGCGCCGCATACGGTGGTCCGCTCAGGATTCGGCATCAGCCACACTCCGTTTCAGGACAATAACTACGCCTTTAATTATCCGGTGCGGCAGAACAACGCGTTCAACGCCCTGAGCAGCTACACTCCGGCACTGCTCCCGGATGGTTCTCCTGCCTCCCTGGCGGGCGGATTCCCTGCGCCAATCATTGCTCAAATTCCTTCGAACGGCATCCTCCCGGCGCAAAGCAACCAGAACTATATTTCGGTCAATAAGAACTATCGCGATCCTTACGTCATGTCCTACAACCTGGCGCTCGAACAGCAATTTGGCGGCTGGGTTGCCACTATGTTGTATGTGGGCAATCAGGGCCGCGAGATCCCCGGGAATTACAACCTGAACGCTGGCCGTGTTGCCGGCGCCGGTGTCAAGGGTGAACCGTATTATCAGCTCTACGGAACGTCGTCATCCATCGAACTGCTTCCCAAAGGTACAACATCTAATTACAACGCCCTGCAAGCTCGACTGAAACATCGGTTCAGCAATGGATTTCAAATCGACTCTTCCCTCGCCTGGCAAAAGGCAATGGGTTATATTTCAACGGGCAACGGCCTCGCAGGATTCAGCTTCTATCTGGATCCGCATCGTGATTACGCTCCCCTGAACTTCAACCGGACATATACGATAGCGAACAGCTTTATCTATCGGCTTCCGCTTGGAAAAAATGGAGCCTATCTGCAAACCGGCGCACTCGGCCAAATCATCGGCGGATGGCAGGTGAGTGGTATCAGCTTCATCGAGAGCGGGACTCCTCTGTTCTTTACAGCTAGTGGAAGCCAGCTCAATGCACCTGGAACTACTCAGGTGCCGAACGAGGTGAAACCGTTCCATCGGCTCAAAGGGATCGGCAATTCCCCTTGGTTTGATACCACTGCATTCCAGCAGCCCTCAGGTCCAGTCCTCGGCAATATGGGAAAGGACGAGTACAGCGGTCCTGCCTCATTTACCTTCGACGGCGCGCTGATGCGAAATATTCCAATTCATGAACGTACAACCCTTCAGTTTCGGGCCGACGCGTTCAATGTATTGAATCATCCGACTTTCAACAATCCCAGCACGAGCATGACGAGCTCCAACTTCGGCCATGTGACGGGGTCTGGCGGTGGCCGGTCCCTTCAACTCGCAGCTACCCTACGTTTTTAGCAAGTGGCTGCAAGTACAACCTGAATTTATTTTCCAGGAGATTGAAACAATGAAGTGGACGAGACGGCAATTTGTTGCCGGAGCTGTGGGGGCAGGTTTTGTGAGCTTGGCCCCACAGAAAATGCGGGCACTGGCTGGAGGCTGCACTTTCCGGGTGTCGGTCATCAACGACGAAATCTCCCAGGATTTCGACCATGCCTGTGCGGTTGCAGCGCGCGATTTTGGCTTGCAATGGATAGAACTGCGAGGCATGTGGAAAAAGAACATCACCAATCTCAACGAGCAAGAGATCGCCAAAGCTCAGCGAATCTTAAAGAAATACGATTTGCGCGTAACCGATATCGCCAGTCCACTTTATAAAGTGGACTGGCCGGGCGCCCCACGCAAGGATGGCCAGCGCCGCGATCAGTTCCACGCGCACGCTGACTTCTCGCAGCAGGATGCACTCCTCGATCACTGCATAGGTCTGGCGAAGCAGTTTCGCACGAACCGAGTACGCTGCTTTGATTTCTGGCGAATCCCCGATCAGAGGCCTTACAGGGCAGCGATCAACCGCAAGCTCACCGAAGCCGCGGAACGTTGCGCGAATCAGAACATCATTCTCCTTCTCGAAAACGAGATGTCATGCAATACAGGCAAGGCTGAAGAAGCCGCTGCAGTTCTAGCAGCCATTCCCAATAAAAACTTCATGCTGAACTGGGATCCTGGAAACGCGGGCACCTTCGCAGACCAAGTTCCCTTCCCCATCGGTTACAATCTGCTACCCAAGCATCGCATCGGCCACTGCCACGTTAAAAACGTGAAGCGCGAACCCGCAGGTAAGTTTGAATGGCAGCCAGTTGGTACCGGGGTCGTCGACTGGGCAGGCCAGTTTCGCGCACTCACACGCGACGGCTATCACTATGCCGTCAGTCTCGAGACCCATTGGCGCGGCGCGGGTACGCCGGAAGCTTCTACGCGGATCAGCATGGCGCAGATGAAAACCGCGCTAAAAGAAGCTGGAATCGGCTGCTGACAGCGCGGCACTCATGACCTTATGTTTCGCTCGGCTTTCACACTTCAGCAAGTAGCGAAACATAAGTTATCCACATTTCTCCGACAGAGAGGGCTAATGATCACAAGACGGGACTTCGGCAAGGTGATGGCAGTTGGCGCGGCGGAACTCGCAGTTCGGACCACCGCCAAGAGTTATGCCCAGATTATTGGATCGAACGATCGGCTCAGCTTCGCTGTCATCGGACTGCACGGCCGCGCCTACGCACACCTCTCTGCTCTTAAGGCTAATGCGGCCGCGGCCCGCGTCACGCATGTCTGTGACGTCGAGAGCAACTTCCTCGACAAATTCGCCATCGAGGCCGAACGTGAACTCGGTCATGCTCCAGCCAAGGAGCGCGACTTTCGCCGTCTCCTTGATCGCAAAGACATCGACGCCATCACTATTGCTACGCCGGACCATTGGCATACTCCCATGGCCATCCGGGGTGTGGAGGCGGGCAAGCATGTCTATGTCGAGAAACCCTGCAGCCACAATCCCGCTGAAGGCGTGATGCTCATAGAAGCGCAGAAGAAATATAACAAGCTTGTCCAGATGGGCACGCAGCAGCGTTCATCACCACACACCATCGAAATCGTCGGGAAGATTCACGCCGGTCTAATTGGTACGCCGTACTATGCGAAAGCGTGGTACGTAAACACGCGCAAGTCCATCGGACACGGCAAGCCTGCGCTAGTTCCGTCAACCCTCGACTGGGATCTCTGGCAGGGGCCAGCACCGCGCACTCCCTATCGCGACAACGTGCAGCCCTACAACTGGCATTGGTTTTCCATCTGGGGTACGGGCGAAACGCTTAACAACGGCACGCACGAGGTGGACGTTTGCCGCTGGGCTCTAGGCCTCGATTACCCAACACGCATTTCAGCACAGGGCGGTCGCTACCAGTTCAAGGATGACTGGCAGTTCTACGACACACTCGTCGCCAACTTCGAATATCCCGAGGGAACCATCTCTTGGGATGGGCGCAGCTGCAACGGCATGAAAATGTATCACCGCGACCGCGGATCCAGCATCCTTGGAACAAAGGGCTCCGTGCTGGTCGACCGAGATGGCTACGAGGTCTATGACCTTGACGGCAGGAAAACGGATGAATTCCGCATCGCGAAAACGGCGACTTCCTCCGGCGATCTGATCGGCCGCGATTCCATGACCAACGCGCACTTTAAGAACTTCATCGACGGCGTAACCAAAGGCGAACAGCTGCATAGCTCCATTGAAATCGGTAATGTAGCGGTGACTATGCTTCAACTCGCCAACATCTCTTGGAGTGTTCAACGCGAACTTAAGCTCAATCCGACAGAGGGCGGCAAAATCGTCGGCGATCACGAAGCGATGAAAGGTTGGGGACGCGAATACCAGAAGGGCTGGGAACCGAAAGTATAGCTGCGCATTGGCAGCCAGCTTAGGGACCAGTGGCCATAAATTACCGCGGGCGTAAGCGATAGTGATTCCGACTGCGCCGCGGATGGGGCTTGGGAAAGCGCAACAAAACATTACGAGCGCGACAAGAATGGTGCGACCAAAAGGCTGTCTCTGAATGATTATTTGTCTTCTTCAGGAGCTAGACGGGCGCCCCGGAACGCCTAGCCGGAGTGCCTCACGCAAAATTTTCTAGGCGCTCAAAATCTGTAGTTTAGGGCAGCTTGCACTCTTCCGAGTGCAAGCTGCAGGTTGACTTGGAGGCGTAGGCGTAGGCGAAAATAAGGCGAAATACGCCTATGCCTTCCGCCGCTACAATCCGGCTCCAGATCGAAGCGAAACTCGCTCACAAGATTCCGTCAGCGCTCACCCCAACACCGAAATTCATCCGTCCAGTTGTGCCCACTGGCGTAAGCGAAGTGGACACGCTGTTAGAAGGCGGATTGCCCGTCGGAGCCATCACCGAGATGATTGGCCCGGAATCGAGCGGGCGCACTGCAATCGCACTCTCACTTCTGCGTTACCTTACTCATGCAGGAAGAGTCTGCGCCTGGGTTGATGTTTCCGACACGCTCTCCCCCGAATCCGCGGCGGCGGAAGGTGTCGACCTTTCCCGTCTGCTATGGGCGCGATGTGGAGTGTTTCAGTCACAGGTGAAACCATCCGCCGGATACAAATTCTCATTACCGGAAAAGTATCTGGTCCCCGCCATGATTAAAAAGGGTTTGCACGGCGGTGGCTTTGGCAAACATCCTCGTAATGAAAGCAAAGGACTCTCAGAGGCAGTAAGCGGCCTGCTTCGGCCAGCAGTAATCGAGCCGCGCTGCGCGGAGCCGCAGCGGAGGATACGACCAGAGCGGGAGATTTTTACGCCGCAACCACAAGCCCACGTGCCGCATTCGAACACACGTATAACTTCCGGCAAACCTTGGGCACGCATCGAGCAAGCCCTTCGGGTTACAGATCTATTGTTGCAGGCTGGAGGCTTCAGCGCGATTGTGCTCGACATGGCAAGCATCGCGCCGGAGCATGCTACCCGCGTTCCGTTGGCCACATGGTTTCGGTACCGCGCAGCGGCAAAACGAACACAAGCTGTTTTTCTGCTCCTCACGCAGCATTCGTGCGCCAAGAGCAGTGGCGAGCTCTTGCTGCGGTTTCTGCCAGGCGAGTCCCGCGATGATGAGGCGGTGGTATTCATGGGAATCGAACACCGCCTGCTGGTCGAGCGCAGATGCTTCACGCAGGAACCCACAAATGTAGTTCCTATACACAAGCTGTCGCAGAGTGCGAATGTCGCGCATTGGAAAAGCCAAACCACCTGGGCAGGTGCGCGATGACAAAGCAGTCCGAATTTTACGCCTGCCTTTATGCGAAAGAGTTTCCGGCACAGTCACTGCTTCGTCTACGACCGGAGCTGCGAAACAAACCATACGTGGTCATGGAGGGTAAGCCGCCGGTCGAGAAGATATGCTCCCTCACATGCAAAGCGCGAAATCTTGGTATGTCCCGAGGCATGACGCGGATAGAAGTAGACACCTTTTCCGATGTCACAGTGCTCGAACGATCCCTGAAAGAAGAGGCCACGGCAAGAGAGGTCCTGCTCGAATGTGCTGCCTGCTTTTCGCCCCGCGTTGAGGATTCGAGTGATGAAAGTTCATTTCTATGCGCACTCGACATTGCGGGAACTACAGGATTATTCGGTTCCCCGGAAACACTGGCTCGGAACCTTCTTACTCGCGCCAATGCGCTGGGAATCACTGCCTGCGTTGCGATAAGTAGCAATTTCCATGCGGCAATCGCTATTGCTAAGGGACTGTCACCGCTGTCGGTACAAGTGGTACTTCCCAGCGAAGAGAGCGCCGCGCTGGCAGCGTTGCCGCTCACAGTGCTCGATCTTACAGAAGAGCAGGCAGAAACCTTTGCGCTTTGGGGAATTGTCACATTGGGCATGCTAGCCGCACTGCCGGAGAAAGAACTCATTTCCCGGCTAGGACAGGCTGGCAAGCGGCTTCATCAGATCGCCCGTGGAGAAGCACCTCACCTATTTCAACCGCTCGAATCTGCATTCACATTGCAGGAGCGCATGGAGCTCGATTCACCCATCGAAATCCTCGATGCGCTGATGTTCGTAGCAAACCTGATGCTGGAGCAGTTGATTCTCCGGTCCACAGCGCGCGTACTGTCGCTGGCCTCTGTTACGATCACTCTCTTAGTTGAAGGTGGAGCGACCCACGCACGCACCGTGCGGCCCGCATTGCCCACGAATGACCGCCAGCTGTGGCTCAAGTTGTTGCACCTCGATCTTGAAGCTCATCCGCCCCAAGCTGCAATCCTAGCCGTCGAACTCAACGCGGAGCCGGGAAGCATCAGCCAGGTACAGCTCGGATTGTTCTCTCCGCAGTTACCGGAGCCGTCGCGTCTCGACGTCACGGTCGCGCGTATCCGTGCCATCGTCGGCGACGAGAACGTAGGCTCTGCTGTGCTAACAGACACCCACCAGATCGACGGCTTCCGAATGGAGCCCTTTAGCATCTCCTCAACAGAGTCCCCGCATACCTCCTCTGCTCCGCTGCGCCCAGCCATGAGGCGGTTGCGGCCGGCAGAGACAGTATCCGTGACCTTCCAAGGCGGGTGGCCCAAGTCGTTCATGTTTCGAGAGCGATATTATTTCGTCGAGTGCGCGTATGGTCCGTGGTTGACGGGTGGCGAATGGTGGACCGTGGCGTTATGGAGAAACGAACAATGGGACCTCGTCGCCCGCGTTCCTGATGGCGCGATGCTCTGTGTCTGCCTGATTCGTGACCTGCTGCGGAACCAGTGGCAGATGGTGGGGCTCTATGACTGAGTACATCGAACTGCACGCTGCCAGCGCCTTCAGTTTCCTTCAGGCCGCGTCACAGCCGGAGAGCCTGATCGAACGGGCAGTTGAGCTGGAAATACCGGCAATGGCCCTGCTCGACCACAATGGCGTCTACGGCTCGGCCCGCTTCCACACCAGCGCGCAGCGCAACAAAATCCGTGCCCACATCGGAGCAGAAATCTCGGTCTCTGACTTTGGTTCGCGCCTCACTCCACCGTTATGGCTCCCGCATCAGCACAAAACCGAACCCGCACGAGTTCCATTGCTTTGTGAATCGCGTCAGGGATATCAGAATCTCTGTCAGCTCATTACGAAGTTCAAAATGCGCGAAGGTATGAAAGGCGATGGCGCGGCTACCTTCGACGATTTGAGTGAGTATGCCTCTGGTCTGGTCTGCCTGACAGGAGGCGACGAAGGACCGCTGGCCGCTGCACTTGCCCGCGGTGGCGAAACCGCAGGCCGGGAGACTGTTGAACAACTCATCCGCATCTTCGGCCACGGAAATGTCTATGTAGAATTGCAACGCCACCAGGAGCGCGAGGAAGAGTGGCGCAATCAAGCCGCGATCCGCATCTCACGCTCTCTGAATCTGCCTGTAATAGCCACGAATGGTATTCGTTATGCGACAGCGTATGACCGTGAGATTCAGGACCTGTTCACGGCTATTCGTAATCACGTCGAACTTGATCAGGCAGGACGACTTCTCGCAATCAACAGTCAACGTCACATACGAACGGCGCGGGAGATGGCGACGTTGTTCCGCGACGTACCCGGTGCAATTGAGAACACCGTCAGCCTTTCCTCCCGACTCAGTTTCGAGCTGCACGATCTCGGCTACGAGTTTCCGCGCTATCCAGTACCGGAGGGCGAAACGATGGACAGCTTTCTACGAAAGCGCGTTGTCGAAGGGGTTAAGCGGCGTTATGGCCCGAAGAACAACCGCGTATTACTGGAGCAGGCGGAGAAACAAGTAGAGCATGAACTGGCGCTGATTGCTAGGCTCAGCTTTGCCGGATACTTTCTCATCGTCTGGGACATTGTTCAATACTGCAAAAAGAATGGCATCCTGATTCAGGGACGCGGGAGCGCCGCCAACTCCGCCGTCTGCTACGCGCTGGAGATTACGGCCATCGACCCAGTGGGAATGGATCTGTTGTTTGAGCGCTTCCTGAGCGAGAGTCGCAACGAGTGGCCTGATATCGATCTCGACCTGCCGTCCGAAAAAAAGCGAGAACAAGCGATTCAGTACGTCTACCAACGCTACGGCGAACTGGGTGCGGCCATGACCGCTAACGTCAGTACCTATCGCCAAAAATCCGCTGCTCGCGAAGTCGGCAAAGCGCTGAGCTTCGATGAGGAATCGCTAGGCCGGCTGTCGAGCCTCACTGGTCTTTGGGAATGGCGTAGCAAGGGCGAGACGATAGCCCATTCCTTCCATCACGCTGGTTTCGATGTTCATCACCCGCGCATCGCCAAATACATCGAGTTGTCGATGCGCATTCAAGACCTGCCGCGTCATCTCAGCCAGCACTCCGGGGGCATGGTCATCTGCCAGGAACTATTGAATCAGATCGTTCCCCTGGAGCGGGCTTCGATGCCCGGCCGCACCGTTGTCCAGTGGGACAAGGAAGATTGCGCCGCCCTCGGCATCATCAAGGTGGACCTGCTCGGCCTGGGCATGATGGCTGTGATCCATGACTGTTTGGAATTGATTCCGCAGCATTATGGGGAACCCATCGATTTGGCACAGTTGCCGGAAGACGAGGAGGTTTACCAAACTGTGCAACGAGCCGACACCATCGGCATGTTCCAGATCGAGAGCCGCGCGCAGATGGCTTCCTTGCCACGCAACAAGCCAGAAAGGTTTTACGACCTTGTGGTGCAGGTGGCCATTGTCCGCCCTGGTCCCATCGTTGGAAAAATGATTAATCCGTATTTGCTGCGACGGCAGGAAAAGCAGGAAGTCACCTACCCTCATCCATCCCTGGAACCAGTTTTAAGACGTACGCTCGGTGTACCGCTCTTCCAGGAGCAACTGCTGCGTATAGCCATGACTGTTGCTAATTTCTCCGGCGCGGAGGCTGATGAACTGCGGCGTGCCGTCGGGATGCGCCGGTCATGGGAGCGCATGCGGAACCTCGAAGGCAAGCTCCGCAACGGCATGACCGCCAACGGCATTGATGCTGCCGCGCAGGAACATATCGTGCAATACATCAGCTCGTTTGCGGAGTATGGGTTTCCCGAATCGCACGCGGCAAGTTTCGCGCTCATTGCGTACGCTTCGGCTTATTTCAAGGTGAAATATCTCGCGGCGTTCACCGCGGCGATTCTCAATAACCAGCCGATGGGCTTCTACAGTGCTGCCGTGCTGGTCAAAGATGCGCAGCGGCATGGTCTGCGCGTGAAACCCATCGACGTGCAGGTTTCAGAATGGCCCTGCACTATCGAACACGAGAGCGACAGAACGCTCTCCCTGCGGATTGGGCTCGTATATGCGAAGAGCCTGTCACAATCATCTGGAGCAGCGCTGGTGTCAGCGCGCCGGCATAATGGACCCTTCCGTTCAGCGGAAGACCTTGCCCAACGCGTGCCGTCACTAAATCGACGAGAGCTGACGCGGCTCGCGCAGATCGGGGCACTGAATCAACTCGGCGGTATTCAGCATCGCCGCGATGCGCTCTGGCAAATCGAACGCGCCGGAAAGCTGGAGGGACCATTGCTCCGGGGCGGTCCAACTCTCCGCGAGGATTCAGACGCGCGCCCATTGCAACAGATGAAGGTCGAAGAACGCCTCGTTGCAGACTATGGGGGAACCGGGTTTACAGTAGGCAAGCATCCGATGCATTATCGCCGCCCAGAACTACGGCGTAGCAATATCCTGTCCGCCGAGGAACTACGAACCCGCCGCGACGGCGAATTTGTCCGTGTGGCCGGCTGCATCATTGCCCGGCAAAGACCTGGCACGGCTAAGGGATTCATTTTCATTTCGATAGAGGACGAGACAGGCATCGCCAATATCATTGTCACGCCTGATCTCTACGACAAGGACCGGCTGGTGGTCACGCGCAGCAAGTTTCTTCTCGTTGAAGGCCCGCTCCAGAACCAGGACAATGTAATTCATGTTAAAGCGATGCGGCTGACTGCTCTATCCGAGCATGCTCTGGAAGTGCGGTCTCATGATTTTCATTGATATCACTCGTGCCTGCTGCTTAAGCTGAACTCACGAACTGACACAATCGGAGCCGAAATGGACGAACCACAGTCCCATTTCGCCACCGCCGATAAGGCATCGCGATCCTATGCAGGAATTGTGCGGTGTGGGTCAGTGCACGCTGCTTTCGCTGAAATCATAGTACTTGGCTATCTCATTTATGTCCGTGCGAATCTGGCCTTGGCGGTCGGCGCGAATCTCGGGTGTTATGGTATCGGTGATCACGCCTTTGTCCGACCCCCACTCATAGAAGTGATCCTCATAGTTGACCGCGTCGACGACATAAAGCGAATGGCCTGAATTCTCCAGCAGTCCGTATACGGGACCATAGCTTGATGCCACCAGGTATGACGTGCGCAGGTAGGCTGCGGTTTCTTCTGGTGTGGCCGTGAAAAGTGGCCTGCCGAAGAGATCATTTTTTTCAATCGGGCGATGGCCCAGCAAGTAGTACAGGCTGGGAGTGATGTCTGTCAGAAATGTCGGAGCGTCAGGATCGAACGAAAGCGATCTCATTGCTGGCGGCAGGTGAATAATCAATGGAATGCGGGCCACCTCTGGAGTGACATGATAGGCGTGTCCCCAGCGGCCTTCTTCTCCCAGCGAGTCGCCATGATCGGCAGTTAGGATGAGGATGGTGTTCTTGTATAACCCCTTGCTTTTAAGGAACCGGACGAAATCGCCAAAGCACTTGTCCAGCGCTTTGAGGCGAGAGGCATAGGCCGCGTCGAAGCCTGGATAACTCTCTCCCGGAGGCACCGACCTCCCTTCGCGGTTAATCACCGAAACATGGATATCCTGGGGCTGAATGTAGGCGAAGATCGGACGACTCGCCGAAGCGTCCGCCGCGAGCCGTGTTTGTAGTTCCTCGAGAGCGGGGCACATTTCCAGGTTCATCGTGGTCTGCCCGGCATCCAACCGGGTCACAAGATTTGAGGGCGCCATAATTGTGCTCAGGATCTCATCTTGAGCTATGAACTGCTGATACTGCTCAAAATCCACTAGCTTTTGCAGGGAGTTCATGGGATAAAAAGGCGTGATGTACTGCTTGTGCAGCATCATTGAGCCGGTCCAGATGGACGGCTCTGACAGCCCGGTTCCCGTATAGTGCGTGAATGCGTTCTGCGCGACTATGCTCTCGCGGGCGAAAGCTTCGATATTTGGCGTGAAGTTCACCGCGGGATTGTAAGCCGAGACGTAATCGCGGCGGAGGCTGTCAATGACGAAAATAATGATGTTCGGCTTCGGCCCTGGAGTCGGATTGAGTTTGCCGGCAAGATTGATGTCCACCGGATCGGTTTTTATTGAGCGTGGGATGTTGGTGTTCCGAACTAAAAATGCATAGATAGAGCTCCCACTTGCCTCTACTACGGGAGGCGAAAGAATAGCCCGCGCCAAGTTGAAGCTGACGTCATAGTTGGCATACGCTTCCAGCGCCTGCGTGCTGGAAGGCAATTGCCACTTTGATGGCAGGGCGATAAATCCCACATAGAGACAAACAAGCGTCGCGGCCGCAATGATCCGGGAATCACCGCTGCGCCTGCTCGGAGCGGGAGCAGTCAGATAGAAGAAGGAAAAGCCGCCAGCCCAGGTCGCTATGATCAAGAGCCTCTGGATCATGTTTTCCCAATCGGTGATGCTGACGCTGATCAACATCCAAGCGGCAATGGCGGAAGCTGCAAGCAAAATGCCAGCCTGAAGAGCTCGCGGAAGCGAGCGCAGGAACCCTAGGGGACCCAGCAGCAGTACCAGTGGGCTTTCAATTTCTCCCTCTTTCGAACGGTACAGGCGCGCGCTTGTACCCGACAGGAACAGCGCGCCGCTGAATCCAACCGCAAAAGCTGCCAGCATCGCCCATTCACTGGTAAAGGAAAGTGGTTGGAAGACGATGAATTTGAGAGTCAGCATCAGCAATAGAGCAGCGGTCCCCACATATATCAACGCGTGCAATGTCGGATTCTTGGAAATGATCCCAGCGCTCGCCCTGGCAAAGTTCATGGCCAGAAAGATGGCCATAAATACCAGCAGCTCACAAAGCAGGCTGCTGACAAGGACTAGCGCCCATCGGCTCCAACTTAGTTCAGCTTTGCTGAAAATCCGATAGCGAAAGATCACGAGAATCGTGGAGAAAAGCCAACCGTAGAGAGCGGTCAGCAGTGCAGCACGAAAGAGCCGAACTGTCTCAGGGAATTCCTTCTTTGCCCATTTGAATGATCCGCGTTGCGAAAGCCAGTCCAGGGCACCGAGCCACACCAGCGGGGTCAGCGCCAACAACGCCCACACGAGACTTTGAAAATTATTCTCCAGCCGGACAAGTAACGGCCTTACCAAAAGGATTGCACCGACTGCACCGTACACAAGAAGAAAGAGAAGAGAAGCAGGTCGCGTCTTTTGATTCTTCAACGGCAGCGTCAAGCTCGCGAGGCCAAATGCGCTCAAATAAAAATAGGCATGAAACTTAGCGAAGGCGGTGAGCCACGGCAGTAGATCACCCACAACGACTTGGTGATAGGTAAACGGAATATAGGCCAACAGGCAATACCCAGCGGTCAGCCCTAGAATCAGTCCGACATAAAGCCGCGCCAGTACAAATCCGAAGTGGCGAAGCCAAACTCTATCCGACCGGGCAGGCATTAATGCTTCTCCAGCAACGCGTCTCGCTTGGAGCGTATCTCCGCGTTGTCAGGTTTGGCCTGCAGAATTTTGTTGTACTCGAAAACAGCGCCAGAGAAGTCTTTCTCTCTCTCGTCCAGTCTGGCAATAGCCAATTCAAAATCCGATTCGCCGTCGGTAAGTTTTTCGCCCTCTTGAAGGTACTGCATTGCCTTGGCTGGATCGCTCTCCCGCGCATAACTCAACCCTGCCACAAGCAATGCATCGGAGTTCCGTGGAGACTTGGCCAGCACTTTCATTGCAATCTGCCTCGCCTCAATATCTTTGCCCCGTCGAAGGTAGATGCGCGCCAGCCCAAGTTGCAAGTCATCATACCCAGGCGAGATATTTATTCCGCGCTGGTAAAGTTCAGCCGCGCGGTCAGTTTGGCCAGAGAGTTCCAGAGCATGCGCCAGGAAGAAAATAGAGTCAGAGTTTTCAGGATCTCGGGCGAGGCAGCGCTCAAAAGCAGATAGGGCTTCCTTCTGCTTGCCCTGCTTCCAATATGCCTGGCCAATCTGTGGGCACGCAGTGACAGGATTAGGCGCGCGATCAAAATATTCTTCCCAGAAATTTGCCTCCTGGTCATAGCGGCCCAGGTGATCATAAATTTCCGCTGCCATTTCAATATAAATGTGGTTGCCGGGATAAAGCTGATGTAGCTTAAGAACGCCGGGAAGGGCCTGCTGATACTTGCCTGCGCGATAAAGAGAGTTGCACTCCTCCCATAGTTGACTGGATTCTTGCACACTGCTTGGCTCATGCGAAGGGGATGTTACTGCCCACGGCCGATGCACGGCCACCACGTAGAACAGAGCGAGCAAGAGCGGTAGTCCGATGGACAGATACGTGCTTTTGCGCGATTCCATCAGAACCTGTAATAGGCTCCGCCCTGCACTTCGTAGGTCCACAAGTGATCGAGGCCAATTCGCTCGTCTTGTGCAGCGTTCCCATAGAAATACGCAGACCAGCGACTCGCGAATCTCTTGTCCAGCACCGCTCCATAACGAGAGGAAGCGAGAACATCTATGTCCGTCTGGGTCTGCGCCTCGGCTGGTGAAGCGCCACGGCTGTAGCGAAATTCCACGTAGTCATGCTGGCCCTCGGCGCCGAGAAAATAGCGCGCGGTAAGAAGCGCCGTGCCAGAAGGTCCGAGATTACTGGGCACGACAAACCCGCGTCCGGTGAACAGCCAATTGTGGAAGTATTTGGCCAATGCAAACGTGTAGATGTCCACCGGATTTGAGAACTCCAGGCGACGATAGCCTCCGGAAGCCTCAAAGCCGTCAGGAATCGATTGGTAAATATCCGCCGCTACGTTGAACGAAGGATAAAGCGTGCCGTGAACGCCGTGCCCAACCGCCAGATAGCCGTATGTTCCCGGACGGAAACTTGGGTAAAAATCGACTTCACCCTGATAATCAACCTCTGAAAATCGGTCGGCCCGATTGACGATGCCGAGCATCGAGCCCCACGGGGTCGGCGACTTGTATTGGAAATTGTCTTCATTTTGCGGGTTCCGGCCGTCGCTGAACCAGTCATACGTGTGGAAATAAGAAAATTCGCGGCTGAACGTCGCAATCGTAATCCGGCGGCGCATTCTCACCGCCTCTTGATTGCCGGGATCCAAAACCAGAACACGATTCAGCACCGCGACCGCGCCGCGGTTCTGGTTCAGCTGATGGAAAGCTTTTGCTTCCGCCATGAGCAAGTTGACTTGGTCAGGGTGCCGCGACAATGCATCGCGTGCCAACATTTCCGCGTCTGCCGGATGACCTGACCAAAGCTCGACGTTGATCAGGGCCGGAAGCGCGTCACTATGATCGGGGTTAGTCGCCAGGACCTGTTTCAGCTCTTCGCGCGATTCATCATAGCGACCCTCCCACGAGAGGACGATCCCGTATAGAACCCGGGCATCCGAGTCAGTCGGCTCCTTCGCCAGGTGGGCCTTCAGGATTACCAGCGCCATCGCGCGGTGTTCCTTGCCGCTGTACGCGAGCTGTCGCGCCTGTATGACGGGATCATTCGCGCCATCAGTGAGAGCTGCGGCACTGATCGGAATCAGCAGCACCATCATCGCCGCCATGAAAATGCAAGTTCTATTTCTCAGCGGCATTTCAATTCGCTCCCACGGTCTCGCTTGCAATCCCCTTGTGTTTCACGACTTCCCAGGAACTCTTCCCGCGGAACGACTGCAATACTCCAAGAGCCTTGAATAAGGTGATGACCTGGCGGTAGCCGACGTTTTCCACCACCGCGAAAGCCATCAGAGTCATCACATGTCTCAGTCGCGGATAGCGCCCTAACGTAATTTCCTCCAGCACTACTGAGCCCATCGAGAGCAAGGTGCCGTATGCCACGGCTAGCAACAAGAACAAGAAGAATATTGTGAGTGGGGTTTTCAGCACAATCAGACTGATGGGTATCAACACAATCGTCCCAAGAGCTTCAATTACGCAGCCGAAAGTCTCCATTAAGAGGTGAAAGGGCATGCTCAGCATGCCGGTAGCTCCATAAGAGCGATTAAAGATCATCTCGCGATTCTGGATGAGGGTTTGAGTCATGCCTAGCTGCCAGCGCCGGCGCTGGCGTGCCAGCATGCGCAGGTTTCGAGGTCCTTCGGTCCAGCAGATCGGATCAGAGGTGAACAGCACTTTGAACTTCCGCTTTTCCCGCGTGAGATAGCGGCGCATCCGCGCGATCATGTCAATATCTTCAGTGACCGTATAGCTGCTGAATCCGCCCGCCTTCACCGCCGAATCCCGATGAAGCACACAGAATGCTCCGGACGCGATAAAGTTGGCATTCAGCATGTTCCATCCCGGGCGGCCAAAAAGAAAGGTCCGGATATATTCGACAATCTGGCAAAGCTCGAGCCAGCTTCCCGGCAAACCCATTGTCGCCAAGCGGCCGTCGCGAAGCGTACATCCGTTGGCTATGCGGACAATTCCGCCGCTGACGACCACGGTGTCTTTAGACTGCAACACCAGCCCCATGAGCCGCAGCAAAGCATCCCGTTCAATAATGCAATCTGCATCGACGGTACAAAAGTAGGGGCTTCGGGCCATGTTGATGCCGGCATTCAACGCTCGTGATTTGCCTCCGTGTTTCATCGCGATCACGGTAAGCTCAGGAAAACCGGGATTGTGATAACAGGCCAGCGGCTGGCCGGTTTTCAGCGACTCGCGAAAGATCAGGTCCATGCGCTCTAATTGGAAGCGGCGGATGAGCAGATCGAGCGTGGAATCGGTGGAACCGTCATCCACTACAATCACTTCCTTTTCCGGGTAGTTGAGGCGCATGAGCGAAAGTACGGTTTGCACAATCCCGACTTCTTCGTTGTACGCCGCGATCACAACAGCAACGGGTGGAGTCACGGGCGAGTCCGCCAAATCGCGATAAGGCTTACGTTCCGAATATTTGGCGTGCAGCGAAACCGAATACAGCGACAGAGCCATCAGCGCCGTGTAGCCAAGATTGATGCAAACAAAGTAGAGCAGGAAAAGAATGTCTGCGTAATAAACCAGCTTCACAAGGAAATCGTGCATTGGCTCTCCTCTCCGGCGAAAGCCGCGGGCTGCAGGGATTCAAGTGCAGCTTGCGCAGCCGCCCTAAGATGATCCCCCTTGCGCTCAGCCACCGTTTGAAGCGCGATCATTAAGTCTTCCGTCGGCGCTCTCAACAGCAGCTCGAGCAATTGGGCTCTCGCTTTCTCGGCGGCCGCGATCGTCGATCCGCCTGTCGTGGCTGGAGGAGCCCAGCGGCTCAAAAGTATTTCTTTCTTTAAGAGATCAACTAGCAGGGAGGTTTTCCCCATGCGGACCATCTTGAAGCAGACTCTCATCGCCAGCATGGATTCTGCATCTTCCCCGCTCAGCGCCGGTAGCATTTCAGTGATGATGCCGTTCCGTTGCATCCCCTCAATGATCTGCTCGCAGGCAAACTGGTCCTCGGTATCCAGGAAATATTGCGCTAAGTTGATTCGCCCGGACCTGCCGAATTTGCCAAGTGTCTTTACCGACGCTTCGCGAACGCGCCAGCTAGTGTCGGTAATCCCCCATATGACGTCCGGAATCAGATCGAAGTAATACGGATCGGCGCAGGCCCGTACCGCATGCATGCGCACAAATTCGCTTTTGTCCCCCATCAGCCTGCATAACGTCTCGGTAGCTGCTGTGTCGTGAAAGTGGCGTATTACGCCCGCGCTGCGAGCACGCACGTCAATTGATGCATCCCGCGGCGCCTTATTCACAAACCATTGATAGAGGCCGTCTGGAAAATCGCCCGCATTTAGCCCGAACTTTGCTTCGTCACACACCTGACGGATGCTGTCTACAAGAACAAAGCGAAAGCGAGGGTCTTCATCATTCAGAAAAGGAACGAACTGATCGAGATCGCTGACTCGGCTGCGGACTAGCGTGCTTTTCACCGAAGTCACAGGAAGCTCTGCGGACCCCTTCGCTGCTTCGCGCAACAGATCCAGAAGCACAGAAACATCCTCGGCCTCCCGATTTCTTCCCATCGCCGCAACGTAGGCACGTACCACGTAAGGCGACGGATCTATCAGGGCCTCGCGCATAAACACTTTCGAAAATGCCGAGTCGAGTTGGCCGAGTTGGCTGACCGCAATCGCTCGCCCGATGCAAAAGAGCCGGAGCCGTCGAATTCCTGCAAACCGCCGTCTGTGTGATTCGGATAGTTCCTTGTGCGCGACGATGTACCGAATCAATTCAGCCGCGCGTCTTCGCCCGAAAGCCCGTCGCGCCCAGCCTTCGACATACCCGAGCTGGAACAGAATTTCAGTTACTGGTCTGCGCCCGACCCCCTGCAGGTTTTCCAGTAGCAGGTCCTTAACGGCATCGCGTCCCGCGACGCTGCGCATCGCACGAAGGCTTCGAAGAAGTTCGTCTGCAGTGAGCTCTCCAGCGACAAAGCTGCGAATTGGCGCGCCAAAGCGTTTCCCTGCTGCGTCCTTTCCCCTGAAATAAAGCCAGCGAATCCCGCGGCGATACAAGATGTATCCCGCCAACAGGAGGTCGACCGACAGAACACAGCATGATACCCACAGGACTATCTTGAGCGCAGGCGTAACGGTTAGCACAGAGACCTCACATCCCGTCGCCCAAATGTGCGACACGAGCAGGCGTATCCCTGACTGGTACGGACCACAACGGAACCATTGGCAATCGCATTTTGAACCAAGCAAAATGCGAAAAATCTTTCGTTCATTAATCTTCCCTGCTGGTCAATCGACAAACAGAGCCCTGCCGGCTGATTGGCCAGCTTTTCCTATCCGTTTTACAGAATGGGGAATGTGATGATCCCATACCCATATTTCTTTGGCAACGCTTTTTGGGAGGGGAGTATTCCAACTATAACTGCGTAGAAAATGCACCATTACTCTAGTAAGTCGGGTTAATGCGCGAATAAACACGGTCTCAACCCACAAGTTTTGAATTGAGAGTCAATGGGCTGGAATTCTGCAAAGGCGTGATAGGCACGCTGCACAATTCACTGTGTTTAGCTGGAGGTGACGAGCCCTTCGTGGCGCGAAGAACAGAGAAGATCTGCAGGCCCTTGCGCTTTGAGCATTAGCCTGCACCGGCCTATATAT
>DASZAG010000039.1:0-3113 GCA_035945555.1 Acidobacteriaceae bacterium
GCGAGATTGAAGCTGACCGCAGTGCCTCCGGTCGGCGCGAACGAAACCTGAAGCGGGTCACGCTGCCAGACGGCGGCTCCGCAGGCGGGAGTGGGGTGGGCGGCCGCGTTCCACGGCTCAAGCTTCTGGCTGAGGATGGGCTTTCGGACGGCAATCTGCGCGACCACGGCGTAGAGGCCTTTATCGCGAGTCGTGAGTCCGCAATAAGCGGCGTAGTCGCGGAACCAGACAACATCGGACACCGCCGGGTTGTAGTCGGGCAGTCGCAGCGCGGTGATTTTCCCTGTGGTTCGATCGACGAGCAGCCAAGGGCCACGCTGCCAAACCCAATGCTCGGTCTTGTCAGTCGGCAGCGAGTCATTGAGCCGGACGGCGCGGCGAACTGTAAAGCTGCGGTCGGTGACCTGATGGATTTCACCAGTCGTCCAATCTTTCACGTCACCATTGACTACGAGGGGGCGGATTTTCAGCTTTGTCTCGTCTGGCTTTGCGCCTGCGGGGTCGCCCTCGACGGAATAGGAGACCGTACGGACGGCTCCCAGCGCTGTGTAGTGCGGCTTTTTG
This sequence comes from Acidobacteriaceae bacterium, assembly GCA_035945555.1. GTDB lineage: Bacteria > Acidobacteriota > Terriglobia > Terriglobales > Acidobacteriaceae > Silvibacterium. Next base: position 565 of record DASZAG010000039.1, read on the forward strand.
GCTCTGGCGGCATTGGCTGCGGGAAATGTGGCGAAGGCGAGAAGGACGGCAGGAGTGATGACGCGCAGGCGGAGCATGGGGCAAGAATAGGCGCGGTTCACGAGGCCGGACAGGTCACGGAGGTAATGAGGTGTCCAAAGGCAATCCCCTCAGCGGCTAAAGCCGCATTCACATATGAGCGACTTAACGGACGGGCTGAAGCCCGTCCCCTTCAAAGAGCTGACCTCGGCAGTTTCTCTCTAGCTGGCGCGGCGCTTTTTGTCGGTGAAGGAGCCGGTGGCGTGCTGGCCGGGAACGGTTTCGGGATGGGGTTTGGCGGCGGTTTCGCCTTCAACGTTCTGCTTGAGGTGTTTGCGTTGCTCGGGTTTGCTGCTGCCGGTCTTGCGCGGATCCGCTGGCTCGACAGGCTGGACTGATACGGGGTGCTCCTGAGCAGGCATCTCGTGCTCGATCTTGGGCTCGGGCCCTCTGGCCTTGGGTGTGAACTGTCCCGTAGTTTGCGGCTTCGCTCCTGATTTGAATCTCATGGAGGACTCTCCTAATTCTCCAGGTAAGATGCCGGCTTTGCGGTTGTCAGCCATTGTTGCTGAACGCGTCGCGGAGGCGACGCCAAGTGACGGGGAGTTCCTCGGGCAGGATGCGGGTTTCGCCGGTGACGGTCATGAAGTTGGTGTCACCCACCCAGCGCGGGACGGCGTGGAGATGCAGGTGCATGGCGACCCCCGCACCGGCGGCCTTGCCGAGGTTGAGGCCGAGGTTGACGCCGTCGGGATGGTAGACCTTTGCGTAGACCTTCTCGATACGCTGAGCTAATTCCATGATCTCGTGCGCGGTTTCGAGGGGCAGGGCCGCGAGCGAGGACTGGTGCTCGTAGGGTAGCACCATGATGTGTCCTGAGTTGTAGGGGAAGCGATTGAGGCAGACGAAAACGCGCTCGCCGCGAAAGACGATTCCGGAGGCACGCTCGGCGTCGTCGCGGGAGGTTCCGTGGGCGATGGCGTAGTCGGTGGCAGCGATCATGTTGCAGAAGACGCAGCCGTGATCCTCGGGCCAGGCACTCAGTTCGCTGGGGACGCCCTTGCGGGCATCGCTCTCATCGGTGATGTAGGAGTAGCGCCACGGAGTCCAGAGGTAGTCCATGGCCGTATCTTAGCTGGTGGGGCGGGTGGGGACTAGCCGTCCAGGCAAACGCGCTCCGCACTGGTGGCCAGTTTGAAAATCAGGGATTTTTAGAACTGAGGAAGTCCTAGGCGATGGTTCGCAAATGCATTGACAGACGCAATAAGGAAAATCAATGTAATTAGCCCCATAACGATGAACCTGGCACGTTTACTCAAGGGAGACTTATCTCGAGGTGTGCGAAGCCATCTCAAATAGCCGAGCAGAACTGCAACCCCATAGAGGCTAAGAAGAACCTCAAACGGTATGGGTCTATATCTCATGGGGTCAAATGCTATTACGCCTCTAGCAGTGGTACAAACTCTTCAAGGCTTTCTAGCACCTCACGGCAGCGCGGCATGCAGCGATACACGCCGCACATGGATTCGGTTTTCGCGCTTGCGAGTCTGGGCGATGTCGTAGGACGACTGCATCCGCATAAGCGTATCCATTCTGATGCCGAAAGCTTTCTCCAGGCGCAGGGCCATGTCTCCGGAAAGATCGGCCTTGCCATTGAGCAAGCTGGACAGCGTGGGACGCGAGACGCGCAACGCCCGAGCAGCCGCCGTTACGGTCAGCCCGGCGGGCTCGATGATCTCCGTCCTGATGAAATCGCCCGGATGCGGCGGGTTTTTCATGGGCATTTGGGTCCCTCCTATCGACTAGTGATAGTCCTCTAAGTCCAGGTCGTGAATCTCTCGCTCGGCTGTGTCGATGCGAAAGGTCAAGCGGTGATTGGCGGTAACGCTCAGGCTCCATGTTCCCTTGCGGTCGCCAGTCAATGTGTGCGCTTTCCAGGATGGGAGCGCCCTTAACTCTTCCGGATCTTCCATGCTCTCCAGAAATGCGAGCATCTTGCGGAGCTTGTCCGCTGTTTGAGGCTGCACGCCCTTCGCGTTATCTTCCGCATAAAGTTTTTTTAGGCCCTTGTGGACGAAGCTTCTTATCTCCATCTGACCTGACTGTAGCCCGTAACCTTACACTTGTCAAAGTCATCCATGAGACGTACCCATCACGGCAGTGCGAATGCTACGTACACACCGCCCGACGGTTTGCCGTCTCGGCCGCCGCCTGCGGCGATGACCACGTATTGTTTGCCGTTGACCATGTAGGTTGCGGGCGTGGCTACTCCTGAGTAGGGCAGGGTTGCGTGCCACAGCAGTTTGCCGGTGCTGCTGTCGAAGGCGTGCATTTGGCGGTCGTATACCGTCGCGCCGATGACGAGCAATCCGCCGGCAGTGAGGATAGGACCGCCGTAGTTTTCCGATCCGGTGGGTGCGATGCCCTGGCGGGCGAGCGCGGGGTATTCGCCGAAGGGAATCTTCCACAGATACTTGCCGGTGTTGAGGTCGATCGCGTTCAGAGTTCCCCAGGGCGGCGCGATGGCAGGG
>DASZAG010000040.1:0-3809 GCA_035945555.1 Acidobacteriaceae bacterium
GCGCAGTGGATTGCTGGTTCTGAACTCGTCCACCGATCGCAAGACTTACGAGATCTATCTGAACCCCTCCAGCACTCCGGATGACAATCTGCACCCGGGCTCGCTGGTGACCGCCGTGACCGACTTCGAGGACTCGCGCTATGTAGTCCGCAATCTGACAATTAACTCCCCAACGAAATAGGGGTGGCGTCTATCCGTGGCAATCCGTGGCTTGAATGTGTGCGAACTGCGGCTTATCGGGCTTGAGCCAGTGGAATGGTCGTCGTGACCACGGTCCCACTGCCGGAGGATTTTATTTCAAACGAGCCGCCCAGCTGCTTTAGACGCTCCCGCATACCTTCAACTCCGACCCCGCCGCGTCCCAAGGTCAGTTCCTGTTGTTTCTCCACGGAAATGCCTTTCCCGCTGTCCTTCACCTGAAGAAGGAGGTCGCTGCCATTCTGACTGAGGCTTATGACGGCCGTAGCGCTTTCAGAATGGCGGTGGATATTGGTCAAGCACTCCTGAACGATTCGGAAGATCGTGATTTCAATGTTGGGTGACAGGCGGCCAAGATCGGCTGGGATTTCCAGATCGACTTTGATTTTGCTCCGCTCCGCAAAACCATCCACGTACCAACGCAAGGCCGAGGCGACGCCAGCAACATCCAGGAGCGGCGGATGAAGCAGGTGCGAAAGGGTGCGGATCTCATTGGAGACCTGTCGCACCAGCATCGCATTGTCCGAGACAGCTCTGGCACCCTCTGCATCCAGCTTGTGGGCCTGCGATTTCACAACGCCGATATTCATGCTGATGGCAGCCAGCAATTGACCTACGCTGTCGTGCAGCTCTCTTGCGATCCGCTTGCGCTCCTGGTCTTGCACCTCCTGGAGACGGGACGTGAACTCCGCCTGCTGCTTCTGTGCGGTCAGGTCGGTAATAAGAACTCCAATGGCGGATTGATCGCGGGAAAGAAGGCTGAACGCAAAATTCGCGAACATCAGGCTGCCGCCGGGAATCCGCAGCACCATTTCTCCTTCGCTGGAGCCGCTTTGAGCCTGCTGCAGCAACTGCTGGTAACGATCCAGATCCGCCGCGATCAGGAAATCCTGCAGGTGCTTGCCTACAACGCTCTCCCGCGTCTTACCCAGCAGCTTGGCCAGACTCTGATTGCAGTAAACGACGCAGCCGCGAGCGTCGAGCATGGCCGCGCCCTGCTGCATCCTGTCCACCAGCGTACTGTAAGGAAGATCGGAACCCTCCAGCGTGTAGACACGATGGCCTTCGGGTTCCTCGATGACGAAGGCGTCGACGGCACCGTACCGGATCGCACGCAGGGTCTGCTCTGCCTCTTCCAGCAGTTGCGCGCTACGAACAGAATCAGCGCTCTCGCTCTTCATAGGACCTCACACAGCGGTAAACTTCGGCGTCGCTCACTTCACTTTGCGGGTGTAGTAGGACGCAATTGCAAGCCAACCAGGGCGCGTTCGGTATCGCGAAGGTCGCCCACGATCTTGCGTAGCGGTTGAGGCAACTTTCGCACGAGAGTAGGAATGGCTAAAATCTGATCTCCCGCCGCCAGTTGGGGATGCTTTACCAGATCTACTACTTCGATATTGTAACGCCCCGCCAGGTGCTCCTCGCACATCTTCTTGAGATTGGCAAAAGCGGCGATGGAACGCGGGGTCTGCCCCGCGACGTACAGACGAAGTTCCCACACATCACTGGCGGCGGGAGGGTTCTTTCCCGCAATCTCCTGCAGGCTGAGAGGTTGGGGTTCAGTCGGGCTTGTCTTTTTCATCTAAACTTTCGACACTTTCTTTGACTGCGAAAAACCGTTATCCGTATCGGCCTTTCGGCTGCGGGCCATGGCTTGGCGATTATCGGCAGTCTGCTTTTCTCTCAGGCCCTCCTGTGCACTGGATAAATCGGCTTCCTCTTCCTCCATCTCAAACTCCTTGCGTAGGGAAGCAATCCGCTCCTCCAGGATCTCCCGCTTGCGCTTGAGCTCGCGTTGCCGGCGTTCGGCCTGCTGCTGCCGCATCATAGCCGCTTCCTTCTCGCGTGCTTCCTGAGACAAACGCGAGGAACCCGTGAGCACGCCGTCCGGCCCCACGTATACATCCAGCAGATCGACGCCTCGTTCGGTGAGCAGGAACTCGCGAAGTTGGTTCGAGTGGGCCATCCCACGCGACTTGAGGACGTAAAGGGCTCGATTTCGCTCGCCGCCCAGTTCGATGTGACGCACAAAGAGCCAGGTGTCTACGATGGAGGAAATCTCTACCGCTGTTTTCTCCAGCGCGTTTCCAGCGGAGCTAAGATTGGTCAGAAATGCGGTAATCCCTCGTTGCTTCAGGAAGTCAATCAGGCGAATGAGCATGGTATGCGCGTCGCGCTGGTCCCCTGCCTGAATGAGGCTGCCCACGGGATCGAGAACCACCACTTTCGGATCGAACTCCTGAACCTCCCTGTGAATTACCGCCAGATGCATTTCCAAGCCGTAAAGGGTGGCGCGGCTGGAATGAAAGTGGAGCAGATCCTTTTTGATCCACTGGTCCAGATTCAAACCGATGGAGCGCATGTTGCGAACCATCTGAGCGGGTGATTCTTCGAAGGAGAAGTAGAGGCAGCGCTCGCCTCTTCGACACGCGGCATCGACGCAGTGCATCGCCAAACTGGTCTTGCCGGTTCCCGCCGTGCCCGAAAGCAGAATCGTACTCCCGCGATAGAAGCCCTCGCCCCCGAGCATGGTATCCAGCCGCGGAATACCGCTGGAGATGCGCTCCTCACTCGCCATATGGTGTAAGCCGAGCGATGTCACGGGCAGAACGCTGAACCCGCCTTCGTCGATCAGGAAGGGATACTCGTTGGTGCCGTGGGCCGTGCCCCGATATTTCACAATGCGCAGGCGGCGAGTAGAAAGTTGATTGGATACCCGGTGGTCGAGCAGGATTACGCAATCAGAAACATATTCTTCCAGCCCATGCCGGGTAAGAGCGCCTTCGCCGCGTTCGGCGGTGATGACGGCAGTGACGCCTTTGTCTTTGAGCCAGCGGAAGAGCCGTCGCAACTCCGCCCGCAGGATGCCCTGGTTCTGCAATCCGGCAAATAGATTTTCGATGGTGTCGAGCACTACGCGCTTTGCGCCAATCGCATCAATCGCGCTGCCAAGCCTTATGAAAAGGCCTTCGAGGTCGTAATCACCGGTTTCGTCGATCTCGCTGCGCTCAATCCGGACATAGTCCACCACGAGCTTCTTTTCTTTTGCCAGTTCCTCCAGGTCGAAACCGAGAGAACGTACGTTCTGCGCAAGCTCGGCTGCTGTCTCTTCGAATGCCATGAAGACGCCGGGCTCGTTGTATTGGATGGCGCCGCAAACCAGAAACTCCATGGCCAGTAAAGTTTTACCCGCTCCGGCGCCGCCACAAATGAGGGTCGGCCGCCCGCGCGGAAAACCGCCTAACGTGATCTCATCGAGGCCTTGTATTCCGGTTGGCGCTTTAGGCAGCGCCGCAGAGGCCGTGTTTTTCCTCCGACCCGCATTCTTTTGGCGGACGCTCATAGGGGGATGAATCGCGACGGTATTGATACTAAGCATTGGCCTTCTCGAAGGTCAACCTGAGGAAGGGTACGCCGGCCAACGGACGTTGGATGGCCTGCCGACTCGCCGACTCCGCTTCCGACTTCGGACATTTGCCATTTTCAGCCGCCAATTCGCCGGACGAGTCCGAAAGCGGATGGCCTACTGCAAAACCGCAGCATTACAGGTCCCTCCCGTATTCTGCGCGGGAGGAGAGGGCGGCTTGGCCCAGGGGACGTTCTGGAAATCG
>DASZAG010000041.1:0-42066 GCA_035945555.1 Acidobacteriaceae bacterium
GAGGCCGAAGAAAACTGCAATCTGTAGCCAGCCGTTGGGGGTCATTAGAACTTCTCCGGATGCAGCAGGGCGTAGACCAGGTAAAGCAGCAAGAAGAGCGTGACTACAAGGAGCGAAGCCGTGCCAATCGTCATGGATCTACCTCAATCGCTCGCAGGCGTGGGTATAGGCGATTGCGACCACGAAAAACACGGCCGTCGCCAGAAGCATCAGAACATCCCACATGCGCGGACTCCCTTCGCAAGCGCAACTGCTTCCAGCTCACCGCATAAGGGCTAAAAATTCTGTATGGAAGTTATAAAAATTTCGTAAGAACTGAGCGTCCTTACGGGGTAGCGTCCGGTTGGAAGCGATACCCTATCCATGGTTCGTTGACCACGTAACGCGGCTCGGGGTCTGGCTCAATCTTCTTTCGGAGCTGCGCCACCAGGACTCGCAGTGATTCGGGCTGCTCTACTGCATGCGGTCCCCAAATTGCGCGAAGAAGTATCCTGTGGGTGAGGACGCGCCCGGGCCGCTGCGCCATGTAAGACAGCAGGTCGAATTCCTTTGGAGACAGCCGAACCTCCCGGCCACGCACTTCCACCCGATGTTTCTGGCGATCGATGTGAAAGTCGCCAACCACCAGGGGAGCGTCTTCCGCGTCATCATCCGAGGCCGTTTGCTGGCGCCGCATGTGGGCGCGCACTCGCGCCAGCAGCTCCTGTATGCCAAAGGGCTTGGTCACGTAATCATCCGCGCCTGCATCAAGCGCCAACACCTTCGCGTTTTCCTGATCCCTCACCGAGAGCACAAGAATTGGCACATCGGAATTTGCGCGTATCTCAGTGCAGAGCGCGACACCATCCATGCGCGGCATGGCCAGATCAGTAATCACCATGTCGGGAGTCCACGCCGCCATTTTCTCGAGCGCGGCAACTCCGTCCTGTGCTGTTTCGACGTCGTACCCACTCGACATGAGGGAGGAGCGAAGCACGCGCGTGATTTGCGGCTCATCATCCACGACCAGAATCCTCTTGGGGTTTTCGTCCCGCATCGAGCGCCTCACTGCTGCGTAATGATATGAACATCCACAAAGGGAGCATTCGCCAGAAGGCGCTGGAGTTCCCAGTAGTAAAGGTATTTGCGCAAGCCATAGATGGCAGAGCGTCCGAGGATAACCTGAGTTGCGCGCTTTTCACGGACGAATGCGGCAACCGCCAAGGGAATACTCTTCCCCGTGATCTCAACCACCTCAGCGTTCAGACTGCCGGCGAAGCGCTTGTTGCCCGCCAGAGTGCGATTCTTATCTTCAGAGCGTTTTTTCCCCGTATCAACGTGGAGTGCGAAGAAGTCTCCGCCTGTGGCTTCGGCCATGCGCGCGCCGCGGGCAATTAGCTGTTGAGATGCTGGATTGGAGCTGATGCACACCACTACGCGCTCATGTACTGCCCAGTGGCTCCCCAGCTTTTTCCGCGTGACGTAGTCGTCGAGGCTTCGATCGACCGCACGCGCCACATGCTGGAGGGCAATTTCGCGGAGGGCAATCAGGTTCCCGCGGCGAAAGAAATTGGTGAGGGCGCGTTCGGCGCGGTCCACGGGATAGACGTCGCCGCGGCGAAGCCTGGTCTGAAGCGCCTCCGGGGTCAGATCAACCATGACGACTTCATCCGCCCGGCGCAGGATCCAGTCCGGCACTGTCTCCCTGACGGTAACGCCGGTGAGGTTTTGCACGATGTGCGTGACGCTCTCTACGTGTTGGATATTTACGGTGGAAAGGACATCGATTTTTGCGTCAAGAATGGCCAGAACGTCTTCGTAGCGTTTACGCCGCGCATCGTTCTCGATGTTGGTATGCGCCAGCTCATCAATCAGGACGATCTGTGGCGCGCGGGCCAGTATCGCGTCGACGTCCATTTCTTCAAAGAGTGTGCCTCTGAACTCCACCCGTTTTCGCGGCACTGTTTCAAGCTGCGCTGCGAGTTCAGCGACGCGCGGACGGCCATGGGTCTCGATTATGCCAATCACTACGTCTTCACCGCGCTCGTGGCGGCGAATTGCCTCGCTCAGCATGCTGTAGGTCTTGCCCACGCCGGGCGCGTAGCCCAAAAACACCTTGAACAGCCCGCGTTGCTTCTCAGGGGCGACCTTCTCAAGCCACTGTTCCGGAGTTTCCCGTTCGGGTTGCGACTTGTCGATGTCAGACGGCATGTCTCTTTATAATCACGCTGTGAATCGGCGAGGGCTACAGCTTCTCAAGTATCTAGCGGTTACCGTACTGGTTGGGTGCATAGTTCTCGTGTACTCACGATTCATCCATGTCAACCCGACCACCGTCGCACTCACATTCTTACTCGGAATCCTATTTGTAGCCAATCGTCTCGGTCTTCGTTATGCAGTCTACATGTCCATAATTGCGGCGGTGGCTTTTAACTTCTTCTTCCTACCGCCCATCGGAAAACTGACCATTGCTGACACGCAGAACTGGGTGGCTCTATTTGCCTTCCTTGTCGCGGGGGTTCTCGCCAGCCACCTGTCTGAGCGGGCGCGGCGGGAAACGCGGGCCGCCGACCGCAGAAGACGCGAGGTCGAACAGCTTTATGATTTTTCGCAACAATTACTCACCGCGGATCGAACAAGCGACCTGCTGAACCGGGCGCCCAGGTACATAAGCTCGTCGTTTCATAATGACGCGGTGTGTATTTATCTTCAGGAGAGTGGCAGAGTCTATCGCTCGGCTTCCGAGGCTGATGGGATCTCCGGAGAAGAGTTGAGGGAGGCCGCCGACCGCAAGGAAATGCGCTGCGATCTGAATCGAAACGTCTGTACGGCGCCGCTTCTCTTAGGGATGCGCTCTATCGGCGCCATTGGCATCGCCGGCAATATTCCGTCGCGCGAAACCATAGATGCCCTGGGCAGCCTTATTGCTCTTGCGGTGGAGCGAAGTGTTACCGCGGAGCGCCTGGCGCGAACTGAAGCAGCGCAAGAGAGTGAAAGGCTTCGAACCGCAATTCTTGATTCAGTAACGCACGAGCTGCGCACACCTCTGACGGCGATTACAGCATCCATAACCAGCTTGCGATCGGGAATGATTCAGGACGCAGAGGTGAAGGAAGAGATGTTGGCGGTGATTGAAGAGGAGAGCACGCGCCTGAACCACCTGATCAGCCAAGCAGTCGAAATGGCCCAGTTGGACGCGCAGCATGTGAAACTGCAGATTGAATCCCATAGTTTGAAGGAGGCGGTAGACGAGGCCCTTGCCGAGTGCCGCAATGTGCTGGAAGGCCATCGGGTTGAGGTGAACCTTCCGCCAGGGCTGCCCGACGTGCGCATGGACATCAATTGGATTCGCAAGGTGCTCCATCACCTGCTGGAAAACGCAGCCAAGTATTCGGAGCCCGGCACGCCCATCTTCATCAGTGCGGAAGTGCGGGATTCTGTCGTCACGACCAGCGTGGCCGATCGCGGAGCGGGCATCGACGATCTTGATAAGGCGCTTATCTTCGATAAATTCTACCGAGGGCAAGGCCAGCGATTTCGAGTGCAGGGTACGGGGATGGGTCTGGCAATTGTGAAGGCGATTATTGAAGCACACGGCGGACAGGTCGAGGTCACAAGTCAGAGGGGTCTGGGATCGGTATTCTCATTCACGCTGCCCCGCGGATAGCGGATCGTTGTGCGCGAGTGTTACGCGAAGTGCTCGGCCCATAGATTCAGGAATTCAATCAACTGGTGAGGGGGCTGGAGCCATACTTTGGCCATGGTCTCGCGGTATTTGGGCCGCACCAGAATCGAGAGCCCACGCTTGTCGAGGACCCGGAAAGCATCTTCGTCGGTCAGGTCGTCTCCTAAAAAAGCTACCGCCGCAGCTGGGTCTGTTTCGGCAAGAATGGCATCGATTGCATCTCCCTTGTCGGGATGGGCCGTGCGCAATTCGATGCCACCGTCGAATGAAAGAATCTTGACACTCGGGATTCCGGCGAATCTGCTCCACCCGCTCTGAATGCGCCTCAGAACGTTTTCAGCTCTCATTGGAAGCATGCCGCGGCTATGAACGGCAATCCCGCCCGGCTTGATTTCGGTAATCGAAAGGAGGCCCGATTGACGGAGCCAATCCTCTGCTTGTTGGAGAATCGAGACAACTTCAGGATCGATGCTCGCACAGCTATAAGCACCGTCTGCTGAAAGATGCTCCAAGCCGTGGGCGCCCCATATTTCTAAATTCTTCAGAGGGGTGAGCAGACTCTGCAGCTCGCTTATAGGACGCCCAGAGACGATCGAAACTCTGGTCCTCCCGGTCTGGATGATCCGGTCGAGGATTGGCAGGATGCGTGAATATGGATATGCCTTATCTCGATCTACTCGGAACGGCGCTAATGTGCCGTCGTAATCAAAAAGTAGCCGCGCAGTCTTTGTTGGATCGCGGTGCTGAAAGAATTCTGCAATTACAGATTGGTGGGGGCTAACCTGCACGGAGGGTTCCATGTACCGATGCCTTGCCGACTAAACGTCTGCTGAGTCGAAGATCACAGAGGTATCCGATCAAACTGCCTGCCCACCAATAGATATTGTGTTCCTTTATTGATTGGCGCATGCGTTCCATACGATCGATCACTTCGTTTATGTCCATCTCAAGCGCCTGAGCGATAGCTTCTCCGGTAGCCTCTGCATCATACGGATTTACGATGATGGCGTCCCGCAAGTCCCGCGCCGCGCCTGTAAATTTGCTCAGAATGAGAACTCCTCGCCTATCAGCACGAGAGGCAACGAACTCTTTTGCGACCAGGTTCATTCCGTCATGCAGTGAGGTAACCATGCACAAGTGGGCCACTCGATAATAGCGTTGTACTTCCTCATGACTATGATGCCGATTCAGAAGAACAATGGGGCGCCATTTCCCGCGCCTGAACCTTTCATTAATGCGATTCGCCTCAACTTCTACTTCTCTTTGAAAATCGGAGTAGCGTGGAATCTGGCTGCGGGTGGGCGCTCCAATCTGAATGAAGGTAAATTTGTCCCGATAACGCGGATGCCTTTCCAGGAATGATTCCACTGCGAGGAAGCGCTCGATAATGCCTTTGGTGTAGTCCATTCGATCGATGCCTACACCGAGAAATGTGGCTTCAATTCCAAGTTCGGAAATCAGGGCACTTCGCTCTTCCTCAGTATTGCCCGCAGGTGTGGCTTCTTCAGCATCGAGGAAATCGACGCTGATGGGGAATGGCTGCACGGCGGACCAATGGTCATTGCGCCTGACAGAAAAATGTTCCCAGTCCACTTGCGCTTCGAGAGCACGATCCACGGTACTCAAAAAATTGTTGCAGTGCGCCTGCACATGAAACCCAATCAAGTCCGCGCCAAGCAATCCATTTAATATTTCCTGCTGCCACGGGCAGATGCTGAAAGCTTCAGGATTTGGCCAGGGAATGTGCCAGAAGATCGCAACGCGGGCATTGGGGATGCGGTCTTTTATCATTCGCGGCAGAAGGGCGAAATGATAATCCTGAATCAGAACGACAGGAGCTTTCTCGTCGGCTAGTTCCTGCGCGAGTGCGTCGGCAAACCTGGCATTTACCTTGTTGTAGCTCTCCCAGTCGGAGGCACGAAACGTTGGGCGCGCGTGGGCCATATGGCAGAGCGGCCATAAGCCTTCATTGGCGAATCCATAATAGTAGCCATTTTCTTCTTCTCTGCTGAGAAAGATGCGACGCAGGGTGTACTTCGGGTCATTGGGAGGAACAGGTAATCGATCATGCTTATCAACGGTGTCTTTGTCCGCGTCGCCGGTGCCCTGCGCGATCCATGTTCCGTTGCAGGCGCAGAGAATAGGCTCGATCGCTGTCACCAATCCACTGGCCGGAACGGTCACGGTTATCTCATTGCCCTGGCGTTTATGGATATAAGGTTCGCGATTGGAAACGACGAAGAGATTGCTGCCATTCAGCTTCATGCGAACATGGTCGGCCAACCGTTCGGCTGTCCAGAGGGATTGATTCGCGTTTCGGAGCCTTGCTTCTATTTCTGCTGCGGCACGTGCCTTGCGCATGCTTTCTGCAAGAGGCGCAACTTCCCGGGTCAGCGGCCGTAGAAAATCGAGATCTCTCGCAGAAGGAAGCGCAGCCAGCCGATCTATGCGCAATGTTTTCATCCACTGCGCGGCGCGCGCGACGGGTCTAACCAGGCTCCATTGCAAGATAAGAAGGGTGATGGCGACGATCACCAGTACCTCGAAGAGGATGTGCAGGAACGCCTGTCCCCAAACGCGAAGAATCTGGATGCGAATGTAGCCAGTGTCGTAAGCGACGATCATGCCGCCGGCAACGTGGTTGTTTATGGCATGCAACGGCACGGCGAGTACATACAATCTTTTAAGATGTACTCGCATGTAAACAGTTCTCAGACTGTTTTTCGTGACTGCATCCTTCAGGATGTTCGGTATTGTGGGTAACACCGCGCGAAGATTTGGAGTGACGACAAGAGGATCAGAGTCCGTATCGTAAATGCCGATGCCGAGCAGGTGGTCGCGATTGTTGAAGCGGCGCACGATGGATTCGAGCCCGGCCCGGTCTGCGACTTGCAGGTAAGACTCAGCATTGGCAGCAAGACTTTCGACGAATGTCTCGCCTTTCCGCTCAAGATCAACACGAAGCTCATCCTTTTCAGTTCGTACCTGATGCCAGGACGACACCAGGGACACAGCTGTGACGCCTACGATTAACGCCAAGATCAGTCGTAAACTCAGGTTTCGCATTCCGTTATGACCCCGATCCAAATGGATCAGCGGAGCTATAAAGACAGTACCTACGAAATGAATCCGCATCAACCTTGGCGGCTTCTTCGTTTATGTACCGGTTTCCAGCCAGCCTGAATCGGCCTTGAATCCGAGAATTGCGAGAGGTTTTCCGCGCAAAGTGGCGCCTAGTTCCCCGGTTCCAGGGTGACTCTCCTTGACAGTCTGGGAGAGTAAGGCGTACTGTCCTAGACAATCTGGGAGAGACGCGCTATGGCCAAAGAAACTCCGGTGGATCTTTTGCAGGGCACTCTGGACATGCTGGTACTGAAGGCAGTTTCGCTGGGACCGTTGCATGGGTACGGGGTGCTGCTGCGCATTCAGCAAATCTCGCAAGGGCGGCTTGAGATTCAACAGGGCTCGCTGTATCCGGCGCTCTACCGGCTGGAGCACGAGGGCTGGATTGCCGGGGAGTGGGGGCAGAGCGAGAACAAGCGCCGCGCTCGCTTCTATCGGCTGACGGCGGCCGGACGACGGCGCCTGGAATCCGAAACGAAGAAGTGGGTGGAGTTTGCCGACGTGGTGGGCGGGATTCTGAAGACCGCTCCGGAGGAATTATGAGCGTTAACAGCCGGGTCAGAACCTGGTGGCGTGCCGTCCGGCACGAAGATGTTGTTGGCGCGCAGGTGGAAGAGGAGTTGCGCTTCCACATCGAAAGCCGTGCCGAAGACCTGATGCGCGGAGGGATGTCGCGCGATGAGGCGCTGCGGCGAGCGAAAGCAGAACTGGGAAGCGTGGCCGCGGCTCGCGAAAATTCCCGGCAGGCGTGGGGCACGCGCTGGATCGATGAGGTGCGCGGCGACCTGCGGCACGCGATTCGTCTGCTGGCGAATAGTCCGGGATTTGCGCTCATCGCAGTTGGGTCGCTGGCGCTGGGCATTGGCGCGAACACGGTGATCTTCTCCGCCGCGCAGCACATGCTTCTGGACCGCCTGGATGTGCCGCATGCGGAGCAACTGCGTCTGCTGGAGTGGAGTGAGCCCCAAGACGGGGTGGTTCAGGCTATGTGGGGCTCCTCCGACGGTGAGCCGGGCGGTGGGCAACGTTCGACGTCCTTTTCGTACCCGGTCTATCAGCAGTTGCGTAAGGCAAACCAGTCGCTGGCCGATATCTGCGCATTCAAAGAGCCCCAGAGAATGGCTGCGACGATCAATGGGCAGACCGATGCAATCACAGGTGAGATGGTCTCCGGGAATTTTTATTCGACGTTACAGTTGCAGCCGCAACTGGGGCGGGGTATTCAGGAGTCCGACGATGGCGAGGTGGGCAGCGGACCGGTTGTAGTCATCAGCGATGCGTTCTGGTCGAAGCGATTCGGCCGCTCGCCGAAAGTAATTGGGAAGACAATACTGATCAATTCGAAGCCGATGACCATTGTCGGAGTGAATCCTGCGGGATTCACGGGTGCTTATTCGGCCCAGGAGCATCCGGACATCTTTCTGCCTTTCAGCATGCAGCCGGTCGTCGCGCCGCAAGCTCTGGATCCGACCTGGCCTGCCTCTCTGCTGGTAAACAAGGATCTCTGGTGGGTGCTGATGATGGGTCGAGTGAAGCCCGGCGTTTCGACTGCGGCGGCGCAGGCTGCTCTGAATGTGCAGTTGAGCGCGGCAGTGCGCGGCACGATGACGGTGAATAAGGACAGTCAGGTTCCACGCTTGATTCTGACAGATGGCAGCCGCGGGCTAAATCCGTATGCCGATGACATGAGTAAGCCGATTAAGGTGCTGCTGGGATTGACGGGGTTCGTGCTGCTGCTGGCCTGCGCCAACCTGGCGACGCTGCTGCTGGCGCGTGCAGGAGCGCGGCAGCGTGAAATGTGCGTGAGGCTGGCGCTGGGCGCGGGGCGGCGACGGATTCTGCGCCAGGTGCTGACGGAGAGCCTGCTGCTCTCGTGCATTGGCGGCGCTGCCGGGCTGCTGCTGGCAATAGGTATGGGCGACATGATTCCGCGGCTGATATCCAACTCGCCGACTCCACCGTCGTTCCATGCGTCCTTCCAAAGCCAGTGGCACATCTTCGGATTTACCGCCGCAATATCGATCATGACGGGGCTGATCTTCGGTGTAGTTCCAGCCTTCCATGCGATGCGCGTCCAGGTGAGCGGCGGGCTGAAAGATGCTGCACAGACGGCAACGCACCGGCGTCGTGGGTTGACGGGTAAAGCCATTGTCGTGCTTCAAGTGGCGATTTCGATGCTGCTGGTGGTGGGCGCGGGACTTTTTGTTGAGTCGCTCGCGCGTCTGGGAAACGTACCCGTGGGATTTCGCACCCACAACTTGCTGCTGTTCAGTTTGGAGATGCCAAAGGCGCGCTATTCGGACAAGACCACTGTTCCAGCCATACGGCAGATGGAGGAGAAGCTGGCGGCCGTGCCGGGTGTGCAATCGGCAACGGTGCTCCGTTTTCCATTGATTTCCGGTGGAGCATGGAACACCCTCGTTGTACCCGAAGGTCGGCACTACAAGCCTGACGAGAGGCACACTGCTCTAGTTAACGGCGTAGGCCAGGATTTCTTTTCGACCTTCCATATCGGCATTCTCGAGGGTCGCGCCTTTAACGCGGGAGATACAGGGAGCGCGCCGAAGGTCGCCGTCGTGAACCAGAGTTTTGTGAAGGAGTATTTCCCTAACGTGAACCCCATAGGGCGAACGATCATTGCGGGTGGCGGGGATCATTCCTCCATTCTTCGCATTGTCGGGGTGTGCACGGACGCGAAGTATTACTCGTTGCAGGAAGCGGCGCAGGCGACGTTCTATCGGCCGTATGAGCAGATTGAAGGAATGACGGACCCAACCTTCGCGATTGCGACGCGCATGAAAGGAACAGATCTGCTGCCTTCGTTGCGTGATGCGGTGCAGTCGGTGGACCGGAATTTGCCGTTGCTCGATGTGCGGACGCAGGACGAACAGATTGCGGAGAGTCTGCAGCAGCCGCGGATTTTCGCGGACCTGACCGGCGCCTTCGGCGTGCTGGCTTTGGTGCTGGCGTGCATTGGGATCTACGGGATTACGGCTTACTCCGTGTCGCAGAGGACGAACGAGATTGGCATACGCATGGCGCTAGGCGCAGAACCGGGACGAATGCTGCGCATGGTGCTTAGTGAAGCGTCATGGCTGACGCTTATCGGCGTGGTTGCCGGGCTGGGAGGTGCGCTGGCGCTCGGGCGTGTAATCGCCAACCTGCTTTATGGATTGAAGGCGTGGGATCCGTTGACACTGGCCGGCTCTGCCCTGTTGCTGCTGGCGGTGGCGCTGGCGGCGGGATGGGTTCCGGCGCACAGGGCGGCGCGGGTGGATCCGATGCAGGCGCTCCGACACGAGTGATATGACTCGGATTGGAGAAACTGCCTGTTGCGGGTTCCGCAGCAGCGGCCCGTTCTGATAATCATGGAAATAATGATTAACAGAAGACAGTTCACTCTCGGACTTGCAGGCGCGGCGCTTTCTGCCCGCTCAGCACTCGGTGCTCGGCATGGATTTCACTCCTATCGAGGAGATTCAGTGCAAGAAATGTCGATGAACGAGCTTCAGAAGAATTTTCTCGATCTTCGATTCGGAATGTACATCCACCTGAACATGGCGACTTATGAGCAACGGGAATGGGGAGATCCGCACGCATCTCCGAGCATCTTCAATCCAAAGTCGCTGGATACTGATCAATGGGCGGAAGCCGCTGTTTCCGCGAAAATGAGGTATGGCTGCCTGACGACCAAGCATCATGACGGATTCTGCCTTTGGCCGACTGCAACGGATAGTCCCAGCGTGAAAGATACGCCTTTCAAGCGCGACATCGTACGCTCCTATGTTGACTCATTCCGGCGTAACGGCCTTAAAGTCTGTCTCTATTTTTCCATTCTTGATCTGCGCGCTAACATCAGGCACTTCGACGTTACTCCGCAGAAGCTTGACCTAATAAAGAACCAGTTGACCGAGCTCTTGACCGAGTACGGGGAAATCACAGCGCTGATCATCGACGGATGGAATGCCGGCTGGAGCAGAATTACATATGAGGAAGTGCCGTTTCTCGAAATCTACAACCATGTGAAATCAATCCAGCCGAATTGCCTGATATCTGATTACAACGAAGGTCGATTCCCGGCCCCAGTTCTCTACTACTCAGATATCAAGCAGTATGAAGAGCATGCAGGACAGGCGATTCTACCCGGCAGCACTATCCCTTCGCAGGCAGCTAATACGTTGCAAAGCGTGTGGTTTTGGAAAGAGAGTTTCCCGAGCGAAGAACTTCGCTCAGCTCATCAGGTGGTGAACGAGTGGCTCATTCCATTCAATCGAAACCACTGCAATGTCATCCTGAACGTTGCGCCCAATCGCGACGGACTGTTTGACCGCAACAGCGTACAGCGGCTCGCAGAGATCGGCGAGTTGTGGGCGCATCCTGAGCCATTGCCGCCATTTGAACCTGCACTTGTCATCACCACTCCCAATCTTGCCTTCGGCAATCCCTCCTTCGCGAGCAGCAGCGCGGATACAACAGGGCCGGATCTGGCGAATGACAACAACCCGGGAAGCTATTGGGTTTGCGATGATGGCCAGACGTCTGGTTGGCTAAGAATTGATCTGAAGGCTGCTGTCACGTTCAATACTATTTCGGTGGTCGAACCTACGTACCTGGATGAGTATGGAAGAGATAGCAGGATCACGTCCTACCGCGTCGAGGCGTATGTAAATGGTGCATGGACACCTGTGCTGGGTGGGACGTCCACGAGGGCTGCTGTGCAAAGAGTCCAACAGACTACCGCAAGAGGTGTGCGACTTCTTATTCAAGGTTCTGCAAAGCCGCCGGGAATTGCGGAACTCGGACTATATGAAGAACCTCTGCGGTAGCGGCGCGGGTGGATCCGATGCAGGCGCTACGGCACGAATAATGGGCTTCGCCGTCTGATTATTCCGCGCGCAGTGCGTCGATTGGATTGACTGCGGCGGCTCGACGCGCTGGGAGATAACTTGCCAACAGCGCAAAGACGGTGAGCGAGACAGCCACGACCGCCAGTGTCGGAACATCCCAAGCCTGAGTTCCAAACAAGAGGCTGCGCATGAGGGCAGCACCGGCCACGGAGCAAATCAATCCTACAGCGATGCCAATGGCAGTGAGCTGGCCCGCTTCCAGCAGCACCATGCTGCATACGGAACTACGCGCTGCGCCGAGAGCCATACGCACCCCGATCTCGCGAGTCCGCTGGCTCACGGAATAGGAAATGACACCATAGAGCCCGACGACGCTGAGCAGCAGAGCGAAGGCGCCAAAGGCCGCTGCGAGCCAGGCGGACGCGCGATGGAGATAAGCAGATGGCGAATCGTCGATGACCTGATCCATGGTTGCGGGATCGGTTGTCGCAAGGTTCCGATCGAGTTGATGAATGGCGTCGTCGATAGTTGGCAACACCGATTGTCCGTCCTGTGTGGTTCGAGCAACGACGTAGAACGATCGAGAGTAGTCCTGATTGAAGGGAACGTAGATCACAGGACGACTCGGTGTGTCTAATGGGCCCTCCTTGATGTCATCGATCTCCCCGATGATTTCCATCGTGTCGTGTCCCCCTTCATACGCGAGGCGCTGGCCGACAGGGTTTTCGCCCGGAAACATCTGCATCGCGAGCGTATGGTTCACGACGACGACGCGGCGCTTGTTTCCATCGTCCTCTTCTTCAGTGAAGTAACGTCCACCCAGCAAGTGTGCGCCCAGCGTTTCCAGATAACCGAAGCTCACATCTCTTTCCGGCAGATCGTTGCGGTCCGGCGAAGGGGGGCGTCCCGGAGCAACGATGCGAACGCCTCCGTCCCAGTTGCGGACCGGCAGATGGCTGGAGATCGCGGCGGATTTCACTCCGGGAAGATGGCTGATGTGGCTCACCATCTGTCTTTCAAGATCCATGACCTCGTCGCTATTCGCATAGGATTTGGGAGCTTCCACGAGGATTGTTGCCAAATGATCTGGCTTGAACCCGACGTTTACGTGAAGAAGCAGATAGAAGCTCTTGGCCAGCAGGCCTGCACCGACAAGCAACACGACGGTCGTGATGAGCTCGAGCACGACAAGGCGTGATCCCATGCGTCGCCATGTGTTGCTCGCGGCACCGCGATCGCCATTTGCAAGGTCATCGCGCAGATTTCGACGCTTAATCCGGAGCGCAGGCGTGAGAGCGATGAGTGCCGCCGCGAGCAAGGATAGCAGCGCGGTGAAGACACAGACGCGAGGACTAAACCCGAGGTTGAGGAGATAAGGCATCCCCTCCAATCGTTGCGCAGGAATGAGCCTGATGAGCAACTTCATTCCGAGGGACGCGGTTGCGACGGCGAGGAATGAGCCGATGCAGACAATGACCAGTGCTTCGTTGAAGAACTGCCTGAGCAGGCGCGCCACAGATGCGCCGAGAGCACCCCTTACCGCGGTCTCGCGCCTGCGCGCCCCGGTGCGAACCAACAGCAGGTTTGCCACGTTGACCAGCGCGATGAAGAAGAGCAGGCCGGCCCCACTGAGCAGTACAAGAAGGACGCTACGAATATCTCCGATGATGGAATCACGCAGGGGCGTTACTGTGGCCCCCAGCCCGTGATTTGAATCGGGGTACTGTCTTGCAAGTTGCTGCGCAATCGTCTGCATGGCAGCAGCGGCAGTATGCAGGCTGACGCCGCTTTTCAAGCGTGCCAGCCCGAAAAGGCCGTGACAGCCGCGCCGCTGATCGCAGGAACTCGGATCATTGAGAGCGGCCCAGAATTCAGCGGTACCGATAGGAGCGAAATGAAATTCCCTGGGCAACACTCCGATGATGGTGTAGGCAATGTTGTTCAGCACAATCTGCCGGCCAACGACGCCTGGGTCTTTCCCGAAGCGCCTTTGCCATGAACCATAAGTGATAAGGATTGTGTGCGGGCTGCCGGGCTTATCCTCGCCCGGATAGAAATTGCGGCCCAATATGGGAGTGACTCCAAGGGTGCGGAAGAAGCCGTCGCTGACGCGGGCGCCTTGCACAGGCTCGACGCCGTCTCTGTTGTGCAAATGATACGAAGCCCATCCCCAGGCTTCGATGGAGCTGAATGGCAGGTCGCTCCGCTTCCAGTCCTGATAGTTCATGTAGGAGATGTTGCAAAGGGGGCAGGTGTTTACAACTTCGTAGACACTGACCAGGCGGCCTGGGTCTTTGTATGGCAAGGGTTTGATCAGAGCAGCGTCCACCAACGCAAAGAAGACCACGCAGGCCCCGATCCCCAGAGCGAGTACCACGATCGCTGTGACCGCGAAGCCGGGGTTCCTGATGAGTTGTCGGCATGCAAAACGGATGTCGGCCCAGATGCTTTCGAAGATCAGAGCGACGTCCATACTCGCCACACGCTCTTTTGTAGCTGCGGGACTGCCGAATCGAATCAAGGCATCACGGCGAGCCTGTTCAGGGGGCATCCCGTCAGCGATGTTGTCCTCTGTGCGCATGTCGATGTGCGCCTGTAGCTCGGCGTCGATGTCTTGATCGACGTTGTCGCGGGAAAACAAATTTGCAATGCGTCGAAGGAGTGCCATGTGCTGTCCTCACGCGTACCGCAAGATGGCGCGAACGCCTTTGACCAGGTGCTCGAAATCCTGCTCCGCTTCCTGCAATTGCTTTCTGCCAGTGGAGGTGAGCTTGTAGTACTTCGCCTTGCGCCCTGTTTCAGTCTGCGCCCAGGCTGCGCTGATCCAGCCGCTCTGCTCCATGCGGTGAAGAGCCGGGTACAGGGAACCCTCCTCCACACGCAGCAGGTCAGCGGATGCTCTCTGAATATGGACCGCGATGCCGTAGCCGTGAAGCTCCCCCCTTTGGGAAAGTGTCTTCAGGACCAGAAGGTCCAGAGCCCCCTGCAAATCATTCTTGGCCATCGTCTACCCCTAAAGAACTTGGTATCACGGACACAACGATATCCATAGATATTTAGGTATGTCAAGCGCGAATTGAGCTGCAGCGTCATCGACCGTATCTGACGCATCGGCAGGCTGCACCATAATGCGGAACCGGGCTGGCCCTTCGGAGATGCGTTTTGCGATCTCATCGAAATGATAGTTTTCTGTGAGGCGCTGGACCTGATCCGCAGTCAAATTCTCTAGTCTGGCTGCCGCAGGGCGAGCGTGGCAGCGGCGCCGAGAGATATGTCTGAAGGCTCCTGCTCGAACTGAGTCCGCTGGTCGTCCTCCTGCATAGAAACGCTTTTGAAGAGAAGCGCTTTTCCTTCGAGGTGTACGTGGATCGCGGTGAGCTGCCAGGAAGCTTTCCCTACATCAACCTGTTGGAGAGAAAAAGTGCTTCCTTTCTTCAAGCGGCCGAGAATTCCTTCGCCGAAGGTGACATCGCGCGTGAGGAGCCCGTTGATGCTTGCGATGCGATGCTGCCTGCGATCGATTGCAACGTCGCCCGTCATGCCGCCGAAGACCCGTGCCTCGCGTGTGGGGGGATGGAAGTCCGGATTGGGTTCAAAGTGCAGAAGCACATCGGTCGAGGTCAGGCCGGTTTGTGTCCAGCGAAAGGCATCGGGCAGGAGTTTGAGCAGGTCGTCGATCTGCTTATTGTCGTGGTCGCTCTCTTCGATCTGTTTCTTCTTTGCCCTGGGATCGTGCATGAATTTCGCAACAAGCTCGCGCTGCTGCGATTCCGGAAGCTTGTGATCGTTCTTCTCAAAAATGCGGTCAACGTTGCCCTGTTGTGTGGCGGCTACCCATTGCCGGACATTGTCTTTTGGTTTGTTAATTTGCTCCAGGTAGATCCAATTTGTGTGATCGCTGCGGTTGCCAGCCCGCTCGGTGTCAACGGCTTGCCGAATGATGGCCTGTGGGCTTTGCGCATGTGCCAAGGCGACCCCCAATAAGACGGTGGTTGCCACCGAAAAAAATGTTCCAGTCATTTTGAGCATGTCAGCCGCCAAGGGAGTTGATCATTACGACTTCGATGCGACAGGTCTGAAACGGTTCCAAAGAAATTTTAAATAGACGTTCTATGGAGCGACTTGAGATCCGTGTCGGCGGTTAACTTCCCGCCGTCGACGCATTGCGGGCTCGAATCAACTGGGCCATTTTCTTAAACTTGCGAGCGGACTTCTCCAGTCGGGCGGGCGTGGCGACGCCACTTCAATTCATCTGCCGTAAATCGAGCATTAACTTTTCAGCAACACAAATTGCCTAGGTTCATTTTGAGACGGTTCGCGGGCTGCGCGCCTTTCTCCTGCTGATGCGTGGCTTGACAACCACAAAAGACCCCTGGTAGCCGCCGCCTCTTAGGAGATGCCAATGACCGACCGAACTTTTTCACTTCCCCGTGCAGTCTATTTTCTGCTCGCCGCCCTGTTGCTCTGCACCATTGTTCCACGTGTTCGAGCGCAGGCTGCGCGTGGCTCTATTGCTGGAACTGTAAGAGATCAATCGGGCGCAGTGCTCAAGGGCGCGCAGATATTCATCGCATCGCGAGACGTTAATGTAACCAGCGATGAGCAAGGGCATTTTTTCATCAGCAATCTGTTGCCTGGTAGTTACGATGTGTCCATCAGCTATGTAGGCCTGGTCACATTCCATCACTCAGTAACAGTTGCGGCAGCCCAGGTTGCCACACTCGATGCGGTGATGCAGATTGCCGGCGCTAAACAGTCTGTTGTCGTTACTGCCCAGCGCGCGTCGGCGGAGGCCGAAGCCCTGAATGAAGAGCGCTCGGCTGACAACCTTCTTCAGGTTCTACCTGTCGAGGAAATCAAGAGCCTTCCCAACGCCAACATGGCCGATGCGATCGGTCGCATGCCGAGCGTCACTCTGGAGCGCGATGAAGGCGAGGGAAAGTATGTGCAGATCCGCAGCCTCGAACCGCGCCTTACCAACACCACCATAGATGGCGCTAACCTGCCTTCTGAAGAGCCGGGTGTTCGCCAGATCAAGTTTGACGCTATCCCCTCCGGAATCGTCGATTCGGTTCAGGTCAGCAAGACGCTTCTGGCCAATATGGATGGCGATGGAATCGGCGGCTCGGTCAATCTTGTCACCAAAACTGCTACGGACGTCCCAGATTTCGAGATCACCAGTATTGGCGGATATACGCCGATCATCCACGGTCGAGGAAACACGACTCAGATGGCTACCTGGGGACGCCGCTTTGGCGCCGCGAAAAGATGGGGCGTGATGGTCAGCGGGTCCTACGATTGGGAGGGCCGTGGCATCGACGACGTCGAGCCGGTTCCCGACGTTGCCACGCTTTCCAACGGACAGACCAGGACGTGGTTTGATGGCACTGACATTCGCGAGTATGAGTACTTCCGCTCGCGTTATGGGTTTGCGGGGAGTGCCGATTATCGCATTCGCGATGGCTCCAACGTGTTCGCCCGGTTCCTTTACTCAGATTTCAAAAACTACGGTGATCGCTACGATTACACACTTGTGGACAATACGCCCGACGTTCAACTCCTCAATCCGGGCAATACGGGGAGCGTTCCTGCCTACAACGCGCAGTTGCGCAATCCTGACATCGGCGTGGGCAGCATAATCGTTGGCGGCAATCATGTGTTCAACACTACCTGGTACCAATGGGAGATATTCGCGGGGCGTTCATTCTATGGCCACTCGCCCTACTCGACAGCGGTGTTTAACTCTACCCTGACGAGCAGTTCGTGCGAGTTCGATCCCAGCGCCACCACCGACAAATACGTGCCTAAGTGGACCCAGGCCTGCTACAACGACGCTTACAACCCGAACAACATGGTGCTGAACAACATCAATCGGGGGCTTGGAAAATCGGCGCAGGTGAATCTGGGTCTGGGCGCCTCAGGGGCCAAACGCTATCACCTGGGCGGCCATTTCGCCACATTCGAGTATGGCGGGAAATTCCGCAACGAAAACAAATTTGCCGATACCTATGTGCTGACTGAGATCCCGAACGGAACCATCCCAATGTCAAAGTTCCCAAACCGGATGGTCAATCACAACTACTATAACGGCGGCACTTACCCGCTCGGTTACAACGCCGCTTACGAGGACGTGGAATCTTATGCCAACGCGAATCCGACAGCGTTCACAATTTCCAGCACTCAGGGGCAGGATCCTTCTCAGTTCTCGCTGAATGAAAAAATCGGCGCGGGTTATGTCATGAACACGATCGACTTCGGCAACCGCGTGCGCTTTATCGCCGGTCTGCGTGCCGAGACCACGAACGACGGCATCCACAACCTGGCATTCGGCAGCTACGATTGCCCTTCCGGGACCTGCACTTCCATTACACCCAATGCTTTCTCCGGCTCGTACTACACGCTATTGCCAAGCGCATCGCTCCGCTTCGGCGCTGGTCCCGACAGCTACGTTCGCTTGATTTATGCACGCGGACTGTCGCGTGCTGATCCGCAGGATTTGGCCCAACCTTTGGACTGGACCGTCAGCGGCAATGGCGCCAACCGCTACTCGGTCACTTTTGGCAACGCCAATCTGAAAGCCGAGACCGGCGACGACATTGATATTCTCTACGACCACTACCTCAAGCCGTTCGGTGTTATCTCCGCAGGGTACTTCTTTAAGTATCTGCAGAACCCCATCATTCAAACTTCATCTCAGCTCACGAATTATCTGCCGCCGGGCGCGCCCTCGGTGGACAGAGGGAACTACCTGGCATCTCAGCCTGTTAACGCAGGCAGCGCGTGGCTCAGCGGCTTTGAGGGTTCTTACCTCCAGCACTACAGTGCGCTTCCTGGATTTCTGGACGGCCTCGGTCTGTCTGCCAACTACAGTTATCTCGCTTCCAGCACTTCGGGAATTCCAAACCGCTCTGATCATCCCAGGCTGCTGCGCAACGCGCCCAACGTCTTCAACATCAGCCCCACCTATGACCGAGGCCGTTACTCGATGAGGATGGGCATTTCATACAATGAGGCTGCGATCTACGCCTATCAATACCAGGACGGCTCCGGCGGAGGGAGTCCAACGCCGGGCGGTCTGAACGGTCCTGACAGCGACATCTACTTCTACTCCCACATTCAGGTGGACGCGCAGGGCAGCGTAGGTCTCAAACATGGTTTGAGCCTCATCGTATCCGGCCTCAATCTCAACAATGAAGTCTTCGGCTTCTACCAGGGCAGCGACCAATATATGATCCAGCGCGAGTACTACCAGCCAACCGTATCGTTCGGGCTGCACTGGTCCCGCTCGCCCGAAGAAAAATAGAGATCGAGGCTGAACGCACACGAGTCCTCACGACTCGTGTGCGTTCCCGCATTAGATTGCCGAGATCCCGAGCCGACGACAAAACGTGGCGATTAGCTCGCGCCGCCTGCGCCGAGAAGCTGCATCACGATGTAGCTACCGCTCGTAGTTTGGGTTATATGTTGGAAGGGCTCAATAATGCATTTGAATTCATCGCGTGCGGTTCACGCCGCTCATTCGATTTTGCTTTGCCTGCTCACTTGTTGTGCGCCGGCTTTGGCGCATGCTCAGATTGCTGTTGGTCCGCAGCGGGATAACCATTCGTCGGCCGAGAAAAACGTGCCGGTTACGCAAGGGCTAAGCTCCCAGGTAAACAGCCCCGATCGCACTGTGGGTCCGCAGCAGGATGGTTCGATCGTCGCATCGGACAACCAGACGCTGACCCCGGCGGGCAGGATTGTTTACCTGGGCTCACCCGTGCGTGCCAAGGCTGTTGTGCTAAATCCGAATCGAGCCACACATAGTGGCGCGGTGCTGCTGATGGGAGCGGCGCAGCCGGTTATCGTGTTCGATACCGTGACCGGACAGGTGCTGCAGCGGTTCGCGTTGACGAGCGTCCCGGGAGATTCTGCGAAAAAGATCAATGCCGGATCTTATGCGGGAATCGCATATTCCGGTGACGGCACGAAGCTGCTCTTCAGCCAGGACACTAATCACGTTGTGGTTGCGAGAGTGAGCCAACGGACAGGCCTGTTGACGCGGGAACAAGTGATCGACCTGCCCGCGCCGCCTGCCGGGCGGCGGCGTGATTCGATTAATCCGGGCGGCATCGCGATTTCAAACGATGGCAGGCGCGCCTATGTTGTATTGAACGCCGTGAACACATTGGGGGTTATCGACCTGGCTACTTCGCCCGCAAGGCTGATTGCGCAGATTCCGGTCGGCAACGCGCCGAACACGGTCGTGATTCGCGGCAAGTACGCTTATGTCAGCAATGAGGGCGGGCGCCCAGCGAACAGTGAGGACTTTACGAATGTGTCCGACGGCACCCAACTTGTCGTGGACCGCAGGAATGCCTTTACGATCACGGGAACGATCTCTGTTGTTGATCTCTCATTGAGCAAGCAGGTGAAGACGATCGACGTTGGTCTTCACCCTGCGGGCATGGCGGTCTCCGGCTCGAACCTATATGTCGCGAACGCGTACAGCGACAGCCTCTCCGTTGTTGACCTCAAGAGCGACAAGGTTGTGCGCACAATCGATCTGAGCGTTCCGATCGAAGCCGGCGGCGCTTTCGGCGCAGGGCCGAATGATGTTGCCGTTACTGGCGACGGGAGAGCCTACGTCACGCTGGGTCAGGCGAATGCCCTGGCAGTCATCAATCTGAGGGGCCGCGACGCAAAGCCAATGATTGGCTATATTCCGACTGCCTATTTTCCGACCTCCATTGCTTATGACCATGCGCAGAAGCAATTGGTGGTGGCCGACGACAAGGGGCTGGGATCGCGGGGCAGGGCAGTTGTCAAGGATGGAGTGACCGGGTACAACACGCATGCCGATGTGGGTGTCGTCAGCCTGATTCCGGAGCCAAACGCAAAAGAGCTAGCGAAGTTCAGCCGGCAGGTGTTCGACAACAATCACTGGAACCTTACGATGAACATCGAAGTCGGCAAAGAGTACATCGATCCGCATGCCGTGCCGGTGGCGGTTCCGCGGCATATCGGTGAGCCCTCGCTCATCAAGCACGTTTTCCTAATCGTGAAGGAGAACCGCACTTATGACCAGATGCTGGGCGATGTGTCATGGGGCAATGGAGCTCCTGCGTTTGCTGTCTTCGCTTCCGGCGTGCCGAACCAGCATGCATTTGTGAAGCGCTTTCCGCTGTTGGACAATGTTTACGCGCCGAGCCGACAGTCGGCCGATGGCCATCCGTGGATTGTGATGTCGGGATCGTTCTATCCGAATGACATTCAGTCGCCGGACTGGAGCCGATCTTATGGCGTCGATGCAATGGTCAACACGCCGAAGGGCTTTCTATGGTCGGCTGCGGAAACTGCCGGATTGTCTGTGAAGATCTACGGTGAGTGGGCCACCAATACGAAGGTCGGCAGGAAGGCGGACGGTTCGGCCTATACGTGGAGTGATTTTTACAGCACCTCGCAGTGCAAGGAGGGCAAGGCTCCGGCTTCCAGCTGTATCGTTCCCGACGGCGTTGTCACTGTCAGCTCCTCGATTCCGTCGGCCGCGAAGGTGCTTGACCCGCACTATCCGCCGTTCAATCTCGACATTCCGGACCAGTACCGCGTGGACTACTGGCTGAAGGACTTCAAGAAGCTGGACGCTGCCAACCAGGTTCCTAACCTGACGATCCTGTGGCTTCCCGACGACCATACCGCGGGCATGTCGACGGGACATCCCTATCCAATTAATTACCAGGCGGACAACGATCTTGCCCTGGGACGCATGGTGGAAGCCATCAGCCATAGCAAGGTCTGGGCGCAGTCGGCCATATTGGTCGAAGAGGACGATTCGCAGAACGGTGCCGACCATGTGGATGGCCACCGCCAGCCCGTCTATGTCATCAGCCCGTACACCGTGGCTCCTCAGGCTCCCGGCGAGGGGAAGGCGATTCACACCACGTATACCGCGGTGAATATAAACCGCACAATCGAGAACATTCTCGGCATACAACCGCTGACGCAATTTGACCTGGTGGCCTCGCCGATGTTCGATGTCTTCCAGAACACACCCGACCTGGCGCCCTTCGATCATCTCCCTGCGTCGATCCCACTGGATCGTGGCGTAGGCTTGCCGGGCGGGAGTGCCGTTGCCCGGAACGCAGTCGCAAAGGCATGGATCAAAGCGACGGACGAGGTGATGAAAGGAAAATATGACAAAGCGGACTCAGTGGACCCCAACTTCCTGAATCATGCGATCTGGTATTCGGCAACCGGCTGGACGCGTCCATATCCGGGGGAGAGATCTGTGCTTATGCCGACGTCTTTCGTCAAAGCGGCCAGAAAGTACCACGATGACGATGACAATTAATTCCTGTTCAATGCGGGCGTTCCTGGCACACGCGGATGCGAGGGCTATAAGGCCATTTCGCGTAACGTTTGTGCTTGAGAACACGGCCCATGGGCTGATTCAATCTGCGACAAAGAACAGCGAATGGAGATCACGTAAAAAAGTCTTGTCATCTGTATCCGTTACACGGTAAATGCCGTCAATTCCAATCAAACACGCTGCAGAACTTCTCAAGTTCTCGTGCTGTCGAGCTCATGGCTTTTGGCATGCAGATTGCACACAGGACAATCATTGAACTGGTGATTTCTATGTGTATGGAAGTGTACGCAGGTTGCGTACACTTGCACGGGTGTTCCCGACCCTGGCCGTGGGTGTATTGAGACAGAGCTGCAACTTGAAGGAAGAATTGAGGTGGCTGGATGCTGGTGAATAGTCCGCCGGAAGTGTCGACAGTTGGAGTATTCGCGAACTGCGCTACGCATTGCAGATGGGAGGCGGACGAAGTGCCTCCTGGGAAGCACGTCGATATTCTGGTAGTGGACGACAATGAGATCATTGCCGATACGACATGCGAAATTCTGAAGAGGTTTGGTTTCTCTGTAGTCGCTGCATACGACGGGGGCATGGCACTACGCATGGCTGCCGAAATGTGCCCCGACATCTTGCTGTCCGACGTTATGATGCCCGTGATGAATGGAGTGGAACTGGCTATATCTGTGCGGAAAATCCTTCCTGAAACAGCCGTTCTGCTTGTCACCGGTCAGGCAACGGAAGATATTTTCGAGGATGCCGGACGGGAAGGCTACTTCTTCGAAACCCTGAATAAGCCTATCCACCCCGTTGACCTGGTCGGGCATCTGAACCGCCTACGCCGGACCTAGCGAACTCACTTTGGACTAAAGCCAGAAACTGGATTCGCCGGAGAATCGTCTAAGAGTCTGGGCTTAGTCGGAGAACTCTCGACGAGGGGCCGAATTGTTGCGGAGGGTGGACGCCCCCTCGCAGATTCTCTGGGTACCGTGATATAACGGGTTCCTTACCGTGCAGGCTGTTGGAATAGAGCGTTTTGTTCCAGCTTCTATCTCCGTTGTTCACCTGCTGGAAGCATTTCGCGGGTACGCAAATATTGCTGGAGTATGCAGGTATGCTCTCACCTCCTAGCGTTGTATCAGGCAGAACGGCTAAATAATGAACCAGCCGGGTACCCCCTCGAAGCATACGGGAAGCGCCTCCCCCGGCTCCCGAAGCGGCTCCACAATCAAACTGGTGCAGCGAGGCGCAGGTGCGGCAATCGTTCTTGCTGTGCTTCTTGTCGCTCTGATACTGGCAAAGGAGTTGCACCACAGCGGGGGGGACAACACCGCACAACTTTCCCCAAAAGTTGAGCGCAATGTCGGCTCCCTGCGTCTAACGGGCAAGACGCAGGCTGTGCAGGCCCGCGCGATTCTGGCGCCACTTCTTGCCGGCCAGCAAGTGAGTACGCTCACCATTACCCGCATGGCGCCAAACGGAGCTCACGTAAAACGAGGTGATCTACTGGCTGAATTTGACCGCCAGGCTCAGCTTCGCGACTTTACGGACAAGCAGGCGCAGAGCAGCGACGAGAACGACAAAGTTCTGGAAGCGCAGGCCAAGGAAATTGCCGACCGCGCCAAGGATGAAACAGACATTGTCCAGGCTGAGGACAATCTCAGCAAAGCCAGGCTTGAGATGCAGAAGATCGATATTCTGTCGCGCATCGATGCTGAAAAGACCCGTGAGAACCTGGATGAAGCTGAAGCCACGCTCGCGCAACTGAAGGAAACCTTCAACCTCAAACGTAAGGCCGCGCAAGCATCCATTCGCATTTTAGAAATCCAGCGCGACCGCACGCGCGAGACCATGCTTCATGCCCAGGCTAACGCGGCTCTCATGCAAATTCGCTCACCGATTGATGGCATTGTCGTCTACAACACAATCTGGAAAGAAGGCACGATGGGCGAAGTGCAGGCGGGAGACCAGGTACGGCCAGGAGTTCCCTTCATGCAGGTGGTCGATCCTGCTGCCATGGAGGTCGAAGTCAAGGTCAACCAGGAAGACCTACTTCATCTGTTGCCGGGGCAAACGGCGCGAGTGTACCTCGACGCGTATCCGGATCTGGTGCTTCATGGCCAGTTTGAATCCATCGATCCGATGGGACAGCGAGGTGACTTTTCTTCCGTGCTTCGAACATTCACGGCGACCTTTTCTATTCAGGGCAACGATCCGCGTCTGATGCCGGATCTCTCTGCCGCAGTGGAGATCACTTCGGAAGGGCACGATAACAGAGAGCGTGCCTCGCGATGACTGGTAATTTCCGGAAATTCCTACCGCGCCGTAAGACGGCTGTGGTCCTCGCCGGCGTGTTTGCGGCCAGCGTTCTTCTTTTGGGAATGGTCCGCTATTCGCGTCACGCTCCTTCGGTAGCGACGTATCAGGTCAAGCGCGGCGAATTTCTGGATGTTCTTCAATTCCGCGGCGAGTTGAAGGCAATGAAGTCCGTCACAATTTCAGCCCCTTCCAACGCAGGGAGTCTGCAGATCCTCAAAGTTGTGGCAGATGGCACGCAGGTCAAGCAGGGAGACGTGGTTGTGCAGTTTGATCAATCAAAAGCCAAGCAGGATCTGGCGCAGGATCAGGTAGCCCTTAAGTCTGCACAGGCTGATATTGACGAGGCGCGGGCACAAGCGCTTCTTACCGAAGAGCAGGACAAAACCGCTTTGCTGAAGGCCCGCTTCGACGTCGAAGACGCAAAGCTTGACGCGAGCCAGCAGGAGATTCTTTCGACAATTGACGGAGCCGAAGCGAACCTGAAGCTGGCCGATGCGAAGCAGGCATTGCAGCAGGCGGAAGACAAACTCAAATCCGATCAAATGAGCGACCGGGCGGCCATCGAGGACAAAAAGGACGCGAGCAATAAAGACAGCTATGACGCGCAGCTGGCTGCTCACGCCCTTAATTCAACCACGCTCACAGCCCCGTCTGATGGAACCATCAGACTCGTGTCTGTCTGGCATGAGGCGGGAGAGGGGCCTTTCAAGGCGGGGGAACAAGTATGGCCCGGTGCGCCTATTGCAGAGCTTCCGGATGCATCGTCATTGCGCATCACGGCGCGGGTTGATGAAACCGAGCGGGGGCGTCTCGAGGTGAAGCAGCCGATTACGGCGCAATTGGATGCCATCGCCGACCGTCAATTTACCGGCGATATTGAAAAGATCAGCACCATCGCCACATCGGATTTTTCGGCAGGCTGGCCCATTCCTCGCAATTTCAATCTTCAGATTGCTCTCGATCAGACTGATCCTCGGCTCAAGCCGGGTATGACGGTGCAGGTCACAGTCATTGTTGACCGCGTCCCTGATTCCATTGCAATCCCTTCACAAGCTTCATTTCTGAAGTCGGGCCAAACCGTCGTTTACGTTTGGGACGGCTCCAGGTTCCAGGAACGCACGATTCACGTCGCGCGCCGAAGCCGCGATCGCATTCTTGTGTCCAGCGGCCTGCGCCCAGGCGATCTCGTCGCACTCGCAGATCCATCGGCGGCAGAGTGAGGGCGGCCTTATGAAACGACCCCGCATTCTCGTCTGGTTAGTTGCCGCCGTTCTTGCGGCTGCAGCAGGGAGCGTCATTGCGGTTACGGTTCCTCGGCATCTCACTCCCGGAAATGACGATATTCCGCTTGCGACAATAAAACGCGGAGACATGCGTTTGCAGGTTCATGCCACAGCAGAACTCCAGGCGAGCCGCGTTGTGATGCTCACCGCGCCGGCAGTTGGCGGCGACTCTCTGCAGATCACGCGGCTCATCCGCACGGGCCAAGTTGTGAGGAAGGGTGATGTTGTCATCGAGTTTGATCCCAGCCAGCAGCAGTACAAGATCGACCAAAGTCACTCCGAGTTGCTGCAGGCCGAGCAGGAGATCACGAAGGCCAACGCCGACCAGGCAGTTCTTGCAGCGCAGGACAAAGTGGCGCTGCTTAAGGCACGCTATGACGTGCGCAAAGCCGAACTGGATGTTCAGAAAAACGAGCTCGTAAGCAAGATCAATGCCGATAAAAATAACCTGGCGCTGCAACAGGCGAAACGCGTGCTTGCCGAATTGGAAAAAGACGTGCAGTCGCATGCCGATTCCGGCAAAGCTTCGGTTTACCTGGCCCAGCAGAAATACAACAAAGCAAAGTTGGCCATGGATGAAGCACAGCAGAATCTCAAAATGATGCAGGTCACCGCACCGATGGATGGACTTGTCTCGATTCAAAAAAATATGAATGCTGCCGGCGGCTTTTTCTTTACCGGCATGTCGCTGCCGGAGTACCACCCTGGCGACCAGGCCAGTCCCGGCAATCCCATTGCTCAGATCGTCGACCCTATGGAGATGAATCTGGTTTCGCATGTCAGCGAATGGGAGCGAAGCAATGTTCACACCGGTGAACCCGTCGAAGTGACCTTTTATGCAATGCCTGACAAGGTATTCCGAGGCACAGTAAAGAACGTAGCTGGAATGACCACGCAGTCCTTTTTCAATTCGAACACAGGTGGCAGCTTCGATGTGTCGATTCAGTTGACGGACATGGATCGCCGCTTGCGTCCCGGGCTCACGGCGCAGGTTCTGTTTGACGGAGACAGTCAGAATAACGTGCTGTACGTTCCGCGGCTCGCGTTGTTCATGAAAGATGGCAAACGCGTGGTCTACGTCAAGAGCGGAAGTGGCTACGAACAGCGCGAAGTCCGGATTGAAAGCGAGAATGAGAGCCGCGCAGCCATTCGGGGGCTCGACGCAGGTACCGAGGTCGCATTGATTGATCCGACTGTGCCGCGCAAGGCCGCTCCTGCCGGAGGTTCCACGGCCACGGCTTCCGGAGGAAGGCCATGATGCCCGTGCTCGAATCCCTGACCCGGTCTCGCGCTCTTTCGGTTTATCAGCAATGGATGCGAGACGCGCAACTGGGCATGCAAAACCTCATGGTGCATGGCCTTCGCTCGGTCCTTACCATGCTTGGAATGATCTTCGGCGTAGCGGCTGTTGTGACAATGCTTTCCATTGGAGCGGGCGCCAAGCAGAAGGTAATGGCGCTCATCGAACAGATGGGTGTCCACAACCTGATCGTGGAAGCAAAAGAGACCACCGAGTGGCAAGCTCATTCGAGGATACGGAAGATTTCGCCGGGCCTAACTTTTGAGGATTATCGGGTGATTCAGGACGATCTCGCCGGTATCGTCGCCTCAACGCCGCGTAAACGGATGACCCCTTCGAAGATTGTTCCAAAGTCGCAGCAGGATATTCCTGTGGTTTTTGGAGTGGACCCCAATTATCAACAGATCGCTGGACTGCATCTTCTGCAAGGCAGGTTCTTTGATCAGCACGACGAAGACGCTGGTGAGCCAATCTGCGTTCTGGGAGCTGCCGCCCGCTGGAACCTCTTCGGGGCAGCCAATCCTCTCGGCCAGTATGTCAAGGTGAATGAGCAGTGGTTGCGTGTGATAGGAATCGTAAGTCCGCAGCTAAGCTCGGAAACCGAGGTGCCGGGTGCTCCGGCGATAGATGTCAACAACATCATCTATACACCGCTTAACGCTGCCCTGCTCCGCCTGGAAGATAGTTACAGCGATGTTCGCGACGAGATTGACGGGATTTACATCAATCTAGGCGATGGAGTGAACATTTCCCAGGCAGCTCAGGTGGTCAGAGCCGTTCTGGAGTCGTCTCATCATGGCGCCGATGATTACAGCGTCATCGTGCCTGCCGAACTCCTTGCCGAGCAACAGCGGACGGAGCGGCTCTTCAACGCTGTGATGGTCGCGATTGCCTCTGTCTCGCTCGTGGTGGGCGGCATCGGGATTATGAATATCATGCTGGCCGGCATCCTCGAGCGCACCCAGGAAATCGGACTCCGCCGTGCTGTTGGTGCGCGCCAGTCCGACATTGTCCGGCAATTCGTCATCGAGGCCACCATGATATCGATCGCCGGCGGCGCGATCGGCGTGATCCTGGGCTTCGTAGTTTCGCGCCTTATCGCGTGGCTCGCAGGATGGTCCACAATCGTGACTCCCAGTTCCATAGCCTTAGGATTTCTGGTCTCCATTTCAGTCGGTCTGATCTTCGGCATTTATCCCGCCAGAAAAGCGGCGCGTCTCGCTCCGGTGGAGGCGATCCGTTATGAGTGACGGATTGCTCCAAGATTCCAACGCTTCACCATCAAACTTTCTGAAACGCCTCCTGGCAATATTGCACGTTCATTTTGGAGTCCTTGTATGAAGCATGCCTGTTCCAGAGTTCTCTCGCTCGTCGTTCTGCTCTGCGCTGTTCCAACGCATGCCCAGTCTTCCAAGGACTATCGTGACCTCACGCGCGGCCTTAGTTCAGGAAGGTTGCACGGCCCCGAGCAATTGAACGAGCATGTGACTGATGGAAAGCTCAGTCTGAGCCTGCATGACGCAATACTTCTGGCGCTTGAAAATAACAGCGACATTCGCATCGACCAGGCGCAGATTGAGAGCCAAAAATTTACTCTCCTCAATACGTATGCCCCATTTGATCCGTTGCTGCAGAGTAGCGTTAACGTAAATCGCTATTCTTCGCCCGGCTACACCCAGCTTCAGGGGGTAGGACAATCGAGCAATGCGACGTTCAACCAATTGAGCCAGACAGGCCAGATCAGCTACACGCAGACCTTCGAAACGGGAACGCAGGTGATCGTTTCTGCATCGAGCAACAAGAGCTCCACTAACAGCTCGTTTTATTTTTACAACCCGTTTTACAGTTCCAACGTCCAGTTCCAGTTCACCCAACCCCTTCTGCGCGGAGCGGGCCGTTTTGCCAACAAGGCGGCCATCATCATTGCGCGCAATGGCCTTGCAGAGTCGCAGGCTAACTTTCGGGCTGAAGTTAGCAATCTAATTCTGCAAGTCGTCCAGCAATACTGGACCGCAGTGAATGCGCGCGGCAACCTCCAGGTCAATCAGGAGTCCCTTAAGTTGGCCGAGGCCAGTTACAAGCATGACAAGCGAGCGCTGGAACTCGGGGCCTTGCCTCCGCTGGATATCTATCGCTCCCAGTCAGAATTTGCGGCGCGCCGCGTTCAAGTGATTCAGTCGGGATACGCGGTTAGTCAGGCTGAAGACGCTTTGCGGCTTACCATTGGCGCCGACCAGGACCCGCAGATCCGCGCACTGCCCTTGAATCTCACAGAAAACCCAGAGGTCGCAGACACACCAGGTGACATAGACGTGAAAACGGAACTCGATCAGGCGCTGAGGAACCGCCCGGAGATTGAGGCTTCCGGTGCCGCATTGGATGCCGACCGCGCAAACGTTCGTTTGGCCCACAATCAACTTTTGCCAAACCTTTCTCTCTCGGGTTTTTATCAAAGCGGCGGACTCGGCGGAAATCAATACAATCTGATCACCGGTCAACTTATTTCTAAAGGGGGATTCGATTCGTCCTTTAATCAGGTGTTCGGCTTCGGCTACCCGGGGTATGGCGGAAGCTTGACCTTGACACTCCCTTTCAGGAACCGCGCGGCGAAGGCCACTCTCGGAACTGCTCTGGTGGCGCAATCCCACGATCAGTATTCGTCACGGCAAATCAGAGAACAGATTACAAGAGACGTGAGTGATGCTGTCAGCCAGTTGGAGCAGGCAAAGCTCGCAATGGAGGCAGCCAAAACCAGCCTCGATCTCGCGCAGAAATCACTCGCGGCTGACCAGCGGAAGTACGAACTTGGGGCAGAGACCAATTTCTTCGTGCTGGACTCGCAGACCAGACTGGCACAAACAGAGCTGGTTTTGCTGCAAACTCAGATCAA
This sequence comes from Acidobacteriaceae bacterium, assembly GCA_035945555.1. Taxonomy (GTDB): domain Bacteria; phylum Acidobacteriota; class Terriglobia; order Terriglobales; family Acidobacteriaceae; genus Silvibacterium. The sequence continues at coordinate 29,766 of DASZAG010000041.1, forward strand.
TTATCAACTCGCGCGCGCGGCTCTCAGTCACGCAACCGGCGATTTATTGCAGCCCTATCATGTGCAGATTACGGATCTCGCAAAGTAGTTCCGCGAATCTTCACTCGATCAGGCGGGTTTCACCGCCTCGTTCCAAGTAGAACTGACCTCACTGGCTCCGCTCGTCTGGGCCGATTGGATTGCGACGGTCCACTTCAGCCCAATAAGCTGCTGGATTTCGCGAGATCAAAATACCTTGACCTTCTACACGTCAAGATGTATATGTAGAAGCCGTAGGTATTGCATGAAAGAAAGCCACGACAAATTCGATCTTCCGCAGGGCACACTGGACTTGCTCATCATGAGGGTGGTTGCACTTGGCCCCATTCACGGCTATGCCATCGCCCAGCGAATCCAGCAGATGTCGCGCGATGCATTGCAGATCCAGCAGGGCTCTCTCTACCCGGCCCTCCATCGGCTCGAATACAAAAAGTTTCTCGCTTCCCATTGGAAACCTACTGAAACCGGTCGCGAAGCCAAGTTCTACGAGCTTACTGCCAAGGGCCGAACTCGCCTGAGGGCCGAAACCGAAAACTGGGCGCGCCTCACTGACATCGTGGGCCTCATTCTCAAAGGAACGCTGGAGGAAATCTGATGAGCTGGGTGCAAAGACTTTTCGCCCGCAAACGAATGGAAGCCGAGTTGGACAAAGAGCTGCGCTTCCACTTCGAATCTCAGGTCGCTGAGAAGGTCCGCTCCGGCATTACAGAGACTGAAGCCCGCCGCCAGACACGCCTGGAGTTTGGTGGGATTGAGCAGGTCAAAGAGGACTGCCGCGAACCCCGCGGAACGCAGTGGCTTGAATCCACTTGGCAGGATATCCGCTACGGGCTGCGCCAGCTTCGCAACGCGCCTGGATTCACGCTTGTCGCCTTCCTCACCCTTGCGCTCGGCATTGGCGCCAACATCGCCGTCTTCAGCGTAGTCAATACGATTCTGCTGCGCCCGCTGCCATTCCCCAATTCACAGCAGTTGGTGCGTATTGTTGAGAAGAATCCTCAATCGGGTGAATCGTCAAAAACCTATACTGCCGATGCCACGCAGGACTTCCAGCAGCAGAACCATTCCTTCCAATCCGTCAGTGGATACTTCGCCTTTACAAGCCCCAATAACTTCAAGCTCTCCGGGAGCGGCCAGCCCACGCCTGCTACAGGAATCCTCGTTGCCGACGGATTCTTCGAAACGCTCGGCATCCAGCCCGCTATCGGGAGGCTCTTCCGTCCCGAGGAGTTTGTCCACCATGCTCAGCCCGCGGCATTGCTAAGTTATCCGTACTGGAAGCGCAGGTTTGGCGGCGATCCCAGCGTTGTGGGCCGCACAGTTGACCTTAGCGATAAGGTCGACTTGAACAATACCTCCGTCACGATTGTGGGCATTTTGCCGAAGACCTTCGACTTCGGCGCGGTCTTCTCACCCGGAGCCAAAATCGATCTCTTCGTCCCCTACATCATGGATGATTTCCGCTCTGACGGAAACGACCTCGCGCTGGTCGGCCGCCTTAAGGCGGGCGTGACCATCGCGCAGGCGCAGGCCGAAGCCAACATCCTATTCCCGCAGTTCTATTTCGAAACCAAGCATCCCGAGTACGGCAAGGGTTACACCGGTCAGCTCACTGGACTCAAAGAGTACGTCAGCGGAATGTTGCGGCGCTCGCTCATCGTGCTGTGGTGTGCGGTGGGAATGATTCTGCTGATTGTTTGCGTGAATCTCTCCAGTCTCTTGCTGGCGCGGGGCGCCGCGCGTAACCGCGAATTCGGAATGCGCATCGCTCTAGGAGCAAAACGTGGGCGGCTCGTGCGCCAGTTGCTCACGGAAAGCCTGCTGCTGGCCATCGGCGGAGCGGTGCTGGGCCTCGGCCTGGCTTATGCGCTCATCGCATATCTCGCGCATCAGGGATCGCTCAGTCTCCCGCTTCTCAGCATGGTGAGTATCAGCGGCACGGCACTCGCATGGACAGTATTCATCGCCGTCGCGGCAGCAATTCTCTTCGGCATGATGCCCGCGCTCCAGCTATCGAGCAACCACCTGCAGGAAGTCCTGAAGGACGGTGGTCACGGAGCCGGAGTCGGCAGAAGGCACGATCGCATGCGCTCCACTTTGGTCGTCACTGAGGTCGCTCTCGCCTGTGTGCTGCTCGTCGGCGCCGGACTGCTGCTGCGCAGCTTCCTTCGTGTGCTCGACGTTGATCTTGGATTCGAACCAGCTCGTGCCGGAGCCATGAGTTTTGACTACGATGACGGTGGAAACCCCGCAAAGCGCGCTGCAATCTGGCAGGAAGTCGTCGATCGCGCATCCATGATTCCCGGCGTTGAAGCCGCAGGCGTGTCTGACAATCTGCCCATGAGCCGAAACCGAAGCTGGGGAATTGCGGCAGTTGGAAATCACAAACTCACCGCCAACGATTTCGTTGGGGTTTTTGTTTACATCGTTTCACCGGGATATTCAAAGGCCATGGGAATGCATCTGCTGCAGGGCCGCGATATTACCTGGGACGACCTCGTCAATAATCGCAACGTCGTCGTTATCAACCAGACCGTAGCGCGGAAATTGTGGCCGGGTCAGAATCCCATCGGTCGCCACGCCGTTGCGGGTGGCCAGGATACGGAGGTCATCGGCGTCATCGCCGACGTTCGCGAAACTTCGGCAGAAGATGCCGCGGGCGCGCAAATGTATCTTCCGGCGACCAAGCGGTTCGGGCCTGAAGGCGCATATCTGGTGGTGCGCTCCAAGCTGCCTCCGGCCTCGTTGGCCACGTCCGTAATGCGTACGCTGCGGGACATCAATCCCGGACAACCAGCCAACCAGTTCCTGCCCATTCAGGGACTCGTAGACCACGCTACTTCTCCTCGCCGCTTCTTCGTGTTGCTCGTCGGCTCCTTTGCAGGACTGGGGCTGCTCCTGGCTTCGCTTGGAATCTACGGTGTCATCTCCTATGCCGTTACGCGTGAGACCCAGGAGATCGGCATCCGTATGGCTCTCGGCGCAACGCAAACACGCGTGCAACTCGACGTCATTTGGAGAACGTTGCGGCTCACGCTGCTTGGAATCGGCATAGGATTTGTTACTTCGCTCGCCGTCGCTCGCCTCATCGCGTCTCTCCTGTTCAAAACCGCGCCCACGGATCCGCTCACCTTCGTCGCAATGGTCATTCTTCTCGGCGGAGTCGCACTTCTCGCGGGCTATCTTCCCGCTCGCAGAGCTTCAAAGATCGACCCAATGGTAGCGCTGCGGACAAACTGAACTCGGAATCCCGGCGTCTTCCTCGTACTTGCGCGCGTCACGTTCTAATCGAGTCAGCTTCTGAGTCTCGGGTATAGCGCGTAAATTCGCCGCTGATCGTCAACTGGGAGCTGTCCCAGCGGAATCGGCTTGTCCTGCGGTCGCGTGCCTTTCTCGTTCAGGACGTTCATCAGACTCCATTCCCGCTGCAGTCCCGCTGGTTCCCGTGCGGGCAAATCGTATCGGGTGAAGTCGATGACCATCCGGGGGCTATCGGTCTTCCAGTTACGCAACAGAGCGAGGCGGAACTCCTGGTTCATGAACCACTGAATTTCAAGATTAGTTTCCGAGCCGGGCGCGCCTGTTCCTTTGGCGTCAAAGCGGTAATTGAGAGAAGTATTATTCGGCACATGCCTGCGCCACTTCATGCCAAAGTCGCCTTCGGTGAGGACTTGGGTGTCTGGCCATTTCAGTTTGATGGACTGCAGCCACCAGGTGAGGTCCTGGTCGTGGCCGATCGATACTTCCCATATCCCCGTGACCCATCCGAAGCCGTTCAGAGCGTGGCCCGTGTCAAAGTGCATGGCGGTGGTTGCCATCATTTCCCGGCGGCCCACCTGTTCTCCCAGATCCCCTACCGTTTCAATCGGGCCAACACCCATCCGGCTGTTGAAGCCTCCCTGAAAGCCGTTGCGGCGGGCTGCAAGAAAATCGCACGTCCATCCGTCCAGGCAAACACAATCAATGAAATCTACCGGCCCCTGAGCTGGTTTCAGATAATGTTCACGGCTGGGATAGTAGGGGTAGCAGATTCCGCCATCGCCATCGCCATTGTCAATGCCGTGCTGACTCCAGATCTGGCCCTGGCATACATGGATGCCTTCTTCGGTGGCTAGCAAGCGCTGGTTCTCCGCGTCCATGAAGCCTGCCACCAGACACTGCGGACGATACCCGTTGCCGACCATCTTCGTGACCAGTTGGAGCGCACTGTGAATTGTCTGGCGAATTTCTTCGCGGGTGTTGTACATCGGCGCAAAGTAGCCGCCGGGGATGAACGTAATCTCATCGCCATACCGGTCGTGATACGAGGCCAGCAGCCGCCGCGCTTCCACATACTCCTTGCGAGAGTCGTTCAGCGCCAGCCAGCTGACAGCCCATGTCATTTTGCCGTCGGGGCAGCCGCGTGCGAAGGCTTCCCGCCGTGAGCGGATGTGCGACGGACTGTTGGCGGGGGATTCGTCCTGACCGATGGAGCGGTTACGCGATACTTCGATCTGGTTCACGCGCACGACCGAGATATGGGTCACGAAGCGTCCCTGAAAGGCGGGGAGTGCCGGGTTTGGGGCCAAGGCATTGCTTTCTGGTGAAGCAAGGGCAAGCGCAGCCGCGGTTTCAGCCGCGGAGCTCAGGAACTTTCGCCGGGTCCAGAGATGGTCCATTGTGTTTCTTCCATTCGTCGCTTGGAAAGTAGCTCAATTCTATGCGTTCCCGGCATTCCTACTTTCTGGAGGGCAGTCGGCATTTCCCGATCTGAGAATAGGCCGGATTTTCACCCGAATTCTGCGAGCGGAGAATTTTCCTGCGTCCTTCCAGGGGGAAAGCCTTCCATTTCGCGGGGAAAGTCGACAATATGTCAGGAAAAGGTGCCAATGTGCGCTGGCTTGTGACTTGATGGTGGTGCAAATCGAGAGCGAACCATTCTCCACTGCCGAATCCGTGCTCCTGTGTTTTCCAATTTCGCTTGCCAATAGTTCGTTTCAGCTATTGACGGCAATGAATGTAGGAAACGGCGACCACCGTTACAATCGAAAGCGTACGGAGCGGCAGGACCCGAACCGAATGAACGAAATTACCCGCCATACGCAATTGCCAACTGCTCAGCCGATTCTTTCGCCACTGACACGAGCGGCGATCTTCCTGGTTGTCTGCATAAAGCCGGATCCCGAGAGCTATGGAGCCGTGCGTTCACTCTGCGCCGATTTACCAGGACTGGTTCGCGCGGTGGAGTTCCGCGACATTGAGGCTGGATTCACTTGTATCGCCGGATTCGGGTCGAATGTATGGGACAAGCTCTTCGGAAAGCTTCGACCGGCTGAACTGCACCCGTTTCGGGAGATCCACTCGGACGGACGTCATGCTGTTTCCACTCCGGGAGACGTGCTCTTTCATATCCGCTCCAAGCGAATGGACATGTGTTTTGAGCTGGCTACTCATATCATGGAGCGGATCAAAGATGCGGTTTCTGTTGTCGATGAGGTGCACGGCTTCCGCTACTTCGATGATCGTGATGTCATCGGGTTCGTCGACGGGACAGAGAATCCGCGTGGTCAAGCGGCTTTTGACGCAGCGCTCGTCGGCGAAGAGGACGCTCACTTCACAGGCGGCAGCTATGTCATCATTCAGAAATACCTGCATGACATGGAAGGCTGGAATGCCCTTTCCACCGAGCAGCAGGAGCGCATCATTGGGCGCAAAAAACTCTCCGATGTTGAGTTGGATGATGCCGTGAAACCTTCTTCAGCTCATAATGCACTCACAACCATTGTCGAGAACGGGAGAGAGGTCAAGATTCTGAGGGACAACATGCCATTCGGCAGGCCCGGCTATGGAGAATTCGGCACATACTTCATAGGATTCAGCCGCTCTCCACGCATAATCGAACAGATGCTTCAGAACATGTTCGGCGGGCGCCCGCCGGGGAATTACGACCGACTCCTCGACTTCAGCCGTCCTGTTACCGGAAACCTCTTCTTCGCGCCATCGGCTACTTTTTTTGAGAATCTGGGCGAAGAAGAACCCGCAGCAGATTCATCTACAGCAGAGACGCATCTTGACCAGCCATCACCTTCGCCAATGCGCGATACGTCACTCTGAATAGGATCTCTCAAGGGCTATTTTTACAGATTTAACAAGAGGTAGGACTAAATGGTGGACCTGATCGGGATCGAACCGATGACCTCTTCCATGCCATGGAAGCGCGCTCCCAGCTGCGCCACAGGCCCACGTGGAGGGATATACTCATTGTCATTGAGGATTCCTGATTCGTCAAACCATTTGCCTTGCGCAGCAACTGTTGCGCGTGATGCAGCATCGACCACAAGAATGCTTCGCTTACTCAGAGTTTTCACCGCAGTTATCGCATGTTCTGTCAGCGCTTTTGCCATCGGGCAAACGCCCGCGACAGGGACCTCAAATGAGGCCCCGGCGGCCACACCTTCGTCGCTGGTGCGGCCGGCGCTCTCGAACGCCCAGGCGGTAACGGCGGGGCTGAATGTGCGGAAGTGGAAGGCTCCGGGAAGCGTTCGCAGTTCGGTGCAGGAAGACGTGAATTCGATTCAGCGCGACCTGGGCAGTACGTTGCCGAGCTTGCTGGCGACAGCCGATGCGGCTCCGGCGTCGGTGCCTCCGACGTTTGCAGTGTACCGGAATATCGACGCGCTGTATGACGTGCTGCTGCGGGTGGCGCAGACCGCTGATCTTGCGGCTCCGGAGGGTGAGGCCAGATCTCTAGCTGATTCTCTACAGCAGCTTGAGTCGGCACGTTCGGCGCTGGGGCAGTCGATCCTGAGCACGTCGCAGCACCATGAGGCGGAGATTGTGGCCCTGCAGTCGCAGATTCGACTGGCGAGGACCGCGCCCGTGGTGGCGCATCGAAACGAGAACGTTGTTGACGACGGGCCGGGGAAATCGAGAGAGGCTCGACGGCGCAAGCCGGTCCACAAAGCGGTACACAAGAAGCCGGAAGCGCACCCAGCCACCAAACCGACGGCCGGAACGCCCGCGCAGCCGCCGGCTTCGCACTGAAATATTTCCTTTAAATCGGGAACCTTAAGCCGTGGGAGTGGTGTCTAAAGGGGTAGAGTGAGCGAGACCACTTAGAACGATTCCAGAGCGAATCTGGAAGCGCTCGGGCCGCCGGCGGCGCAGTTTTCGCTCTCTCGCAGGTTTGGCTGTTCTTCCTGTTAAGCTGGAAGGAGCGTCTTTCGATGCAAGCGGGAACGGCTTTGGGCAATCTGGCAGGGGTCATCGGAATCAGGGCAGAAGAGACTGCGATAGTCACCCAGCTTCAGGCAGGCTCAGAGGAAGCATTTGCCTGGCTCATCGCCACTTATCACCAGCCCATCTACAGCCTGATAGCGCGCACGATTCCAGCGGGATCGGATGCCGCGGACGTTACGCAGGAAGTTTTCATCAAGATTTTCAGGAGCATTTCTGGTTTTCACGGGGATGCGAGCCTGCGGACGTGGATTTATCGCATTGCCCTGCATGAGGCGCTGAACCAGCGGCGCTGGTGGTCGCGCCATACCCGGCGGGAAGTCACCATAGAGGCTGAAACCGGCAATTGCAGCGACATTGAGGGCCAGCCGCTGTGCATTAAGGACACGCTCGCCGACGAGCATGAATCTCCCTTTGACATAGCCGCGCATAGCGAGATGCGCAAACGGATTGAAGGCGCGCTGCGAGAGATTCCGGAACAGTTCCGAGCAGCGGTGGTGCTGCGCGATCTGGAAGGGTTTGCGTACGAAGAAATTGCCGAGATTCTGAACGTTAATTTAGGGACCGTGAAGTCGCGGCTGATGCGAGGACGCGCCCACCTGAAAGCACAATTAGCTCCCTATGCCGAAGAGGCGCGCCCGTCGCGCACAGCGCCGTCAGGTTTGACGGCGGAGGAGGCGTGATGCGCCAGTGTAAGAGTACGCGAGAACGCTTCTCGGCCTACCTTGACGGCGCACTTTCGGGTGTGGCCATGCAACAGACGGCGGCGCATCTGGAAGCATGCGCGGAGTGCATGCGCGAATTTACCGGGTGGCGTGCGATGCAGAAGGCTCTGGCGCGGCTAGGGCCGGCGAAGGCTCCGGCAGATTTGGCGCTGCGGCTGCGTGTGGCGATTTCTCAGGAGCAGGCGCACACTACGCGGCAGAGCCTGGCGCGTTGGCAAGTGCGCTGGCAGAATACGCTGGCTCCTTTCCTGCTGCGAGCTTCGGCAGGGTTTGCTTCGGCTGTGCTGCTGGTTGGGACGGCGGCGCTGCTGGTAGGGGCGTTTGCGTCTCCGCAGCCGGTGGAGGCGCGTGATGCTGCACCGGACGCGGCAACGAGCCCGACATTCCTCTACTCGTTACTGGCTTCGACCACGCCGTTTGCGAGCGACGCGGCGTACCACGAGGGGCGCGGTCCGGCGCGGGCGGGCACGGTGGAAAGCAGCAGTCCGGTGATTGTGGAAGCCTACGTGAACAGGGCCGGGCAGGTATACGACTATCGCATTATCTCGGGACCAGATACTCCGGCGGCGCGGGCGCAGATTGAAAACATGTTGCTGTTCAGCGTGTTTGAGCCAGCGCGTGTGTTTGGCGAACCGGTGCGGGGCGTGGCGGTACTGTCTTTCTCGGGCGTGTCTGTGCAAGGGTAACGTGCAGACGCTGTATTGAGCCCGATCCAATTCTGAAACTAACGCGATCAATACCACTCTGAATGCTTGTGCCGAGAATGCTGAATTTTGGGCGCTGGAGTGGTTAGTCCTGTTTAAGATAGGGGAGATGCCCCTGTACAAAATTGTGATCCTGGCCATCGTTCAAGGACTGGCCGAGTTGCTTCCTGTGTCCAGTTCAGCCCATGTGGTTGTGGCCGAAAGGCTGATGGGCCTGAACGCGTCGTCTCCGCAGATGACGCTGATGCTGGTGATGCTGCATACCGGAACAATGTTCGCGGTAATTGTCTACTTCTGGAGCCAATGGCGGAGGAGCTACTTCCGGAGCCGTGGCGCGTTCAACCTGATTGCGATCCGGCTGGTGTGGGCGACGGTTCTTACCGGCATCGTGGGCCTGGTGATGATGAAGGTCGTCGAGAAGACGCTGCTGAAGGGCGTTTCGCATGCACAGGTCGAGGACATGTTCAATCACCTTGAGTGGATATGGCCAGCGCTGGCTGCGGCCGGAATACTGATTCTGATTGCCGGATTTTTCAGCCGCGACGAATGTGTGGATCAACAGAGGGAGCCCAGCCTGCAGCAGTCCGGGTGGATCGGCGCGGTGCAGGGGCTATGCCTGCCGTTTCGCGGATTCTCGCGCTCCGGGGCGACGATCTCGACAGGAATGCTTGCCGGAGTCGCCCGCGAGCGGGCAGAAGTTTTCAGTTTCGCGCTGGCGGTAATTTTGACGCCGCCGGTGGTGGCGCGCGAGGTGCTGCGTCTGGCGCATGCACAGCACATCAACGGAGGGTTGCACTTGGCAGAGGCGCTGGTGCCGGGCACGATTGGGGCGTTGTGCTCGTTTGTCGCGGGGCTGCTTGCGTTGCGCTGGTTGAGCCGCTGGTTAGAAGGCGGGCGTTGGTACTGGTTCGGTATCTACTGCTTGTTTGCTGCCGGCGCGGTTTTTTATCTGCACCGGATTGGGTATTGAGCAGGCAACAGCCAATAGCTGCTTTACGAATCCATGAAGTCGGGCGAGACAGGGTTCTCGTAGAGTGAGTAGTCGCGCGTGACAACGGTCAGTCCGCTGGGCGTGACGAAGTAGTTCTTCTTGTCTTCGTTCTGGTCGTATCCGATGACTGTGCCTTCAGGTAACTGCACGTCGCGGTCGATAATGGCGCGTCGGATGCGGCAGTGGCGCCCAATGTTGACGTGGGAGAAGACGATCGTGGAGTCAAGTTCCGAGTAGGAGTTTACGCGCACGTCCTGAGAGAGGGCGCTGTTGCGGACGGTGGCTCCGGAGACGATACAGCCAGCCGAAACGATGGAATTGATGGCCATGCCCGTGCGGCCCGGCTCGCCGAAGACGAATTTGGCCGGAGGATACTGACGCACCCGCGTTCGGATGGGCCACTTCTTGTCATAAAGGTTGAAGACAGGCGAGACGGAGGCAACATCCATGTTCGCGTCAAAGTAAGCGTCGAGCGTGCCGACGTCGCGCCAATAGAGCGCCTGCTGCTGGTTTTCGTCGACGAAGTTGTAGGCGCACATTTTGTATTTGCCGAGGATGGCGGGCAGGATGTTGTGGCCAAAGTCGTGCTTTGACGCGGGGTCTTCCGCATCCTGCATGAGCGCTGGCAGCAGCACGTCGGTATTGAAGAGGTAGATGCCCATGGAGGCGTCAACCATATTGGGATTGAAGGGCGAGCGGAAGCTGGTGCTCTGCGGCTTTTCATCAAATCCGACGACCTCGCCCTTCTGCGAGACCTCAACAACGCCGAAGCGCGAGACTTCAGAGGGGTCGATTGGAAGAGTGGCGATGGTGACGTCAGCACGGGAGCGCTCGTGATGCTCCAGCATTTTGCCGTAGTGCATTTTGTAGATGTGATCGCCGGAGAGGATGAGCACGTGCTCGGGCTGCTCGGAGCCGATCGAATAAATGTTCTGATAGACGGCGTCGGCTGTGCCCATGTACCAGTTGGCGCTGACGCGCTGCATGGGAGGCAGGATTTCGACGAACTCGCCGAGCTCCTGGGCGACGGAACTCGTCCAGCCCTCGCGAATGTGACGGTTCAGCGAGAGGGCCTTGTACTGCGTCATGATGTAAATGTGGCGCAGGTCGGAATTTATGCAGTTGGAAAGGGTAATGTCGATGATGCGATAGTTGCCGCCAAAGGGGACGGCAGGTTTGGCGCGGTCGCGCGTAAGGGGGAAGAGCCGCTCGCCTGCACCGCCCGCCAGCAAAACGCCCAGTGTTTCCCTCATCGGCATGACTCGTTCCCTCGCGATTCAGTGATTACTGCTGCATAACCGGCCTTCCCGGACGGGAGGATGCTACCACAATACCCCTAAGTCATTCAGGTGCATCATCCTCTGGCGTGTCTTCGCCCATTTCTCCCTCTACTGCGATGCGCAGTGACTTCAGGAAATGGACGTCCTGCGCGGTGAAGCCGTTTTCCACTCCGTCATCGGCACCAGCTGTCTTCGATTTTCCCTGGGCCGCAGCCGGCTGCTGCTCGGGCAGCTCATTCAGTCCGATGGTGGCTTCGAGCATCAATAGGACGTCGAATCCCTGCCTGCGGATGTCCTGCACCACGCTGGCGATGTATTCCGATTCGGAGACACTTGCGTGAATGGCTTCCCCGAGTTTCTGGACCAGCTTGCGCATTTTTTGATTCAAAACCATTCTCCGTTTCCGTTTCCGGTCGGCTCGCCGGGCCGTAGGGAATCTTCTTACACCTTACTTGTGATGCCCGGAGGGTGCAATCGGAAATCATGGAACGCAGGCAGGGACGGAGTTGTGAAGTGCGCGATGCCGTAAAATTTGATTTATGGAGCCGGTCCGCGTAGGTCGGAAATTTGGAGTGGGCGTGCGGGTGGCGTCGAGCATATTGCGAGACCGCGCGTCACAGACCGCGGAGACGGCCCGCCGAGATGCGCCGGTTTACGCCGAGCGGGCGAAAGCCACGGCCGCGGGAGTGAAGCGCGGCGGCAAACGGTTCGGAGAGGCGATCTGGGGACCGTTTGTGCATGCGGGGAGCGTGCTGTGGCTGGAAATCACCGGGCTTTTCTTCGCGATTTTCTGTTTGTTCTTTTTGCAGAATGTTTATCGGCTACGGGCGGACTGGCGGACGGGGCCTAGTCACGAGAAGTTTTTGATTTATGCCGTGGTTGGCGTGGCGTTCCTGTACTTTTCTGTGAGCTCGTTTTACCGGGCGAGGAAGAAGCAGCAGAAGAAGCGCGCAGGGCAGGGGTGAGGTTCACTTCCTTCGGGAAGTCTTCCGATTCTTTTCGAGGCGCAGTTTCCATGCAGTTCGCAGTGCGCCGATGAGCAGGTCCTCGTTTGCGGCGGCGAGGCGGATGTGCGTTGCTCCATTTCGTCCCCATCCTCCTGCAATTGGAAGAAAGACATCAGGCTGCTCGGCAACGAATGTGGCCTGCTGCTCGGGAGTGAGCAACAGGTTTCCATATCCTTGCTTGACGGCGGCGAGCGTGGCGAAAATGTGTCCGCCTACGCGGAAATCGACCGCGCCCATGTGGGAGCTTTCTTCGGCACCTTCGAGGCTCAGGGCGATTCGTTTGAAGTCTTTGGCGGTCATCCGTCATCCCTTTCAGGGTTCAAAAACAATCCGGGCTTTC
>DASZAG010000042.1:0-9879 GCA_035945555.1 Acidobacteriaceae bacterium
TGTGCGAGGTCCAACGTGGTCTCAAAACTGGAGTCAGCTGAGGCAACTTCGACTTTTTCCTCGCGGGAGAAATGGGGTGGCGACGTGGACTTGATGAAAAAGACGAGGTGGCTCTGGACGGGCAGGTCGTCAGGGCTTCCCAGAACAATCGAGACGGGCTGAACAGAACTGTTGAACTGAACGCCCTTATTGAGCAGGACCACTTCCGGCCGCGGCGGCCCAACGGCGACCGGGACGTCGAGCTTTCGACCATCGAGCAAGCGGACGGTAGCGGTGTAATGACTGTTGGGTTTGAGCTTCGCAGTAGAACCCTGCGTTGTCATCGTCAATTGATCGAAATTCTGGAGGCGCGTTAGCGAGCCGGGACTCCAGGAGATGCCTTGCAACTCCGCTGTTGCCACTTCGTCAAGTCGGGTGCCGAGCAAGACGGCTCCCGTGTCGCCGGCGCTGAAAGAGAACCGATCGAGCGAGGCGGCGGCGGAGTACGCCTGGAGTGAAATCGTCTGGGGCGCATTGAGGCCGTATTGGTAAACAGAAAAATTTACCAGACCGGGGGTGGCTTCTCTCATCGGTACAGTGACAGTGAATTGACCGGGGTTGACCGAAGTCCAGATGAGCTTCTCGGCATCGGACCCTTTCGCCTCCTCCTCAATCTTCGAGATGCAGCGGGTGTTCTGCCCGGCGAAGTGGAGTGTGTCGTCGTGACCAACCACCAGGGCCGAGCCGTCGGCGGACTCAAGGCTCCATTGGCCGGGCTGAGGTGCACGAAACAGATATGTTGGACCTTTCCAGTCATCGAAGCCCCACATACCCCGGACAACACCGACGAGTTCGCCATCGGGGAGCTGCGGGGCCGGGCGTTCGAGAACTAGACCACCGCGCGCCGGATCGGCTACCAACGGCAGGTCGACTGGAAGGCCCTGCTCGTGGTCTCGACCCTCGATGTGGAGCGTTAGGTTATGAGCCAGGTGGGTTGCGAACACCAGCGGCGCTCCCGAAGCGGGCAGTTCCATGCCAGGTTCTTGAATGCAAAACTCCTCGCCCGGGTCGATAGGTTGGAGCAATTCAGCGCGCGAAGACCCGATCGGTGGTAGCGCGATAACCACAACCGACTTGGGATTGCGGAACGACAGCGGCATATTGAGGCGCAGATTGAGAGTGTCCGCGGTCGGCAGGGCCAGTGCTGGAATGTATCGGAAATGGGCCGTATGCAGCGAGGAGAGGATGCGCGCGGTGTCAACCAGCGCTCCTATATAAGGGCTGTAGAGCCCCGCCCCTCCAATGTTCGAGTAGCTGATGGCGTTCACCAAATTCAGCGTGTCACCGTTCGTTAGCTGCGAAACGAGCGACTGGGCATTGGTATCGTCGAGGACCAGGCCCTCGGAGCTCTGCGAAAGACATGAGACCTGCTGTTCGGCGGGGCGGTCGAAGCAGGCTTCATTGATTTTTATGCCGAGGCTTCGGGCAGCGCTTTCGGCCCGCGACTTGAGCGTCTCGGGATCACTTAGGGAGGTGGACTTGGCCTCGCTGAGATAGGCCTCAAGGCGCATGCGGTCCCAACTGGCTGCCTGCAGATCCTGCGCTGCGCGAACGAATGAGCCGGGCAGGCTGCGAACAGCGCTGCGGAGCGTATCAAAGTCGCCGCCCGTCTCAGGCGCAAGAAAAAGCAACGCCTGCTGGGCTCCAGACGGAACAGTGACGAACACGCCTTCGCTGCGAACGGAAGGGTTCCAGGTCTCAACGCGGGTGAACCAATCCGAGGGCGGCGGATTGGTAGTGCCGCGGAGAAAAGCGATGATTAGAACGAGATGGACGGATTGGCTTTCGGGGAGATCAGGGTGAATCCACAAGCGATCCCCAGGCGATAGATTGGGGACCTCCGAAATGGGGAGAGTAACGTCACCGCGTTTAACATGCACGTCCACCTTAGGCCCGGCCAAGTCAAAGGCGGGACCCTCAGCATGCAAGCCTGTCGCAGCCACACACCACAACAGGAGCAGCAGAACCATACTACGGCGCATGGCCCTATTCTACGCGCCGGGTGGCCCTGTCAAGTGGATATCCACCTCGGATGCTGCGAGCCGATTGGTCCCGCGAGCCCTCTGATCAATTGTGTTTGCCAGTCGCCGTGTCGATTTGAACTTGAGGCGATAGCTGTCCATCCAACTCCAGCGTTTGCCCATTTACCTTTAGCTGAATTACCCGCTGCACAGTGTAAGCGTAGGTTTTGCCAGCGCGAATATTCGTGTCGAGTTCTTGACCGGTGCCGTCTTGCGTAAACAGGTCTATTTCGGGAGGCATGGGAGGAAGCGGAGCCAAGCCTTCGCGCATCGCCTCGGTGGCAGGCGTTTGGATGATCTCCGTGCGACGCAGCCGCACTTTTCCCTTCCCTGCGCCATTCAGAGTTCCGTCAGGCTTCCAACGGATCAAAGCACCCTTTGCCGTCATCTCGACCGTCAGGCCAACAACGGCCGGTGGCGGAGCTCCCGCCAAGGTGATCACACTATTCGAAAGCCCAGTGGATCTGCCATCCCGATCCAACAGCTCAACAGAGTAGTACAGCAAGCGCGGAGTTCCTGATGCCAGTGTGGCAGGAAGGCACTCTGAAAAGGAGCCTTTCGCACCGCGAGCCAGATGCAATGGCGCTCCCGCATCTATGCATCCGCCAGCGATGCTCTCCCGTCGGCATACCTGCACTTTAATCGAACCATCCACGAGGAGCTTGGTGGTGCCCCTCCTGGGTACAGTCCAGCCAAGCAAAATCTCGTCACCGGCGCGGATCGCCACGAGGTCTTTGACCGGTCCGCGTAACTGCGGACCAGACGGCCTTCGCAAACTCGGCTTCCGGCATCCGCTCAGCGCCGCGACGATACAAAGGGTCACCGCGGCTAAGGACCGTCCGAGCCGAGCAGTTTTCAACGTTCCTCGCCACGTTCGAATTTTGCCTTTATTCGCCGATGCCATTGAGCTATTTTTGAGGCAAACACCTGTCAGTTTTTTGCTAACTGCCAAAGAAGCGATATGGCTGCCAGCTTACTCCACTTCGGCGTAGACGAATGTAACCGCGTGTTGCTGCTCCGCGATCGGCGGCTACTCCGTGGATCTCTGCCTCACGCTGGGGGAATTTCACTCGACGCTCGCAAATCGGGCCGAGGCCCAAGCGGTGTTGGTGCCGGAGAGACCGGGCATAGAACGCAGAGAAGTCGTAACACTCACCAGAACCACCTCGCGGGCTGCTCTGGTGCTGTTCAGTGGAACTCAAGAAGCCTTGGCGTGCAGCTCCCGTTCGGCGCGGAACCAGTCTTCTTCATGGTGGCCGTCGGCATAGCCGCGCTGTGCCCAATATTTGCGGGCCAGTTCAGCAATTTGTTCGTGCGTGGGACCCGAGGCGCTGATTGGCGTGGGCTGGGCTGAACCAGGAGTTTTTTGGGTGGAAGCCTCGCCTGGTTTTGTCTCGGTTACATTCTTGGTTTTGGACTTGGCGGCACGGGGCTTCTTGGCTGACTCAGCCATTGGGGTTCCTCCTGGGAAATGTTGGGGACAGCGATTCGGTGTCTGGCTATAGGATAGCCGGGCTCCATCGTAGGCTCAAGAGACCGGCGGTGCTCGCTGGTGGAAATCAATCGACATGCATACCTGCTGCCTTCAGCCTCTGCGCGAGAGTCTCCACTTCGTTGTTGAGAATGTTCATCTGCTCCGCAGTCGGGTCAAGGCGCTGCATGAAAGACAGAACGCTCCTGTACGCTTTGTAAGCCTCGCCGACCCGGCGCGCGTGAATCCCGGTGCTCGCAGCGGATTGGGACAGGTCCAGCAAAGTCAACGCGGTTCTTGCATCGCTGATCAGGAATTCCCCTCCAATCAGGCTGGATTCAGAGATGTTGGCGGCCGCCGGTTTTGGTTCCATACAACATTTGATGCCGGCGCCCAAGCACTCGAGGGTTTCCCGGCTGTGCGCCAGAGCGTTCCCCGGATTTATAGTGTTTACGAGGAATCGAGCGAATATGCGCACCGATCCTAAGCAACGAATATGGTTGATGGCCTTGGTGGCAATCATGGCTGCGTCTTGCTGGGGCATGATGGTAGCCCAAACAGAACCAGCATCTGACGAGCCACCCAGCATCATCGGCAGCTCGCCCTTGGGCGGGCTGTCTGGAGCAACCGGGTGGATTAATTCCAAACCTCTGAAGGCGAAGGATCTGAAAGGCAAGGTGGTCCTCGTCGACTTCTGGACGTATTCCTGCATTAACTGCCTGCGCTCACTTCCCTATTTCGAAGCATGGGCGCAAAAGTACAAGGACAGCGGCCTGGTGATCATCGGTGTTCATTCGCCGGAGTTCGGCTTCGAGCAAAAGCTGCCCAACGTGCAGCGGGCCGTTCAGAAATTTGGCGTCACATTTCCTGTCGCTCTGGACAGCGATTACGCGATCTGGAAATCATTCAACAATGAATACTGGCCTGCCGACTATTTCGTCGATATTCATGGAAAGGTGCGACACGAGCACTTCGGCGAGGGAAACTACGAGGAGTCAGAGCGCTGGATCCAGGAGCTTCTGAAGGAGCGTTCTGCCACTGGAATGCCGGGCGGCGTGGTAGACGTTCATGCGCGGGGTGTGGAAGCGGCGCCGGACGCGCGGGAGGTGCGGTCACCTGAAACGTACATAGGGTATAAGCGCGCTGAGCATTTCGCATCACAGGGCGGGATCGCGCAGGATAAGTCACGTGAGTACACATTGCCGTCCCAACCGGCTCTGAACCAATGGGGATTTGGCGGGAAATGGGTCGACAACGAACAAGTTGCGGTTCTCAAATCGGCGGGTGGCGCTATTGTTTTTCATTTTCATGCCCGCGACTTGCACCTTGTGCTTGGTCCGGCTGCGCACAATAAACCGGTTCGCTTTCGCGTAACCATCGACGGTCAGGCTCCCGGAGAGAATCATGGCGTCGACACGGACGCCCAAGGCAACGGAGTGGTAACGACATATCGCCTGTATCAGCTTGTCCGTCAGCGTGACGGAGTGACCGACCACGTTTTCAAGATCGAGTTTCTCGATCCGGGAGTCCAGGCATTTTCCTTCACTTTCGGTTAAAAGAAGGCCAAACAAGGCAGTCCCTAGCCGAATTCCCCTCACCCTCTTTTGCGCTCAAAAAGGCCCCTTTTTCCTTTGCCGATAAACCCCTAAAAGGTATAAAGTTAGACGCATCAACTGACATTTAACTAGATTGTTCGTTCTGTACCGGAATAATTTTCCCCGTTCGCCGTATATAAGTGGAGAGGCGGGAAGACCGCGCAGTACGGTCGAACCAGAGGCGTTGCGACGCGGTGGAGACGGATGGCGGAAGAACGAATTCTAATCATCGACGACGAACCGTACATGCGTACCGTGCTTCGGGGCATTCTCGAGGCAGAGGGCTACAAACCAACCGTTGTAATTAGCGGCTTTGACGCAGAAGCTCGCCTGGAAGAAGACCCACCCTACGATCTGGTTCTGGTGGATATCGCGCTGCATGGCCTTGACAGCCGGCAGTTGATCGAAAAGGTCAGGGCAGCCCAATCGAATACTCCGCTGATTGTTGTAACCGCTCTGCGCGAAATCAATGCAGCGATTGAGATGATGCGCGAAGGCGCGCGCGACTACCTGCTGAAGCCCTTTGAGCCGCAGCTGCTCCTGTCCGCTGTTCAGCGCGCACTGGAAGATCGAAAAGATGCACAGCGGAATGCCTTTGACAAGCAGCACCTTGAGCAGCTTGTTGAAGCGCGGACCAACCTGCTGCGAGCCGCCATTTCCGACCTGGAGCAGGCCTATGACATTACGCTCGAGGCGCTAGGAGACGCGCTGGACCTGAAAGATGCCGAGACTGAAGGGCATTCGCGCAGAGTGACTGCATACACCATCGCGCTGGCAAGAGCCATGGGGCTGAGCGGTGATGCGCTTCATATCGTTTCGCGTGGGGCTTTCCTGCACGACATTGGCAAAATGGCCATTCCAGACGCAATCCTGCTGAAGCCCGGCAAGCTCGACCGCCAGGAGCAGGAGATGATGCGTGAGCACTGCGCGCGAGGCTATCAGATCCTGAAGAAGATTCCGTTTCTGCATGACGCAGCGCAAATTGTTTACAGCCATCAGGAGCATTTCGATGGCACCGGCTATCCGCGCCAGCTCAAAGGTGACGAGATTGTGTTGGGGGCCCGGATCTTCGCGATTGCCGACACCCTGGACGCCATTACATCGAACCGTCCTTATCGCCGCGCCAATAGCTTCGAGGCCGCACGGCAGGAGATTCTGCGATGCTCGGGTACCCAGTTCGATCCGGAGGTGGTCAAGATATACAACGCACTGCCCGACTCACTCTGGGAAAATTTGCAAATGGAGATCACGCATCACGCACGGGTGCTGGCTTTCTCATCCAAGTAGAAAAGTAGGCATCGATTCGGAGGAACCAATGGCCGTTCTGAGTGCGGATGAAACACAAGAAAAGCTGAAATTTCTGCCCGGCTGGAAGCTCGTCAATGGAGAGATTGTGCGCGAGACGACCTTTAAGGACTTTGTGGCTGCGGTCAGCTTTGTGAATCAGGTTGCCGCCAAGGCGGAAGCCGCAGGCCATCACCCCGACATTGACATCCGGTACAACAAAGTACGGTTGGCCCTTGTTTCCCACGACGCAGGAGGGCTCACCCCACAAGATTTCGACATGGCTGCGTCAATCGAGTCACTTCTGGCGGATAACGCGAGAGCGTGACCTAGATAAACATCTCTTCGTCATACTGTTCGGCAGTCGCGGAATCGCTCTCGGGAGCATTCCGTTCGGCGTGAATCTGCGCCAGTTCCCTGCGGTTCCACAACGCGAACGCGATGCCGCCAAATGTGGCGGATCCCAGGACGAGCAAGACAGTCTTCCAGGGTCTGGTGCGAGGTTTGGGACTTGGGTCGGCAGTCATATAAAGCGAAACAAAATCAAAAATTGCAGAGTTGAGCATTGAAAGACCGCAACCTTTCAAGAGGCTCCGGGTTGATTGTAAGCGAGACTTGCAAAAATTTCAGTCCATGGTTTACACTTTGAACAAGTCGAGCAAAAAAAGGCATTGCACTGAGCAATATTTGTGCAATAATCGTGTTTCCTCAAATGGGGAAACCGCATCAGATATAATGTAAGCGGAAAACAAGCCGATAGTTGAGCCAAGACTCCACGGTTTGTTGAGACAAGTTTATAAGTTGCGTCACTGGCCTCCCGGCACGGACAAATTACCGTTCGTGCCGTCTTTTTTTGCTTTTTGCGGAGCCAAGGCGCGGATTGGGCATCCCGCGGTACGATAAGAGCCAGGGACCCGAATGAAGCGTATCCTTTTGACCGCCGCCCTTGGACTCGTGACCGTTGCAGGCTATGCCCAGTGGTCGAACCCCGCGGATGAAATCCCTGCTTACCACCCCGCACCCCCCGCGACCACTGCCTCGCTCCCGGCCATCCTCTCTGGAAAGCAACTGACCGGGCCTAGTTTCCGCTATGCGTGGCAGGTGAAGGTCTACAAACAAGCCGCCACAATCCAGTCGATACTATTCCAGCTTCCCTGTTATTGCCGCTGCGACCGCGCCCTGGGCCACAGCAGCCTACGCAGTTGCTTCGCCGGCACGCACGGAGCGGAGTGCTCCACCTGTGCCCAGGAAGAAGCCTATGCGTATGAAATGACCCGCCGAGGCTGGACTCCCAAGCAAATCCGGCAGGGTATCGAACACAAAGATTACGAAAAGATCGATCTGACCAAGCTGTGAACCAGCGGGGCGAGCGGCTATGTGCTACTTCAGCCGCTCGAGAGAAATAATTTTTTTCTCCTTCATCTCTGTGCGCCTGCGATTGCCTTATCATCGACACAGCGGGCAAAAATTGGCGCACTTTTCGCCGTCGTCACTCTCAGCGCGTGATAACTTCTCATTTGCTATCTGGAGGAATTAGAAATTGGGAAAAAGCATGGTCCCGAAGCGGTTGTTCTTTACCAAGGGCGTCGGGAAACACAAGGAACGTCTTACATCATTTGAGTTGGCGCTTCGTGACGCGGGCATTGCAGCCCAGAACCTCGTGCGCGTATCTTCCATTTTCCCACCCCAGGCAAAACTGGTTCCCCGCAAAGAGGGCCTGAAATATCTGAACCCCGGCGAGGTGGTCTTCGCGGTCGTTGCTGAAAACTCCACGCGCGAGCCACACCGCCTGGTGGCGTCCAGCATCGGGGTTGCTATTCCGACAGACCGCAACACCTACGGCTACCTGAGCGAGCACCACAGCTTCGGCGAAACCGAGGACCAGGCCGGCGAGTACGCCGAGGAACTTGCGGCGGAAATGCTTGCCACCACGCTCGACGTGGACTTTGACCCCGACAAAAGCTGGGACGAGAAGAAGGAAATCTACCGCATCTCGAGCAAGATTGTCCGCACGGCCAACGTTACGCAATCGGCGGTTGGCGATAAGCGCGGTCTATGGACCACCACCATTGCGGCGGCCATACTGATCTTCGAGTAAAGCGGGGCAGTAAAATCAAAAAGGGCGCGGGCCGCATCGGCTACGCGCCTTTTGTTCGTCCTTCGAATTGGAAATGAGCACAACCATGCCACTGAAGCAAAACTATCGCGTCGGCCTGATACAGATGAGCTGCAGCCCGGATCCTGACGCGAATCTCGACAAGGCGGCCGACAAAGTTCGCCAGGCCGCGCGCGAGGGCGCACAGGTCATCTGTTTGCCGGAGCTTTTCCGCGCACAATATTTTTGCCAGCGCGAGGATATAGCACTCTTTGATGTGGCCGAGCCCATTCCTGGCCCCAGCACCGAGCGCCTTAGCGTCATTGCCCGCGAAGAGAAGGTGGTAGTCATCGCTTCCCTGTTTGAGCGCCGCGCCGCCGGGCTCTATCACAACACCGCGGCAGTGCTCGACCAGGACGGTTCGCTGCGTGGCCTTTACCGTAAAATGCACATCCCCGACGATCCGCTCTACTACGAGAAGTTTTACTTCACTCCGGGAGACCTCGGTTTTCGCGCCTTCGACACCGCGGCAGGCCGCATTGGAACCCTCGTCTGCTGGGATCAGTGGTACCCCGAAGGGGCTCGCATCACCGCGCTGCAGGGCGCGAATGTGCTCTTCTATCCCACGGCCATCGGGTGGCACCCGGCAGAAAAAGAAGAGTTCGGCACGGCACAGTACGAAGCATGGCAGACCATTCAACGCGCGCACGCCATCGCCAACGGAGTCTATGTGGCAGCGGTCAATCGTGTTGGCCATGAGCATGGCGACATCCGCGGCAATCGCGCAGAAGGTGCGGGACTAGAGTTCTGGGGCGGATCATTCCTGGCTGATCCCTTCGGACGCATCATTGCCAAGGCTGCGCACGACAAGGAGGACACCCTGATTGGAGAAGTCAACCTGAGCCTGCTTGAAGACACTCGCCGCAACTGGCCCTTTCTGCGCGACCGCCGCATTGACGCCTATTCGCCGATTGTGCAGCGTTTTATAGACACGCCGAGCGGCACTGAAGGCGATAAGGAATGACGACCACGCCTGCGGGAACTCCACGCGAAAGCGGATTTCGTATGCCGGCTGAATTTGCTCCACATGCGGCAACCTGGATTGCGTGGCCCCACAATCCGAACGACTGGCCGGGCAAATTTCAACCCATTCCCTGGGTCTATGCGGACATCGTTCGGCACCTCGCGTCGGTCGAAGATGTTCACATCCTCGTGAATGACGCGGCGGCGCAACGCCGTGCGCACGGAATTCTAACGCGCGCCGGAGCAGACCTTGCTCGC
The DNA here is from genome assembly GCA_035945555.1 of Acidobacteriaceae bacterium. Lineage (GTDB taxonomy): Bacteria > Acidobacteriota > Terriglobia > Terriglobales > Acidobacteriaceae > Silvibacterium. The sequence continues at coordinate 9,787 of DASZAG010000042.1, forward strand.
GTGCATTTCCACCAGTGGGCAACGAATCGCGTCTGGACGCGAGACTCCGGCCCTATTTTCGTGCGTAGGAGCAGCGGTGCTGTCGCCGTTACA
>DASZAG010000043.1:0-2190 GCA_035945555.1 Acidobacteriaceae bacterium
TATATCGCGTACAGTCTTCCCAGCGATTAGCCTCGCCGTTCTTCTTGTTTCGGCAATCGCGCAAACGTCCCGTTCGGTTTGGGATGGCGTCTACACGGCCGGACAGGCAAAGCGCGGCGCTGCGCTTTACAGCCAGGAGTGTGCGTCCTGCCATGGGCTCACTTTGAATGGCGGAGAAATGGCGCCGGCGCTCACTGGCGGCGAATTCCTCGCCAACTGGAACGGCCTGACGCTGGCCGATCTCTTCAATCGCATCCGGCAGTCGATGCCGGCCGACCGCCCCGGAAGCCTGACTCGCGATCAGAACGCGGACGTTCTCGCGCACATCCTGAGCATGAATCAGTTCCCGGCCGGAACCACGGAACTCGATAAGCGAATCGATTACCTGAACCAGATCCGGATCGAAGCGTCCAGGAAATAACTGGACGGATGGAAAGCCCGTGGTACATGCGGCGCAAGCCCAATACTGTTCACTTAGAACATTTGTGTGATATTCTGTTTCAGGGCGAAAAGCCTCCGGAAGGAGGCATCGAGTGGAACTTACGCCGGTCACCTCTGCCGTCATCTCGGCGGCGGCCTATTGTGGAAGTCAGCGGCTCTTGCGGGTTCAGTTCCGCGACGGCAAGATGTATCAGTATTTTGATGTCCCCGCAGCGCTGTATCGGGATTTTTGCGGGGCCCCGTCGAAGGGGAGTTTCTTTAATCAGACGATCCGGCAGCGATTCCGCTGTCAGCGTTTGGAGAAAAGTAAAGCGGCGGCCGCGATGGCGTCGGCGAGGTGGGTTTAAGTCATGGCCCGCACGCCAGCGGTATTAGGTCCGGGCGTACGAATCACCGATCACATCAGTTTGGGAGTGGTGGCGCGGACATTCCCTGCCGAGAGAGTTCGGGCCGTTCTGAAACAGACCGGTCGGGCGAGTCAGCGCGAGCGGGATTTGCCCGCACACGTGGTGGTCTATTACGTCATCGCGCTCGGTCTGTACATGCAGTCTTCCTATCGTGAAGTGCTGCGCTGCCTGCTGGAAGGAATCCAGTGGCTGATGGGACCGGGCTCAGCCGTGAAGGTGGCAGGCAAGTCAGGAATCTCGCAGGCGCGCACGCGTCTGGGATGGCAACCCGTCCGGCAGTTGCACGATGAACTCGTCCAGCCGATTGCGACTCCGCAGAGCAAGGGATGTTGGTACAGATCATGGCGTCTGGTGACGCTCGACGGCAGCACGCTGGATGTGGCCGATGAGCAGGCCAATGAGCAGGAGTTCGGCCGTCCGGGCGTCAGCCAGGGCAAAAGCGCTTACCCACAGGTGCGCTTCGTGGCGCTGGCGGAAATCGGTACCCATGTGTTGTTCGGAGCGCGGCTGGGGCCCTATAGAACGGGCGAGATCACGCTGGCGCGAGAGGTTCTGCCACGCCTCAACGAAGGCATGCTGTGTCTGGCGGACCGGAACTTCTTCAGCTTTGCGCTGTGGAACGAAGCGCACGCCAGAAAGGCGGAACTGCTGTGGCGCGTCCGAAAAAACATGCGCCTGCCGCGAGAGACAGAACTGAGCGATGGCTCATATCTAAGCCGGATTTATCCGTCCAACCGCGACCGTCGACGCAAGACCAATGCAGTGTTGATACGGGTGATTGAATACCGGCTGGAGGGAGTTGCGGATGCCGAGCCGGTCTATATGCTTGTGACCACTGTGCTGCGGCCGGAGCAGGCTCCCGCGGCAGAGCTGGCCGCGCTCTATCACCAGCGCTGGGAAATAGAAACGGCGCTGGACGAACTGAAGACCCATCTGCGGGGGCCGCTCGTGTTGCGCAGCAAAACCCCGAGTCTGGTGCGACAGGAGTTTTACGGTCTGATGATGGCACACTTCGCGGTGCGCGGTCTGATGCTGGAAGCGGCGCTCAAAGAAGAGGAGGATCCGGACCGGTTATCGTTTGTTCACGCGGTGCGGGTAATACGGCGGAAAATGGCCCTGGCGGTCGCCGTTCCCCCCTCAGGATCAGCTGAAGTTTCATGAGGCCGTGCTGAAGGAGATCCTGGAGGAGAGGGTTGTCTCCAGCCGCAATCGGCGCAATCCCAGGGCCGTGAAGCGCAAAACGAGCAGCCACTTTCCGGTGCGATATCGAGGCGCGCCACGGCCGCTCGCGCCGCTGGACTACGAAATAGCCATCTGGATTATTAAGTGAACAGTATTGGGC
>DASZAG010000044.1:0-2238 GCA_035945555.1 Acidobacteriaceae bacterium
TTCCCTCTTGTCGGGTCAGGCCAGCGGTGCTATAGTTCGCTGGGGAGCCTCCTCGCCGAGTCTTGGCGACGCGGACTCCGCCAGAGCAGGCTTTGCCCTGCAAGCTACCGCCCCCCCGATCGAAGTAGTGGGCGGGAGACCCAACCGCTTGCTGATGCCCCGAGCGTGCTCGGTGCGAATATCTTTCATCCGAATAAGCGAGCAATAGGAGTGTACCGGCTCGTTGAGGCCTTCGCTGAAGGACTTGAGAAATTAAGGAGCACTTCAGGAGCCTGTCGGGGATAGAATCATCACAAAGTACTTTACAACAGAAATAATCAGCTGCATCCTGGTAATGTGAACAAGCGATTTAGGGTTTGCAGCCTCGATCAGCCGTTCCTGCTCCCGCCTTCCCTCCAAGATTGGTTGCCGGAAGAGCATCTGGCGCGCTTCATCGCCGACGTTGCCAACGAGTTGGATCTCGCGGCCATTTACTCACAATATGAGCGCCACGACGGCCGAGGCCTCTCGGCTTACCATCCGTTGCTGCTGACGCGCTTGTTGCTCTACGGCTATTGTGTCGGGGTCACGAGCTCCCGCCGCATCGAGCGCGCCACGCACGACGACGTGGCGTTCCGCTATCTGGCCGCCGACCAGCATCCCGATCACGACACGATTGCCGATTTCCGCCGTGAACATCTGGAGGTACTCGCCGGCTTGTTTGTGCAAGCGCTGCGGCTGTGTCAAAGGGCGGGATTGGTGAAACTCGGCAATGTAGCCATCGACGGCACCAAGATCATGGCTAACGCCAGCACCCGGCGCTCGGTACCCTACGAGAAATTGACGGAACGGGAGCAGTATTGGAAAGAAACTGTGGAACGGTTGCTGGTCGAAGCACAGCGCACCGATGAGCAAGAGGACCAGCGTTGGGGTAAGGGCCAGCCTGCCGATCCGTTGCCGACTGAATTGGCCCGCGCGCAGAGCCGACTGGAACGCCTCCGGGAAGCCAAGGCCGAGTTGCAGCGGGAAGCGCAGCAGCAGTTAGAGGCCGCCGCGCAGAATCATCAACCCCGCAAGCGGGGCCGCCCGACTAAAGAGGCAGCCGCCAGCCAGCCGCCGGAAGATCCGCAGCAGCGGATGAAAGCCAGAAACCGCCTGCGGCGGGCACAGAGTAATGCCGCCGAACCCAGCCGGCAGTACAATTTTGTGGACCCGGATTCGCGCGTCATGAAGGACAACGCCAGGAAGTACTTTGTCCAAGCGTACAATGCGCAGATCGCGACTGACTCGCACGCGCAGGTGATCGTGGCGGCCGAATTAACGCAACAAACCACTGATCGGCAGCAACTGCTTCCCATGGTGAAGGCCGTCTGCGAAACCGCCGGCCACCCGCAGACGGTCACTGCGGACGCAGGCTACTGGGACACCACCAGTTTGCGCGATCCGTTCCTGGAAGGCATAGAAATGCTGGTTTCTCCGGACTCTCTGCCGCAATCGCCCGGTGCGCCTCTGCCTCCCCACGCACCGAACAACGCCGACGCACTGCGTATGCGAGAGCGACTAACAAGCGAAACGGGCAAGGCCCTATACGCGAAGCGAAAAGCCACCGTCGAACCGGTCTTCGGGCAGATCAAGGAAATTCGGAACATCCGCCGATTCCGGCTGAGAAGTTTGAAGAAGGCGGCCGGTGAGTGGAAATTCATCTGCGCCACGCACAACCTTCTGAAACTCTTCCGCTGCCGAATCGCACCGACTCCCAGTTGGAACCCCGCCCCGTCCGCCTAAACCTGGACGGGCAATCGGCCGCCGAAGGGGCCCATTTCGCCCCAAGAGGCTCTTCCCCCGCTGTCTTATCGGCGTTCATGCCTTCAAACGAAGTACGGTGTCACCTGCAAGGAATCCCCGCTCTCGATCAACATTTCGGCGCGACATTTCTCTCCGACAGGCTCCTCAGGCTGGACTCTTTTTCCTGACCCAGCCAGTCAATCGCTGGCCTCGGCGGCGCGCACTTCAAGAACCGAACAACGTACCGACATCGCGGCTACCATGCACCACGTGCAGAATCAGCACTACGTCGTCCTCTGCGATCCGATGAATGATAAGGTAATCGCCTACGGGGAAGCTGCGCAAGCCGGGTCGCAAATCCTCGTCCCGTGCCCGGCCTAAATACGGGTACCGCGCCAACAGCCAGAAATGCTCAGCGATGTTCTCGACTACGCGGCTGGCAATGTCGATGTTGCCACTATCCCGCGCGATATG
>DASZAG010000045.1:0-34132 GCA_035945555.1 Acidobacteriaceae bacterium
GCGAGCCCGTATTGCGGGTATATCTGGTCGAGCTCGCGCATGCGCTGATCGCGGTGAACCTTGGCGATGACGGACGCGGCGGCGATGGAGATGGAGAGAGAGTCGCCGTAGATGATGCTGGTTTGCGCGCACTCGAGGTCGATGCGCATGGCGTCAATGAGCAGATGATCGGGCGCGATGAGGAGCTTTCTGACTGCGGCGGTCATGGCCAGGCGCGTGGCCTGATAGATGTTGACGCGGTCGATGGTCTCGGAGTCGATTTCTTCAAACGCGATGGCGATCGCTTTGCGCCGCACCGTTGCGGCGAGCCGCTCGCGATCTTCTCGGGTCAACTGCTTTGAGTCGCGCAGGCCTCGGATGCGGGTGTCCGGCGGAAGGATGACGGCGGCGGCGACGACGGGGCCGAAGAGCGCACCGCGGCCGACTTCGTCGACTCCTGCAATGCAGGTTGCTCCCTGAGCGCGGGCGGCCTTCTCATACTTGTTGCCGCATGCGAGCGAGCGGAGCATGCGTGCTTTGAGGGTTGCCGCAGAGACTTCGTTTGCGTCGTCCTGTGCTTCGGGCGATTCGAGGGAGAACTTTGGAGGACGCGGCATCAAGGCAAGTCTAACGCAAACACACAAACGCCCCGGGGTTGATGCCGGGGCGTCGGATTGGAATTAGGCGCGCTCGATTTCTTTGAGGCGGGCGGCCTTGCCGCGGAGTCCGCGGAGATAGAAGAGGCGTGCGCGGCGAACCTTCGCAGAGCGAAGCTTCTCAACCTTGTCCACGACTTTGGAGTTGAATGGGAAGATGCGCTCAACGCCGTGGCCGAAGCTCATTTTACGGACGGTGAAGCTGCCCTGCGGCCCGTTCTTGCGAGCAATCACGACACCTTCAAATGCCTGAAGGCGTTCTTTTTCGCCTTCCTTGATCTTGACCTGCACGCGCACTGTGTCGCCCGCGCCAAAGGCGGGAAGGTCAGTGCGATTGAGTTTATCGGCAAGCCGCTGCATTACTGGATGAATAGACATAATACTTTCCTGTAGTTGATTCGGAATCTTTAGTTTACATGAAAATCTGCCGTTTCCAAAAGGGAAGGGGATCCGCCCCATATTGCGGTAACTGCGTGACCGAATTTCACCTTTAGCTATAGTGAGCGGGCGCGGGCCAAATCCACGATTTTTTCGATCATATCCGTATACGAGTAGCCGGCTTTCTTTGCTGCCATTGTGAATTCGGCCTTGCTCGCGAGCCATGGGTTCGGATTCGCTTCGATAACGTAGACCTCGCCCTTCTTGTTTAACCGCATATCGATGCGGCCGTAATCATGCAGCTTGAGGGCGCGATAGGCGGCGAGCGCGGTGTCCTGAAGTTTTTGCATGGTCTCGTCGTCGAGGTCCTGGGCCGGCGCTGATTTCGTTACTTTGTAGGCCTCGGTTTCGGGATCGAACTTCACATCATGACAGGCGATCCGCGGGGTCCCCTTGGGAAGCCTGGAAAGATCGAGTTCAATAAGCGGGAGCACCTCCGGACTATCGTTGCCCACAATGGCGGCGTAGATTTCCCGGCCCTCGATGTACTCCTCAATGAGCGCTGGGCTGTCAAACTCCTCGTGAATGTAGTGGATGCGCTCCATCAGCTCTTTTACGCTATCGACTACGGCGCCAGTGTCGATGCCGATGGATCCATCTTCTGAGACGGGCTTCACGATCAGCGGAAACTCGATATCGTGCGAATGATCGGTGCGGCCCTTATAGGACGTTGCGAAGTCCGGGGTCTTGATCTTATGAAAGTCGAAAATCTTTTTTGCGATCGACTTGTCCTGGGCAAGATACAGAGCCTGCGGTCCGCCGCCGGTATAAGGAATGTGCAGCAATTCCAGATAGGCGGCGATGTTCTTGTCCATCGTATCGTCGCCCGCGTAAGACTCCGTAAGGTTGAAAATTAGGTCAGCACCACACTTTGACAGGGCAAGCAGCGATTGGTTTTTGCCGTCGAGAACGTGATAGGAAGGTTCGTGGCCAAGCTTTGTCAACGCCTCAAAAATTTCTTCGCGGTCGTGCAGCGGATCTTTTTTCTTCTTCCGGAGTTTGCCATTCTTGCTGCGCGTCGCCTTCACCGGCTCGGCCGTCGGCTCGGGCGGCCCTTCCTCCCATACGTCGTGCAATATCGTTATTTTCAGCTTTGCCATGTTGCTTTCTATGCTTTCGGTACTACTCCAGTTGCAGATCAGGGCAGAATGAATCTGCCCCGAGTGATGTAATTCATCGCCAGCGCGGTCGCGTATACAGTGATTTCGGTCAAGTACTCTCTTTCACATTTTATGTCCGCGCGTAGTTCGAGGTTACTCGCTTTTCCTTCGATGGCTTCCACTAATTTCTTAACGAGCGGACGTTGAACGCCGGTCCAATAGTTCACCTTGTCGACAAGGATCTTGCGGTTCTCCCGAAGAAGATCGACCGCGGGGCGAACATTATTCCTGCGGCGCTTCGATACGTTAAAGATGTCACGCAGATCGGTGTCGAGAGGAAGGTCGCCGACCGTGAGTTGCTGATCGAGGGCCTGCCGATAGAACTCGCCGACCGTCACATCCATTTCGTCGACGGTAATATCGGTATCACCGTGCGCGACGACAGGGTCAGCATCGCCGAACTTGCGGCCAATGCGATCCATGTAAAGCAGCTTCCTTATGGCGCCCCAGTCTTTGTACCGCTTCCGCCAGTTGGAGCGAGGTGTCAGCCATACCGCGAACGTTTCAGCGAAGTCTTCGTCGGGATGCTTTTGCGCGTACCAGCCCTCCATGTGTCGCACGAACTGGCGCGAGAACGGAACCGGCTTGTAGTTATCCCGGTAGGGCCGACGGAACGGTCCGAAGAGGTTGCTCCATTCTTCCGTTTTGTACAGCGTGTAAGCGTAATTGAAAGCGTGTCCGGCCTCGTGGCGCATGTACATCATGATCTGGCGCGAGTCTTCAATATCGTTCATCTCCGATTCAAGGCGCTGCAGTTTCGGATCGGCCAGATAGAACGGGATCCCGATGACAGGCTCCAGGTTGGGGCAGCCCCACTCATCAGTGAGGTAGCATTTGGGACGAAACCGGTTGAGCCCTTTAGCGGCCAGCTCCTTGTAGAGTTGCTGGACGAAGCGTTCGAGCGGAGAGCCTTCCAACTTCAGGCCGAGCTGCTGAATCGGCTTGGAGAGGATCTCCTGGACCTCCGCCGGTGCTTTTTCGAAATTGGCCACAGATGGTCGAAGCGTAGCACAGGGAACGCGCTTCCGCTGACCTCCAGTCACCTTCTAGGTAATAGCGGTGGCAACCTCTGAAAAGAGACGTGAACCACTCAGTCCTGAGATTTCAGGCGCGCAAGGAAAAGTTTGTCGTCCTTTGAGAGATCGGCTGACGCAAGCAGGTCGGGGCGGTTGCGGAGGGTTTTTTCCAGGGCGCGTTCGCGACGCCAGCGGCGAATCTGGTCGTGGTTCCCGCCAGAGAGAACTTCGGGAACGGCGAGGCCGCGGAACTCAACGGGGCGGGTGTAGTGCGGGTAGTCGAGCAGGCCGCCGGAGCCGTGAGTGGAGCGCGGAGGGCCTTCTGGGTCGTTCGCGAAATGGTCGTCGGGCTGGCCGAAGCTTTCGTAAGCGCTGGACGCTTCGTTGCCGAGGACTCCGGGCAGCAGGCGCATGGTGGCGTCGACGATGACTGCGGCGGCGAGTTCGCCTCCGGAAAGCACATAATCGCCGATGGACAGCTCTCGGTCGCAGGCCAGTTCGTTCACGCGTTCGTCCACACCTTCGTAGCGGCCGCAGATCAGGACGATGCGCTCGAGCGTCGAGAGATCGCGCGCGACGGGCTGGGTGAAGCGCGATCCCTGCGCGGAAAGAAGGATTACGGATTCACGTGCCGTGTCGCGGGAGGGTTTTGGAGTGATGTTGATGGATTCGATAGCAGCGATGAGAGGCTCGGGCTTGAGGACCATACCTTCGCCTCCGCCGAAGGGGCGGTCGTCGACGGTGCGGTGACGATCGTGAGTGAAGTTGCGGAGGTCGTGCAGGGAGACGTCGATGAGGCCGCTGGTGATAGCGCGGCGCACCACTCCATGACTGAAGATGCCGTTGAAGAACTCGGGAAAGATAGTGATGATGTCAAAGCGCATGTCTGTTGGAAATGAATCAGTCTAAATTTTCCAAGCCGGTTTTGTTGGGTCCCGTATACATATACTGACTATGCCATGAACCGCAAGGGCAGGTGAGTAGAATTCGTAGATTGGAGGCTGACATGGAAAATGAGGAGATTGTTCTGCTCTTGCGGGAAATCCGCGATTTGCAGAAGCAGCATGTCGAAAACTACAGGGACGCGTTGAAGAACCAGCAAGAATCTATCGAACTACAGGCAAAGGCCGGTCGGCTGCAAAAGAGAAGCCTCATCATATTGCTCGTAGTTGTACTTGTCGGAATTGCAATAGCCGTACTGCCGTCACTCATCACACACTAAATTTCAAACTATCCGAGTCCCGGTTTAATCGTGGGAGGCCGCGTCATCCTGCTTGTGGCGCTCTTCGTCGGTCACGGGCGCGTTGATGTCGAGGAGGCCTTCGGGGAGGCGCATTTCGATGCGCTTGCCCGCAATATCCATGGTAACCAGATACGCTTTCGCGAAGGGAACAAGTGCCTCGGCTCCGCTCGGTGTTTTGAGTTGGAGCAGGGCGGCTTCGCGGTCCACATCCTCAACGATTCCGATGGGGGTTGAGGCTGTGTTGAGATCGATGACCTGGCAGCCGATGAGGTCGCCGATATAGAAGGAGCCGTCGGTGAGCGGCACGCGATCACTTGCCGGAACGGCTACCAGTAAACCCCGCAGGGTTTCCGCATCACTGATGGACTCGACGCCAGCAAATTTGAGGACGACGCGGCCTTTATGGAGCCAGTGGCGTTCGAGCGAAACTTCACGCAGAGCTACGGCGCTTGTCTCTGACGAGAGCAGCGCGAGGTTGTGTCGATCGGCGAAGCGCTCAGGAAAATCCGTGAGGATGTCAGCCAGAACTTCGCCGTGGCGGCCTTGCGGGCGAATCAAACGCGCAAGAACCGTCCAGGGCGCAGAGGCCGACTGCTCCAGTGCCATGCCTCAGGCTTCGAGGCGCGGGGCCAGAGCGCCGTGCTTTTCCTCTTCCAGAATGTCGAGCGTGTAGCGGTGATGGTGCTTCATGCTGACGGCACCCAGGATGGTCCGCATAGATCGTGCCGTGCGGCCCTGTTTGCCAATCACCTTACCGACGTCAGTCGGCGCAACGTGGAGCCTGAGCACGGTATTCTCCGCGCGCTCCACCGCTTCAACTATCACAGCATTCGGCTCATCCACAAGGGCGCGGGCAATTTCGGTCACCAGCTCCTGCATGTCGTCGGGCCGTTCATCGTGGTTCATTGCGTTATCCCCCTTGAGGACGTGGGTGTTTCACTCTCGGGCTCGCGTCATCGTATCAGCATCGTCGGCCAGAAGATAGGGGTACCCCCAATCTTCATCGCTGGATCATACCCGAAATGCAGGTGGAATAGAACGGAACGAGGCAAAGCGGGATTTACGGAATCGAAGTGCAGAGCGGCCGGATGCTGAAATGGCCTTTCCCTGAAGAAAGGCCATTGGACGTTACTGACTTGGAACCGCTATCTTGGGTAGGCCTTATGCCGCGCTTGCGGCTGGCTGCTTTGCGACGAGCTTGGCTACCCGGTCGGAAAACTGCGCTCCCTTACTGGTCCAATAGTCGATGCGTTCACGCTTCAGATCCAGCGAGGCTGGGTTGGTGCGAGGATTATAGGTGCCGACCACCTCGACGGAACGGCCGTTACGAGCGCGATCCTTCTCAATCACCACGACACGGTAGTACGGCTGTTTGCGGGCGCCAAAACGCGCTAGGCGAATCATTAACACAGAGCAAGTCCTTTCAAAATGGCTCGTTCCAGTATAGCCGAAAAGAGGGCGGGTCAAAAGCCTCGGGGGGCTGGAAACAAGAACCGGAGCAGGGGTGAAACGCGAGCGGACCAAGATGCTTCGTCGTGGGTTCCGCCGGGAAAGCTCTGAAAATGGAGGTTCTCGCCGGGGCGCCAGCCCTTGGAACGAAGCCTGCGGTCGAGGAGTTCCGTGTCAGTGATGGCGCGTGGGCCCTCGCTTTCGCCCACATCCAGCCAAATGCGTGGGCGGGAGGGCATTTGGGGGGCTATTTCACTCACCAGGGCGAGAATAGAGCGGTGGTTCCACCAGATTGAGGGTGACAGTACGGCCAGTTTGCCGAATACATCCGCGTGCTTGAGGCCGAGGTAGAGGGCTGCCAAGCCGCCCAAAGAGGAGCCACCCAACCCAGTGCCGGCGGGACCGGGCCGAACCCGGTAATGGGCAGCAATGAAGGGGAGCAGTTCTTCCGCCAGCAAGTGGCCGTATTGTTCAGCGAGGCCGCCACCCTGTTTCCAGTCGGCCGTGGGGGTGTACTCGGCGAGGCGATGTTCGCCGGTGTGGGCGATGCCGACTATGACGAGAGGCTCGATTTCGCCGGAGAGAATCAGGGCATCGGCGGTTTCTCTGATACGCCAACTGTGCGGATGGGCTTCGAACAGGTTCTGGCCGTCCTGAAGGTAGAGCACCGGGTAGCTGCGATCGGTTTGGAGAGCATAGCCCGGAGGCAGATATACGATCAGGTCCCGGTCATAGGTCAGAAATCGGCTATGGAAGCGAGGATGGAGGCACAACTGAGAACGGTGGGGGTCCTTTTCCGCCAGATTCGCGCGCTGCAATCCGTGCTTCCTCCTCTTCTATTCCGCACAATACAGGATTTTTGAAAAGGAGGGTGAATCGGGGAGAGGAGTTATACGGCGCGGAGCAACTTTGCGGGAAGGACAATGAGGGCCGCGACCAGTTCCAGTGCGCCTTCCACAGCGATACCCAACAGCCGAAACGGCAGCAGAAGCAGCCACACGATGGGGTAGAGCACGAGCGCCAGCAACGCGAGCGGCCAGCAGAAGATAAAGAGCAGACACCAGAGGAGAAACTTCACCATAGTTTGAAACCACTCCTGTTAGAGGTACGCATCCGGCGATCGCGCCGTTCCGTTACGGCCAATGACTATTGACGGGGCGATAGCTCAAGTATGGTTCTGGCGACGCGCTCCGCGTCATGGCGAAGCACGTCTCCCTCGGCGGCGAAGTTGCCGGCAATGCAGCGGATGCCCATGGCTTCGATGCGCTCGACGTCGGCTTGAATGGCTTCCGCTCCCTCGGCGGCATATCTCTGGCGGACTGCCTCGGGAACAGGGGCCGTATTGATGAGAGCGTAATCAAAGACGGGCTGCCGCGTGTGCGCGTAGATACGCTCGATATGCTGGGATGCGGCGAGGTGGAGGCTCTCATTGGCCTGGGTCATGAGATTGGCGATGTAGACGCGCGTTCCTTTGGCTGAGGCTAATGCCTCGGGAATGCCCTGCACCAGAAGATTGGTAATGAGACTGGTGTAGAGCGAGCCGGGACCCAGCGTGATGATGTCGGCCTCGGCGATGGCTGCAAGGGTTTCAGGGAGCGGCTCGACGACCGCAGGATCGAGGCTGAGCTCGACGATCTGATCTTTGCTGGCGGTGATGTTGGTTTCTCCGCGAACAACTTCGCCACTGGCCATGCGAGCGACCAGAGTGGCATTGGAGTAAGTGGCCGGATAAATGCGGCCAAGCATAGCCAGAACCTCGCCGGCCAGCTTTATAGCGTGGCCGAAGTCGCCGGTCATTTCGGTGAGCGCCGCTACGAAGAGATTTCCGAAGCTGTGTCCCTCCAACTCGCCTCCGCCATGAAAGCGATGGCGGAAGAGGCGGGACATGAGATGCTCGTCCTCAGACAGCGCGACCATGCAGTTTCGCAGATCGCCGGGAGGGAGCATATTGAAATTCCTGCGCAGGCGACCGCTCGAGCCGCCGTCGTCCGTTACGGTGACGACCGCAGTGAGATCGCTGATTGCATGAGAGACATTGGAGGGGTGCTCTGCGGCGCTGGATGACGGGACATGTAGTTTAAGTCCGCGTAAGAGAGTTGAGAGCCCGGTGCCGCCACCAATTGCGACTACCTTAAGTCCGTCTTGCCGCGAGAATTGTGCCATTGGAGTGTTCGCGATGGCGGGAAGGTTCATACCGGCAATTGTAATGACTCGAAGGACCGGGCACTTTGCTCAGTCCTCCGCATCAGATTGCCTCCGGGTACAGCAACTCAGTGAATCTGGGATCGTCGGCCATGTCGTTGAAGTCAGCGTCGCTCCGGGCTTGCAGCCGATTCTGCGGATTCAAATCAATGGCGCGATGCAGGTGGTCCAGGCACTCCTCAGCCTGACCAGTGATGCTGTTGAGGATGGCGAGACCGTAATGCGCATAGTCTGCCGAAGGATTTTTTTGGAGCAGGATCTCAAATTGATCCCGGGCATCCTCATAATTGCCAGTGTTCAGCAGAGAAACAGCATAGTCGTACCGCTCCTCGTGATTGGCGAAGTCCAGGCTCTGCTTTTGCGAGTGACGCAAGCAGGCGGCCAGGTAAGTACGGGAGCGCTCAACCAACTCAGGAGCGCCCTCTTTTGTCAGCTTTTCAAATAGGGCGCGCGCCTTTTCGAACTTGCCCTCCTGCATCAACTGCACCGCGGTCTGGTATTGGCCGAAAGATGGATGCGGTGCTGGTTTAGAGGTTGGAGCTTTCTTTTTTGCAATGGCACGCAAAGTCTTGGATTTTGCGCTTTCGTGTCGAGCTTCCGGCATCCAGAGAGTTCCTAAGGTTAATTGCTGTTAACGTCGAAGTTATACGCAGAACACCGGGCTGCGTCAAGGGCCGGGCGGCGGGATCACCTCTTGCGGGGAGCGCTGACCGGTTCGTCGACCCGCAGATACTGGCCGCCTTTTACATCTTTCAAAGTCTGAACGATGCCGCTGGGCCAATGAATTTCTACCGAACTTGCGGACGTTGAGGAGCCGAGGCCGAAGTGGAGGCGCTTGTCGCTTGATGAGAGGTAACTGCTGCTTGTAGTTACGATATCCCATTGTGAACCTGCGGGCGTGGTCACCTTTACGACGGCTCCAATGGCGTCGCGGTTGCTTTTGTGGCCAACCAGCTCGAGTCCCAGCCAATGATTCGATGTTTTTGTCTCATTCATGAGAATGTGGGCAGGGCCGTCATTTTCAGTGACGACGGCATCGATCATTCCGTCGTTGTTGATGTCTCCTATGGCCATACCGCGCCCCGCCCAGCGCTCCTTGAAAACCTCGCCGGAGACGGGGGCCACGTCGACAAACTTTTTGCCGTCGATATTGCGGAGCAGGGAAATTGGTTCACGATAATGCAGCTGAGGGAAACTTAGTGAGACATTATCCATGTCGTGCCCCTGAGCGATGAACAGGTCCTTCCAACCGTCGTTGTCGTAGTCGACAAATCTGGCTCCCCAGCCGGAGTGCAGAAGGGTTATTCCGGCGATGCCGGTGGTGTAGCTGGCGTAGTTGAATGTACCGTCGTGGGCGTTCTGATAAAGCGCGTATTTCTGATTGGCGAGGTTGTCTACAAAAATGTCGGGCCAGCCATCATTGTCGTAATCGGTGAAGTCGGTGCCCATGCCGGCGTAGGTGCGGCCGTCTCCATCGACAGCGACTTCAGAATCGAGTCCGACCTCGTCAAAGGTTCCATTGCCTTTGTTGTGGAAGAGGTATTCCACCATGGAATCATTTGCGACGTATAAATCAATGTGGCCATCGCGGTCGTAGTCTGCGATGGAGATGCCCAGGCCTTTGGCGGCCTTGTCCAGGCCAAGCTGATGCGCTTCTTCTGTGAAGGTTCCGTTGCCGTTGTTGTGGTAGACCAGCATGGAGATTGGCGGAAAGACGTCGGGATGACAGTAGCCGCGATAGCCGGGCCGATGTTCGCCGCACCATACGTCGTCCCAATCCCAGGTTACGTAGCGCAGGACGACCAGATCGAGATAGCCGTCGTTGTCGAGGTCAACCCAGGCGGCGGAAGTGGACCATCCGGCTCCGGCGACTCCGGCTTTGGCTGTTACGTCAGTAAAAGTGCAGTTGCCGTTGTTGTGGTAGAGGTGGTTGCCGCCGTAGCCGGTGACGTACAGGTCTTCTTTTCCGTCGTTGTCGTAATCGCCGACAGCAACGCCCATGTCGTATTGGGTGCCCTGGACGCCAGCTTTCAGGGTTATGTCTTCAAAGGTGCCGTCAGGCTTTTGATGGTAGAGGCGATCCCAGTATTCGGGACCCGTCTTCTTAGGAACTGTGCCGCTCAGGGTTGGATTGGAAATGGGCGCGCCGTTATCCAGAAACAGATCGAGCCGGCCGTCGTTGTCGCAGTCGAACAGCGCGACTCCTGAGCCCATCGTCTCAATCAGGTACTTGTGGGGAGTGTGCTGGGATATGTCCTTGAAGCGAACGCCGTCCTGCGTTGTAACGTCGACAAATTTTGCGGGGACCAGTTCTGAGGGAGCCTTGGCCTGACCGCGGGCCAGCAAGACAACGGAG
Organism: Acidobacteriaceae bacterium; assembly: GCA_035945555.1. Lineage (GTDB taxonomy): Bacteria > Acidobacteriota > Terriglobia > Terriglobales > Acidobacteriaceae > Silvibacterium. The sequence continues at coordinate 10,500 of DASZAG010000045.1, forward strand.
CAGAGGAATGCCAACAGTAGACTCTGCTTTAGATGAAAGGCTCGCACAATTATGGATAGTGTAAGGCATCGGCGGACCGGGTCGCAGGTGCGGCCGGGAATCGAATTCGGACGGCTTAGACGAGCGTCACTTCAATATTCAGGTTGCGAAGCGCCTCGGCCATGGACTCTGGCAGGCCGCTGTCGGTAATGACGTGGTGAAGCGCAGTTACGGGCACGATTCTGGAGAGGCTGCGGTGCGAGAACTTAGTGGAGTCGCAGACTGCGACAACCTTGCGGGCCGAGGCCACCATGGCGCGATTCACGCGCGCTTCGAGGATGTTGGGGGTGGTGAGGCCAATTTCGAGATCGAATCCGTCGACGCCCAGGAAAAGGATGTCGGCATGCATCTCCTTGAGGACGTCTTCAGCAATGGGACCAACCAGGGAAAAGGAGTTCTTGCGAAGACTTCCGCCAGTGAGAATGACTTCAAAGCTGGTAGAGCCGAATTCCGCCGCGATGTTAATTGAATTTGTGATGATGGTAAGCCCCGAGAATTTTCTCAGGGCGTGCGCGACTGCGGCTGTAGTGGTGCCGGAGTCAAGCATGATGCAGGAGCCGTCAGTGACCATGGCTGCCGCGGCCGCTGCTATGCGCTGCTTCTGAGGAGCGTGCTGCTTTTGCTTTTCCTGGAGCGATGGGTCAAACATCGCGCTCGATGTGGGAGGGAGCGCCCCGCCATGGCTTCGCTGGACGAGCCCGCGTTCCTGCAAAGAGTCGAGGTCCTTGCGAATCGTGATTTGAGAAACGCCAAAGATTCTCGACAGATTGCCGACAATAACGCGGCCCTCGCTCTGCATGAGGGCGAGGATTTTCTGCCGGCGTTCTTCCGCCATGAGTAAGTCGCCGCCGGAAGCAGGCCTTCCGCGCCTGATGTTCTTGGTTGACATGCTTGATTCTTACTGGTGTGGCACAACGATATTAATTTGGGCTGTGATTTTTTTCCAATTCTTTACAATTCGGCGTCGAGGAGCACCGATTGCTAAAGGCGGAGAAGCTTCAGTGCATTGTCCCTATAAACCTTGCGCAGTATGTCGTCGGGGAGGAAGAGTCCGTAGATGTTCCAACGCCCCTGGCGTGATGCGTGTGAGGGGTATTCGAAGTATTCGTCGGCTGTTTCAAGAAAGCGGAAGTAAAGGCGGTACATGGAGTCTTCCGGGAGCAGGTCTGTTCCGAAGAGGATGCGATCGGGGAAGCGAAGGAACAACTTGCGCGCGGAGTAGGGCTGGCGACCCAGTTCGGAAGCGCGGGCGCTGATATCGATTGAGACGTTGGGGTGTGTCTCGAGCATCTTTGTGGCGCGCGCAAGGTTCTCTCCGGATTCAGCGACATGTGCGGCGACGAAAGTCGTGTCCGGATGGCGAGCAAAGACGCGGTCGCGCTGGTCGAGCAGCTCGCTTTTCGGAACGGGAGAGCCAGCAAAGCTCCAGTCGGGATGGGCTGCAAGCTCCTCATAGCGTTCGTTTCGCTCGTCCAATGGGAGGAAGAATGCGTCCGGGTCGGCCGTGTGGAACATGACCGGGATGTGGAGTTCCGCAGCTTTGTCGAATATGGGAGCAAAGCGCTCATCGTCGATGCTTAGTAGCCGGCCTGAAGTGTCGCGCACGGAGAGCCCGAAGTCTTTCCAGAACTTTATGCCTTTGGCGCCGTGGGCGACGAGCCGATCCAGGCGGTCGAGGGTGCGGGCGACAAACTCTGGGCTCGTGACATCAGACCAGTCCATCCAGCCGATGGTGGAGAAGCGGTTGGGGTCGGCGGAGTGGAATTTGTCGATCATGCGGAGAGCGTCATCGCCCGTCTTCATCGTGATGTTGACCACGTGCTCGATGCCACACGAATCCATGACGCGCAGCACGTCTGCGGGATTGAGCGCATCGAGGTGGTTGTGGTAGTCAATGGCGGGAAAGCGAGGCCGCAGAGGGCAATGGGCTTTCGAAACAAGTGTAGATACCGGCTGGAAGCGCCCGAGCGGAAGTGAAATCTCCGCCGTGGCGGTCACCATGGCGACGAATTTGTCCTGATCTGACGCCTGGGTCATCGCGTGATCCTTGGTCGCGGTGGTCTGCGGGAAATTGTGCTCGCTGAGAAATGTGGAAAGCAAGGCGGCGTCGCGGAATGCCTCTGTTCCTCCGGGGCGCAACGTGGAGAGCGCTCCGGTTATGTTGCCCGCGCGCCCACATTCCTCGGGGCTGAGCCCGAGGAGCCAGGCGAAGAGGAACCCCGCATTGAAGCTGTCACCCGCGCCTACTGTATCCACTGGATTGACGAGAACGGGAGGCGCGGAAAAGAGGCCCTCTTGTGTTTTTACGACTGAGCCGAGGCGTCCACGTTTGACGGCGATGCATGGGACTCGCGGCGAAAGCAGCGCAAGCGCCGAATCCAGATCCCGGGTTTTGGTCATACGGAGCAGTTCGCTCTCGTTAGGCAAGAACACGTCGATGAAGGGCAGTAGACTGTCGAGCGGAGGGCCCCACTTGCCGGCCGGATCGTCGTTGGTATCGAGCGAAATAGTGAGGCCAGCGGCTTTTAGCTCGCGGAAGAGCTTTGGCAGGTCGGGCACGAGGCCGCTCTGCAAATACAGGGATGAGAGATGGAAGTGACGCGAGGACGCGAGATAGTCGAGGTCGAGATCGCAGAACTTGAGGGCCGCGATGGTTCCGAGGTAAGTAAGGATGTGGCGGCTTTCATCGTGAGGAAGAAGAATGGTGACGCCTGTGGTGATGGAGTCGTGCGTGAGCGCGCGGGTAAGGTCGACTCCGCTGGCGGACAATTGGTCGAGTGCCATTTTGCCCAGATTGTCTTTGCCGGTACAGGTGATGAATCCGACGCGGGAGCCGAGGACTGCGAGGTTGTGGGCGAGGATTGCGGACGAACTGCCGAGTGTGGGCTGAAACCCTGTGGCGAGAAGTTCGCGCTCGACAGGCATTTCACGCGGGAGTCCATATAGGATGAGGTCGAGGTTGATCTCGCCTGCGATGGTCACGTCAAATGTCTTCATTGGGCGGTGATCTTTATTTGAGTGTAGGCCAGGCGGGGCGCCTCGACGGTTCCGCATAACAGAAGCAATTCACTTATAAATATAAGCAAACGATACAGTCAAACGTTTTTATTTCAGGGACGCTGGCAGATTCAGGGCAGTTCGAAAGGTTCAAGATATGCAATTTGTGATTTATGCGAAGCGGGTTACGCGCAGCATCGGATACGTTTGCGCCGTGTTTGGGCTGGCGGCTGCAGGTTGGCAGTCCGCGGGAGCAGCGGAAGCTTCTTCTGTGAAACATACGGTCACGGTGAGTCAGGGGCATTTTGTTCTGGATGGAAAGCCGGTGCAGATTATCTCGGGCGAGATGCACTATGCGCGAATTCCTAAGGCCTACTGGCGGGATCGTTTGATGAAGGCGAAGGCTATGGGCTTGAATGCGGTGACTGTGTATGCGTTCTGGAATGTGCATGAGCCTCACCCTGGGCAGTGGGATTTCTCCGGGCAGTACGATGTTGCGCAGTTTGTCCGGATTGCGCAGGAAGTCGGGCTGTATGTGGTGCTTCGTCCGGGGCCCTATGTGTGCGCAGAGTGGAGTTTTGGCGGGTATCCGAATTGGCTGCTGAAGGACCCTTCGATTCAGGTGCGCACCACTGATCCGAAATTTATGAGCGCCGCGCGCGCATATATTGACCATCTGGGACAGCAGTTGAAGCCTCTGCTTTGGACGAATGGCGGCCCGATTATCGCGGTCCAGGTGGAGAACGAATATGGATCGTTCGGTAATGACAAGGCTTATTTAGAAGCGGTTAAGCAGATGGAGATCGACGCCGGTCTGGGCGGAGTGGTGATGTATACGGGCGATGGACCGGGGGCCTGGGGCGGCACTTTGCCAGAGCTTCCCGCAGCGATTGATATTGGCCCTGGAGACGCGGTGAGCGGGTTTCAACAACTGCTGAAGTTCAGGCCGAATTCGCAGTTGATGTATGTGGCGGAATTCTATCCGGGCTGGTTTGACCAATGGGGCAAGCCCCATGAGACCGGTGCTCCGCTTGCGAAACAGCTAAAGGACCTTAACTGGATTTTGTCGCACGGCTATTCGGTGAGCCTGTATATGTTTCACGGAGGTACGGACTGGGGCTTTATGAACGGCGCGAACGCCAGCGGGACAACGTATGAGCCGCAAACGACGAGCTATGACTACTCAGCCCCTCTGGATGAGGCGGGTGATCCGACTCCGCATTATTACGCTCTGCGCGATCTTTTCGCCAAGTTTCAACCGGATGTGAAATTGCCTCCCGTTCCCGCGTCCACGCCGCTGATTGCAGTGGCGCCATTTCATCTGACGCGCTCGGCGTCGTTGTGGAAGAACCTGCCCGCTGCGCGGCACAGTGAAGGTCCTCTGCACTTTGAAGACTTCGAGATGGAAACCGGGTACATGCTGTATCGCACGAAGATACATGGGCCGGTGCACGGAGCACTCGATATTGGCGCAGCGCGCGACTATGCGGTGATTTATGTGGACGGGCACAAGGTGGCAACGCTGGATCGGCGTCTTGGACAGCATGAGGCGAAGCTCGACGTCACGGGTAAGTCGGCGCGGCTGGATATTCTTGTAGAGGATACGGGGCGAATCAATTACGACCATCTGTTCCCGACAGACCGCAAGGGACTGATCTTCCCAGTGACGCTCAATGGAGTGAAGCTGCAGGGTTGGGAGAATTATCCGCTTCGCATGGAAGAACCGGCTGCGAAGCATTGGCGCAACGGCGAGATCGCGGGACCGGCGTTCCACCAGGGTACATTTACGCTGGATAAGGTGGGAGATACGTATCTTGATGTGAGTGCGCTGGGCAAGGGCCTGCTGTGGGTGAACGGGCACGCCATTGGGCGCATCTGGAACATTGGCCCGCAGCAGTCCGATTATGTGCCGGGGTGCTGGCTGCACCAGGGGGTCAACACTGTAACGGTGTTCGATCTGGACGATGAAGCCGATCCGGAGATTTCCGGAGTAACACACCACGTGTACTCGGTGAAGAAATAAAGAAGCGCTCCATTCGGTTTGTAAACGCTGGCCGGATGGAGCGCCTTTTTATTGAGGTGTCATATCGAGTGTGAGCACCTCGAACGGCGCCAGGTGGAATTCGTGCGGGACACCAGCATGGAAATCTACGGACGGTTTGTCCGCGTCGGATTTCCACGGGCTTTTCGCGGAGTAGGATTGCGGAGCGCCTGCGGGAAGGTGGAATGCCTTCTGAATGTCGACGCTGAAGGTTTGCGGCTTGTCGCTGGGGTTTCGCAGGACGAGGATGCCCATGCGAGGCGCCCATGAAGCCCATCCGTAGACCTCGAGCCATGCGGGATCACCGCCGACCCAGTGGGTGTCCTTCAAGATGTCAGCGTGTGATCGCGACCACTTAGCGGCCTCGGCCAAGTCGTCCCAGTTTGCCTGCGTGAGGAGCGAAGGAGTGATGTACATCTCCTGCAACTGCGTCCCGGTGCCGAAGTAGGAATGGATTTCGTTGCGGAAATCGTTGCCGGGGTCTGTGTTGAGGTACTTATGGCGCTCGGCATAAATCATGCCGTGGAGCATGAGCGAGTTTAACGGATAGAGAGGGCCACGCCGCACGACATGCTCATAGGTATCGGCATCGCGATAGGTGATCCAGCGCTCGCGGTATGGCCCGACGCCGGCCGTGCTGTCATCTTCGCCGCCACGCCAGATGGAATCGGCGTAGAGAAGCCAGAAAGGTGAGGGATAAGTGCCGGTGGTGAGATTGATATATATGTCAGGCTTGACCTGTCGCAGCTGGCCGATGAGGTGGATGGCCGCGGCGAAGTCGCTGTCGAACTTGCTGCCGGGGAATACGCTGTTGGCATTTCCGGTTCCATCGAACTTGAACTGATTGACGCCATACTTCTCGATCATTTGCAGGCAAACATCGTGGAAGCGGTTGTAGTACTTGGGGCCGGAGAGCGCGAAACCGCCGTCGACGATTTCGTATCCATGTGCTTTGCCGAAGGCCACGCGTTGCTTTTTGGCGACGCCGTATCCACCCCAGGGCGAGAGCCATATGCCCGGAGCAGCTCCGTATTTTGCGGCCGCGGCACGAACCGCGGTAAGGCCGTCGGGAAATCCGCTGTTGAAACCCCACATGGAGTTGTGATTGTCCCATCCGTCGTCGAAAAGAAAGGAACTGAGGGTGACACCACGCTTGACGTGAAGCTCCTGACCAAACGCATTGATGCGATTGATTGCATCGGCTGCAGAGTAAGGGTTGGTATAGCCGATGTCGTACCACGAGTTGTAATGCAGGAAAGTGCGGTACGGATGGGCGCGCTCGCGCTCAATGTAACGCAGAAAATCGCGGCGCAGTTGGCCGGTGCGTGCAACTCCAATCACCGACGAGTAGGTGATTGATTGGCCTGCGGACAGAGGCAGATCGCGGTCGATATATGCGACGGCGCGTCCTGCTGTGACTTTGCTGTCAGAGAGCGGATGTTCGAAGCCGAGAAAAAAATCTCCAGCTACGATGGGCGAGCCTTTCACTGAACCGTCGACATATGCGCCGCTGAGTTGCGAGTCGATGAGGCGTACGCGGGAGATTGGAGCATCTTTGCCGATGGCGTTGAGTGTAAGAAACTGGCGGACGTAATTTGAGCCGTCACGGAGAACGATGGTCCAGGTAAGGTGGAGATCGCCGGACTGATCAGTGAGCGGGAGCTCAAACTGCTCTCCAGCCAAGCGATCGGAATATCGGGACGCGTCTGGTTGAGGAGTGAGGGCGGAGAAGTGAGGGGCGCCGGTTTCACGCAGGCCTGCGGGGCTGTATATCTGGCCATCCTTCAGGAGCAGAGCAAACGGCGCCGGGAAGGTCGCGGTTGTTCGGTGCAGAAGGTCGGTGACGGTGAGCGTTCCAAGGGTGTTGTTTGCGACGGACCATTGCGCTTCAATTGCGCGATTGCTCAATGAATAATTGTCGCCGGTGGTTTGCTGGCGCGCCGGGCCTGGATCCTGAGTGGATGCGGAGGCAAAGATGCTTGCAGACAGAACACAGAGGACTGCGGCAGATCGGCGCATTCCGCGTAGGGCGTTGAGAAGGTTCCGCAACGGCTGCTCCTTTTCGTGGCTTCGAGTGCTCACGGTGAGACTCGTATGAAAGATAACAGAAGCAAAAGGAAGCGAATGAAAGTGGATTATTAGAGGAGCATCAAATCGGATATGCGAAGCGGCTTTAAGTGGGGCGCTTATGTTGTTTGGTGATCGAATAGAAGCTGGTCGACGGCTGGGTGCGATGCTCCGGCAGCGTTTGAAACAAGAGAGTTCTGAGCAGCTGCTAATTCTGGCGTTGCCGCGGGGTGGGGTGCCGGTGGGGTTTGAAGTGGCGCTCGCATTAAATGCCAAGCTTGATGTCTTTGTTGTGAGAAAGCTGGGCGCGCCGGGACACGAAGAATTAGCGATGGGCGCGATTGCGTCCGGCGGCGTTCGTGTTATCAACACAGAAGTCGTGAATGCGCTGCATGTCACTCCTGAAGAAATCGAAGAGATTGCATTGAGGGAAGCGGAGGAATTGAATCGGCGGGAGAAGTTGTATCGGGGCGAGCGGCCGCCGCGCCGAGTGCAGGGTGAGTCGGTGATTCTTGTGGATGACGGTGTGGCAACAGGTTACTCGATGCGGGCTGCGGTTTTGGCAGTGCGGCAGCAGGCGCCGAAAGCAGTGATGGTGGCGGTTCCAGTGGGCGCGCGCGAGACATGCGAGGAATTGGGCAGGGAAGCGGATGCCGTATTCTGCTTCCGCGTGCCGGGGGAGTTTGTAGCAGTGGGGCAGTGGTACCGAAACTTTACGCAGACCAGCGATGAAGAGGTTCGGGCGTTGCTGGATCGTGCATCGCAACGACCTGGCCAGAACGCGGCGTAGTGGGCGCTGCTACCTCATTACAAAGAGCACGCTGCCGATGACGGCGACTCCGATCATGGCATAGGTGACGTAGTCTGCGGGCTGGCCGCTTTGCAACTGGCGGGCCCAGCGCATGCTGCCTTCAAGGTGCGATGGCCAGCGCATACGCCGCGGAAGACGGTGATGGAAGACTGCCCATGCAGCGAGGATCAGAGCGCAGACGACGGCAATAAGACCGTGAGCGATAACGACTGGGAGATGGGTTTCCGGCGGCGTAACTACAGGCTGCCGCGTGGGAAGCGCGTAGATGGCGTGGATGTATTCTCGCTGGTTGAGAAAGCGTTCAGACGCGATAAGAGATAAGCGCTTGAGCAACGGAAGGAATGTGAGGCCGATTCCGGAAATAACGCAGAGCGCTGCGGGGCCGAAGATCCGCAGGGTAATGAGGCGCTGCTCCTGATGTGTTTCAGGCAGTTCGTCGATTTGCGCGGATCGGTCGCTCGGGCCGGAGTCTCCCCAGCCGCAAAAGACGCGCATGAAGACGCGGAAGACGGCTCCGCCGGTGAGGATGCCGGAGATGAAGAAGAGGATTGTTGCGGCGACTTCATGGTCGCTGTGCGCACCGTGCGAGATCATGTCCTCGGCAAACGCGCTGGCGAAGGGGGGTAGACCGGCGAGTCCGCAGCCGCCCAGGAACCATAGAGCCGCGGTGAACCTGAGTATTTTTCCGCGCCCAAAGAGCACAGGCTCGCTCATGCTGCGCAGACGGTGCAGCAGGATTCCAGCGGTGAAGAAGAGGCCGGATTTGATGACGGCGTGCGCGCAGACGTAGATGAGCCATCCGGCGATGGCGAGCCGAGAATTAAGGCCCATGGCGAAGAGCATCATTCCGGAGTGGCTAATGGTTGAGAACGCGAGCAGCCGTTTGAGGTGATGTTCTGCAAAGCACATGACGCCGCCCCATACCGCGGTGATTCCTCCGAGTACGAGAAAGCAATCTTGCAGCGGCTTGGGAACGCCAGCAAATGAGGAGCCAAAGATGACGAAGGCGAGCCGCAGTATGGCGAAGAGGCCTAGCTCAACCATGATCCCAGAGAAGAGGACACAAACAGGAGTGGGGGCAACGGAGTGCGCGTCCGGCAGCCAGAAGTGGAAGGGGACGATGGCGGCTTTGATGAGGAATCCGCTGACGATGAAGAGGCATGCGGTAAGGACCAGAGAGTCGTGACGCGTGGCGAGCAGCGAACCCATTTGCGCCATGTTGAGCGCGCCGGTTACGGCATAGAGGAGAGCGATTCCGGTGAGGATGAGGAATGCACCCGTAGTGTTGGTGATGGCGAAGTTGAACGAGCCCTGGAGCGGGGATGGCTCCTGAACCTTGAGTCCGCAAAGAGCGAAGGCGGCAGTGCTCATGAGCTCGAAGAAGACGAAGAGGTTGAAGAGATCGGCAGTGAAGCAGAATCCGCTCATGGCGGCGAGGAAAATGAGCATGAGCGGCTGGAAAAGGTTGCGACCGCTGTCCATGTGTCCCCATGAGTAGAGAAGTCCGAGCAAGGTGAGGAACGCGGCGACGAACGCCAGCGCGGCGCCAACGGGATCCACGAGAAAGCCAATGCCGATGACCATGTGGCCGCGCGGGAACCAATTTCCGAACCAGTAAACGATGTTGCGTGACCAAGAAAGGTAAAGGAGTTGAAGATCAAAGATGACGTTGAAGAGCGCGGCGAGGCACGCCAGCATGTCAACGGCGAAGCGCGGGAGCCATTTGCGAATGGCGGCGAGCAGTGCGGCCACCAGCATGGGCACCGCGACTGGAAGGACTGGGAGTGCCGGCGAGAAGGTCATCGTTCAAAGTTCATCTTTCATCCGCGCATCATTTTCAGATCGTCGGGAGAAACTGTGCCGGCACGTTCGTGGGCTTTGACCACCATGGCAAGCAACAGGGCAACGACGGTGGCTTCGACCACAACGTCTGTAAGCATGAGGGCCTGCACAACGGGGTCAACCGTTACTACGCCGGGGGAGACGCCCGCAAAGACGGGAGCGACGCCGTTCCAGCGGAAGCCGATGGCGAGCAGCAGAACGTAGGTTGAAGTCTGCATGATGGCGAGCGAGATGACGGTATGGACCAAGTGGCTGCTGGTGACGATTCCGTAGAGCCCGCAGAAGAAGAGCCAGGCAGCGACAGCGTAGGGCAGAAGATGAAATGCCGCAGTCACCGGGAACCTCCAGAAGAGATGATGTCCTGCAGGTAGGTGTAGCTGAGAAGGATGAAGCCGGCGGCGACTTCGCCACCAACGGAGGCGCTGATGACGGCGATGGTTCCAGAGGAGAAGACATCGCCAGTGGTCCCGAGCGGAATCCAGTTGGTCAGGAAGGGAACACCGATGGCCAGCGCGCTGACGCCGGTGAGCGCATACAGGCCCGCGCCCAGCGCTTCAAGCACTTCCATGAGGGGATGCGAAGTAATGTCCTTGAAGCACTTCATGTTCTCGGCAATGTAGACGAGCATGAAGGCAGTCGCAACGATGACTCCGCCCTGGAATCCGCCGCCCGGTGTGAGCTGCCCGTGCGTGCACATATAGAGACCGAAGATGAAGGTGATTCCGAATGACGTTGCAGCGGTGACCTTCACGGTCTTGCTGAGTCCCGGGTCTGACTCGGCTGTTCCGGGCTTGGGTTCGGGATTGCGAAGGAGCAGCATGACTCCGAGCACTGATGTGAAAAGGATGAACTCCTCGCCGAGGGTGTCGAAGCCGCGGTAATCGTAGTCGATAGCATTGACGACATCAGTGGCGTGGCGCTCGTAAACCGCGAGGCTGCTGATTACGTCTCCATAGGGACCACGATATTGACCCCATGGAGGAAGATTGCGAGCGGCGGCCATGTAGAAGGCGAGAAAGAACGCCGCGGAGAAGTAGAAAATTCCCAAGCGCCACTTTCGGGTCATGATTTCTTCTCCTGGCCTTTTGTTTTTTCGTGGTGCTGCATGCGCGCGATTGCGAGGATGACCATGAGGGGAAGAGCGACGGCGCCGACAACGATTTGCGAGAGCGCAACGTCTGGCGCCTGGAAGAAGAAGAACATGAGAGCGAGCAGCAGTCCGTAGAAGGAGAGCGAAAGGATCTGTGCTGTGACATCGCGCGTGCGGACGACCATGAAGCCGCTTATGGCAATGAGCAGCAACAGCAGGCTTCCGGCGATCTTCATTGGCGGTCCTCCGGAATGAATTCCACGCCATCTTCTTTACGCGGCCCCCAGTGGCCGAGTTGGCGTGTCCTGATGGCGCGGGCTGTTGCGTGCGCTCCGGCGGAGTTGGTGATGATGAATACGATGCAGATGACGATGGTCTTTGCGGTGGTTTCTCCCCAGCCGGTTTGGAGAAGAACGGCAATGAACAAAAACAGAGCGCCGAGGCCGGTGGGCATTGCAAGATAATGAAGGGCCTGAGTAGGCTGACGCATGCGCCAGGCGCCGATGACGCCGATCCAGCAGGAGACGACGGTAATGGCGAGGCACGCGATGATGATGTCGTGTTGCATCACAAATGCTTTTCAAGAAAACGCACAAAGACGAGGCATGCTCCGAGGGCCATGATGGCCAAAGTGAGTGGCAGGTCAATAAAGGCGAGGCGATGGAAGCCAAGCGTGAGCAGGACCAGCACGATGGTGACGATGATGCTGGAGAGTTCCAGACCTACAAGCCGGCGCTCGACGGTTCCGCGAAGGCAAAGGTCGGCGCACGGAAACAGGCTGCAGCCGACGGCGAAGGCTGCGACGAGCCAGACATTCATGGCTCGGCCTCCAGTTTTTTGATCATGCCGGGAATGGGGCCGCACTCAAGCTGATGGAGGAAGATGCGGTCCTTCGATATGCCAAGGACGATGATGCTGGGAGTCATGGTGGTGGCGGTGATGGCCAGAATGGCGCGCGCTTCACGGGGGTTGCCGTACCCGGCGTAGAAGGGTGCGGCGCGATAACGGGAGCCGGCGTGGCGCGTGCCCGCGAGATCACGAATGAGAATCCACGTGACTTCAAAGCTATCGTGCAGGATGTACCAGGGAACCCGCCATGTTTGCGCGATCTGCTTGGGGGTGGGCCAGAAGTGGATGTTCATCTCGCGCCACGCCAGGTAACTCACAGCAACGGTCAAGATGGTGAAGCCTGTGCCGAGGAGCAGTTCATGGATGGTGACAGTGGAGACAAAAAGCACCCAACATCCCATGACGGCGAGGAGCGAAGGAACGACAGCGCTGGTGATTGTGTGCTTTCCCATGTTGTGCGTGCGGCCCTTGCGGCTTGCGATGACGACGCAGGCCGCAAGGGATCGAACTGATTCAGGCGGCTCTTTCGGCGTAAGGGTTCACGCGAGCCGAGATCTCAGCGAGCAGATGGTCGGCGTGCCCTTCTTCTTTGATGGTGGTGTCGAGTGTCTGGGCCTGCGCTGTTTCGCCGAGAATTCGAGCCCAGTTGCGGACTGTGCCATAGGAGGCGATTTCGTAGTGCTCGACTCGCTGGGCACCGGCGATCAGCGCTGCGTCACGGACAGAGTCGTCCTTCGCATCGGTGATCATGTCCTCGGCCTCGGTGACTAAAGCAGAGAGCACTTTGCATTTGATGGGTTTGGCTTCGCCGACGCATTGTTGCAGGATCTGTTCCACGCGCTTCACGTGCTGTTCGGTTTCCCTGAGATGCGACTGAAACGCCTGCTTGAGCTGCGCGTCAGTCGACTTATCGATCATTTTTGGAAGGGCTTCTGTGATTTGTTGTTCGGCCGATAGAAGCATCTGCAGTTGGTTGACGTAGAGCTTGCGCAGGCTGTCGATGTTTGCGGACATGAATTTCATGGGAGACTCCTTGGTGGCTTGTCAGGCTGCTTTGGCTCGGCTTGATGCCGGTTCGAGATTTACTTTGATTCATCCGCGCTCGTGCTCCGCGAACGAGCGGCAAGCGTCGGTGGCGGACTGCAAGGCTCCGCCTGCTATCGGAATGCGACGCATGCTTAAGAAGTCGGATGCCACGGAGCGATGAAAAGGAAGCCTTGTTACCGTAGTTGCAGGCATCTTGCCGCGACGGAATAGAGTCCGATTGGAAAGAGCCGAGGAAACAGAAAATGAAGCAGAACATGGTGGTTGTGGTTACGGGCGCGTCAGCCGGATTGGGACGTGCCATTGCGCATGAGTTTGGAAGCATGGGTGCGCGCGTTGGATTGATTTCCCGAGATAAAGGTGCGCTGGCGCAAACGGCGCGCGAAGTAGAAAGGCGCGGCGGAATTGCGGCATATTCGGTAGCAGACGTGAGCGATGATGAGGCCGTAGAAAATGCAGCGGTTAAGTTTGAAGAAGAGCTAGGCCCAATCGATGTGTGGGTTAACAATGCGATGGTGTCTGTGTTTTCTCCGGTGAAGGAAATGCAGCCGATTGAGTATCGAAGGGTTACCGAGGTGAACTACCTGGGGTATGTAAACGGCACTCTGTCAGCGCTGCGCCGCATGCTGCCCCGCAATCACGGGCGCATTATCCAGGTGGGATCGGCGCTTTCGGTGCGGAGCATTCCGCTGCAGTCGGCCTACTGCGCGACCAAGCACGCGATCATTGGATTTACAGATTCGCTGCGCTGTGAGTTGTTCCACGACAAGAGCAATGTGAAGGTGACGGTGGTGCAGATGCCTGCGATGAACACGACGCAGTTCACGTGGGTGAAGAGTCGCCTGCCGAGAAAGCCGCAACCCGTGCCGCCGATCTTTCAGCCCGAGGTGGGAGCGCGAGTGGTGGCGCATGCTGCTGTGGCGAGGCATCCGCGCCGCGAATACTGGGTGGGCAGCTCGACTGTAAAGGCGATTGTTGGACAAAAGATGATTCCCGGCCTGCTGGATCGCTATCTTGGCAAGACGGGCTACGACTCGCAGCAGCGCGAGCAGCCGGACCGCCATGATCGGCCGGATAATTTGTGGCAGGCAGCGCCCGATCCTCTGGGCGAACGCGGGCCTTTCAACGAACAGGCATACGATTCCAGCATGCAAGTGAGCCTCGATCTGCACCGCGGCTGGATTGCCCTGGGCTGCTGCGGCTTAATTGGGGCAGCGGTTTGGCTAAAGAAGAAGGCGGCTTAGAAAATCTCAAATGACCCGATCAAGCAATTCTCGGGTTGCCTTTGAAGCGCGTGTACGGCGGGCTGAGGTCGTAGCGAATGCCGGGCTCGTTGAGATCGCGCTTGTTTGATGAAAAGATGGATTCGCCTTGCTTAATGAGATAGTCGGCTGTGCGCGCAGCGAGTGCCTGAATTGTGAGTCCGGGGTTGGCCGAGCCCTGCGTAGGCAGAATGCTGCCATCGCAAATGAAGAGATTTGGGATGTCGTGAGTGCGGCCAAATTTGTCTACCACTGAATCATCAGGGTCGCTGCCCATGCGGGCCGCGCCGACCAGATGTGCGTAGCGGGACTCCTGTACAACTTGTTCGGCTCCGGCGGCTCGCATTACATCCATGACTTTTTGCTTTGCGAATTCGATCAGCTTCTTGTCGTTGTCATGAAGATTGAAGGTGACCTTCGCCACGCGCAGCCCATACTGATCTTTTTCGTCGGCAAGTTCGACGCGGTTGTCTTGCCAGGGAAGAATTTCGCCCAGTACGCCCAGCGTGGCCCAGTGGTTGTAATCCATCATTACGCGGCGCAGGCCCCATCCCCAGGCGCCTATTGCTGCAACCATCTGTTTTGCAAAGGCGATTGGCAGCGGACCGACGGTTTGAATAGCGAAGCCGCGCGCAAAGTCTCGCTGCTTATCCGTTTCGTAGAACTCTTCTGAAAGGGCGTGGGCAGGCGGAGCCTTATAAAGGCGAATCAACTGATCGAAGCGTCCAGCGACTACATTGCCCGCCTGCGCCATGAGATATTTGCCGAGCGTGCCGCTGGAGTTGGCGAGTCCGTGTTTGTGTCCGGGGCAAGCGGAGTTGAACAGCAGTCGCGGCGTTTCGATTGCGTATCCGGAGACAATGACCGCGCGCGCATGCTGGACGCGCTCGCGATGCTCACGATCGAAGTAGGTAACACCTGTGACGCGGCCATCGCGTCCGAGATTGACGCGCGATACCATGGAGTGCGCCCGGATCTCTGCGCCATGCGTTATGGCGTCGGGGACATGCGTAATGAGCGTACTGGCCTTTGCTCCGACCTTGCAGCCTTGAATGCAGAAGCCTCGATAGATGCAATGCGGGCGATCGCCGTGCGAGGCGGAAAGGATCGCGACCGGACCGCCTGCGACGCTGCGAATGCCGAGGTTTGTGCAGCCGCGCACCAACACATCGCCGACGGCACCCATGGGATGTGGGCCGTACGGATAGCCATGCGGGTTTCCCCACGGGAACCAGGCAGGCCCGGCAACGGGGATCTCCTGCTCAAGCAATTCGTAATACGGCTTGAGGTCGTTATAAGACATGGGCCAGTCGGCACCCACGCCGTCCTGGGAGTACACGCGAAAGTCTGATGGGTGGAAACGCGGCGCGAAGGCAGCCCAGTGTACGGAGCCCCCGCCGACGCCCTTGCCGCTGTTGTTCGCGCCGAGCGCCAGAGGATCTTTGCCGCCGGTGATGCGCAGGTCGTCCCAGTAGAGCTCGTGGGAGCCTTTCTCGTCGCTGACCCAATCTTTTTCCGTATCCCAGAAGGGGCCGGCTTCGAGCGCGACGACGCTGAAACCAGCGCGGGCGAGACGCTGGGCCAAAACGCCGCCAGCGGAGCCGACGCCGACAATGCAGTAGTCCACAATTTCTTCCGGCTTGTAGTGCCGCATGGGCGAAGGTAGAACCTGCATGGGGCCTAAGCGGTGAACGTGCTCCTTCATCAGTGAGTGCCTCCGTGACCGTGGAGGGGGCTGCGCTCGGGCGGTGCACCAGCGATGTCGATTTCGGAAACGGAGTCTTCGGGCGCGTTCCACTCGTAGCGTGTTTCGTCCTTTTCCCACGGCTCAGGCAGTCCATTTTCGAGGCGCGTATAGGCGCGCGGATAGGCTGGACCGCCGAAGCCGATTTCGTCCCACGACCAGGGGTGCGAGTAATAGGCGGTTGCGCAGTCCTCCATGAGCATGGCCCAGAAGCGATGCACGGGCATGTGCTTCCATGCGGGATGTGGCGGGTCGGGCTTGCCATCGTGGAGAGATTTGAGGAGCAGTTCCTGCCGAAAAACCGGGAGCGCGATGAATGTTAATTGGAAGCGCTGCTGCGACATCTCATCAATCGCGTGCAGGCCGAGGCGGTAGGCTTCGCGGTCCGGCGGCATATCTTCATAACGAAATCCGTTCAGCTGATTTTTGTAGAGACGTTCATCGATCGAGGGAAGGATGGGAATGGTGCGATCGTCCGCGCGGTCATCCTGAGGAATGAGCCGATCAGCAACGGCTGACAGGAGTTCAGCTTCGTGTGGCGAAAAGAAGCGAATCTCCTCGTGGGAGTGGACGCGCTCAACCACGGTCTTGCGAGTTGTTTCGTCCCAGGCGTTTCGTTGGCCCAGCGTGCTGTATCCGGGATAGTAGCCGGGCTGGGAAAGATTGCGAATTGCTTTGCCGGTCTTTGGATCTCTTGGGAAGGAGTTCTTGCTCATTCAGCGCTCCCTTCGCAGGAGGCTTGCCATGAGGCCGAGGAATCCGCAAGCGGCGAAGAGCAACGGCGCGAAGATTGGCGGGCCATAGAGGACGTTGTAGATCGGCTTCTTCATGCCGCCCGGGCGGCGCAGGATTCCACGCGCGTGATAGTAAAACCCGATTGCGCCATTGGCGAGCGCGAGTGCGGATGAAGCGGGAAGTGCTGTGTTGGCAAGGCGCCGACTGCGGATGGATCCAATAGCGGACGCCATGAGCAACGGCGTGAGTAAGACGGGAGACCACTGGACTTTGAAGCGGAAGTTCGACTTGTAATGCGAGTACCAGGCCTCGAATCCGCTAAAGAAGGCCCAGCACAAGGTGACAGCGGAGAGATGCCTCTGGAACCGGCCGTAGCGCAGGTCTTCCCGCCAATCGGGTTTTTGTGGCGTCACTGCATCGATGACTTCGTGCGCTCGCTCCTCGGAGCTGTGCAACTCCTCTTCGCGGCGCAGATAAGAGGCCATGAGGCCGAGATAGGCGCTGGTGCCAAAGAGCAGCGGAGCAAAGATGGGCGGTCCCATCACAATGTTGGTGATCGGCAGACGCCAGCCCCCGGGCTTCCGCGCGATGCCGCGAATATGGAAGTAGAAGCCGATGATGCCATCGGCGAGCGTGAGCAGGCTAGTGGTACGCAAGGCAACGCGCGCGCCCCAGCGGCTGAAGATGCCGGCAATTGCGGTTCCGGCGAGAACGCCGCTCAGTATGACGGGCGTGTACATGACTGGGTTACTGTAGCTGCCCTTGTAGTGCTCGTAGCCTACTTCGAGCCCGCTGGCGATGCTGGTGGTGGCGACGATGAGGCAGAGGCTGCGCTGGAAACATCCCTTGCGGACGTGCTCGAGAGTGGTGGCGAGTGCGTCGCTTGCGGGCACAGGCAGGGTGCGCCGACCTATGCGTTCCAATTCGTCTGTCAGGATGAAGCTCATGCGGCTCCTGTTGTCACGCCGCGAGGCGCTTCGCATCTTTTTGCTTCAGGGTGAGTCCGAGTCCGGGAGCAGAGCGGTCCGGCTCGAGAAATCCGTCCTTCGCGGTGATGTGTCCGTCAAAGAGCATCTGCTCGATGCGGGCGTGATCGTGGAAGTATTCCACGTGCTCAAGGTGCGGAACGGCGCAGGCGACGTGCGCGTGCAGAGTGGGCGCGCAATGGGCTGAAAGTGGCCGGCCGAAGGACGCAGCTATAGCAGCTCCTTGCAGAAAACCGGTATAGCCTTTGCATCGGGTCGCGTCCAACTGGAGCACGTCAACGGCACGGGCTTCCAGCATGCGCCGAAAGTAGAACGGATCGTAGCCATATTCACCGGCGGCAACATCCATGCCGATTGGCACGCGCTCACGCAGGAGCCGCAGGTCGTCCAGATGATCGGAGCTGACGGGCTCTTCGAACCAGGTCACGCCGAAATCTGCGAAGCGATCTGCGAGCGCCAGCGCCTGCTTCACGGTGTAGGTCCCGTTCGCATCCACAAAAAGTGCGACCTCGTGACCTATGGCTTCGCGGGCAACGGTAACGCGTTCAGGATCTGCGACAGGATTTGAGCCGATCTTCATCTTCACGCGCTTCAATCCCTCTCTGGCCCACCCGGAAAGCTGCCGTGCAAGCTGCATGTTTGAGTAAGAAGTGAACCCGCCGCTTCCGTATGCTGCGACCCTCTGCTGCGCGCTGCCCAAGAGTTCGACGACTGGGCAGCCGAGCAACCGGGCTTTGAGATCCCACAGCCCTACGTCGAGTGCGGAGATGGCCATGGATGCTATTCCACGACTGCCGTCGTTGCGTACCGTGTGAATCATTGCCTGATGCAGGCGCGGAATATTAAACGGAGACTGCCCAGTGAGAGACTTCGCTGCAATGTGCTGCGCCACTGGGACGATGGCTGCGTTGCCGTAGGTGTAGCCGAGGCCGGTGTGGCCGCCGGCTGTGATGTGAGCGACCACAAGTGTGGTGGAGTTCCAGGCAAAGGTGCCGTCCGCTTCCGGAGCGTCCGTCGGGATGGTATACGCCATCACGCTAACCTCCTTCACCGGAGCTTCGGAGAAAGCCATGCGAGTATCCTTCTTTCTGACAATGAAGGCTGGTGCAACTAGATGAGCTCGCGCACTTTCTCGTGAGCATTTGTCAGAATAATTTTTGAGCGATTCGGCTCTCCGCGAACCAGCGCCTCGGCAAATTTGGCTGCTTGCGATGCTTTTACCTTCGCCGGCATTGGTGGCGTGTACTGGTCGACGCAGGCCTCGATAAGCACCGGCTCGCTGCGGCCCACAACTCCGTCAAGTTGTGCGGCGCAATGTGCGGGATCATCAATCTTGATGGCGTCGATTCCGGCGCCGCGGGCAATGGCGACAAAGTCGGCCGGATAGAGGTCGCACGCATATTCGGGATTGCCGAGGAAGACCATCTGCTCCCACTTGATCTGGCCCAACGTGTTGTTCTTGATGAGCATGATTTTGATGTTGAGCTTGTAGGCGGCGATGGTAATGAGTTCGCCCATGAGCATGCTGAGTCCGCCGTCGCCGATGATGCAGTAGACGGGACGATCGGGATAAGCGACGGCTGCCGCAATGGCGTAAGGAAGACCGCACGCCATGGTCGCGAGGTTTCCTGAGCAGCTATGCATTTGCCCGCGAAGGGCTGGGACATAGCGCGCCCACCAGGTGGTGATGGTTCCAGAGTCAGAGGTGACGATGGCGTTGGATGGAATGCGCTTGCCCAGTTCCCAGCCGACTACCTGCGGCTTCAGGGGCTTGTCGGTCCAGGTGCCGCGTTCTTCCATCAGCTTTTCCCAATCAGCTTTCGCGCGCTGCGCTTTCTCAAGGAAGCCCTTCTTGTGCTGGTGAAGCATGGGGAGCAGCGCACGCAGGCAGTTCTTTGAGTCGCCAACCAGGCCAACATCAGCGGGATAACGAAGGCTGATACGCTGCGGGTTAATGTCGATCTGGACACATTTGACTGCGCCAGGTTCGGGCAGGAATTCGATGTAAGGGAATGATGTGCCCACCATAAATAATGTGTCGCAGTCTTCGAGCGCGTCCTGCGAGGGCTCGGTGCCAAGAAGGCCGATTCCTCCAGTTGTGAAGGGGCTGTCGTCAGGAACGGCGGCTTTGCCAAGCAGCGGCTTGATGATGGGCGCGCCGAGTTTCTCGGCGAGCATCTCCAATTCATCAGTAGCGCCGAGCGCGCCCTGACCGGCGAGGATGACAATTCGTTTGCCGCGGTTGAGGATGTCCGCCGCGTGCTCCATTTCTACGCGCGAGGGCAGTTGTTCAAAATAGGCCGGAACCGCCGATGTGTGGTGCACGGGGTTTCGCGGTGTGCGGCCTGTCTTCGCAGCCTGCACCTGCACATCGACAGGGATGGTGATGTGGGCGACTCCGCGCTGAGTGAGCGCGGTTCTGATGGCAAGATCGGCGACCGATTCCATGTGCGCGCCGTTCATCACGCGATTGTTGTATGCGGCGACGTCGACGAACAATTTGTCCAGCTCGACATCCTGCTGGGTGAAGGTGCCGATGAGGTCGCTATGTTGTAAGCCGGTAATGGCAAGCACCGGCTGATGGTCCAATTTTGCATCGTAGAGCCCGTTCAGCAAATGAATTCCACCGGGGCCTGACGTTGCGATGCAAACACCGAGACGTCCGGTGAATTTTGCGTAGGCGCAGGCCATGAATGCTGCGGCCTCTTCATGCCGGACATGGATGAAGCGGATTTTTTCCTTCTGCTTACGCAGGGCTTCGAACACCCCGTTGATGCCATCGCCGGGCAGTCCGAAGACTGTGTCAACCCCCCAGGCAATCAAGCGTTCCACGAGTACGTCGGATGCATCGGTCACAGAAATCTCCTCAAGGCGGGTCGCCGATAATGGGTTGGACGCTCCTCGCGGCCTTCGAGGTTTCCTTGAATTGGGGAGCGGAAGAGCGAGTTCGATGAGAGCAACTCTGTGCTTCTATACTTGTCTCGATGCTCTCGACGATTCGATTTTTATGGAATGCGACCAGCGGCCATCGTTTCCGCCCGTGGCGAAGCGAGTATCTAAAGTGGCGAGTTGAAACCTATTCCGGCATGAAGGCCGACAATATTACGGGAGCGGACATGCTGCGGTTTACCTGGCGCGAAAAGTGGAACCTGATCAACTTTCTGAAGTGGGCCGGAAGCCTCGAGCGACAAAGCATCCCAAAAAAGCAGTGAACCAAAACGAAGGAGGGTGCGCTGGTGAAGTCTGAGCGTGTGAAGCTGAAAGCCGACGACGGGCACGAACTTGATGCTTATGTTGCAAAGCCGGAGAGCGATCCGATTGCCGGGTTGGTGGTAGTCCAGGAGATATTTGGAGTGAACGCCCATATTCGGTCAGTCGCGGACGGCTATGCGCGTGATGGATTTCTTGCGGTTGCGCCAGCGCTGTTTGATCGCGCCGAGCGCGGCGTGGAGCTGAAATATGAGGGCGAAGACGCGCAGCGGGCGCGGCTTTTTTATGGACGGATAAAGATGGGCGACATGCTGCGCGATACCGCAGCAGCGATCGACTATGCGCGCAGCCAGGGCGGCAAGAAGACGGGGATTATTGGATATTGCCTGGGTGGATCCATTGCTTGGACTGCCGCGGTTCGATTCAAAGTGGATGCGGCCGTTGCTTACTACGGCGGACAGATTCCGCAGCATGCGTCGGAGCAACTGCACTGCCCTGTGATGTTGCACTTTGGCAAGAAAGACCAGCACATTCCGCAAGAGGCGGTTGAGAAGATCAGGCAGCCCCACCCGGAAGTGCCGATCCATCTGTATGACGCGGGTCATGGATTCAATTGCGATGTGCGGGCCTCCTACGATGCGGCGTCCGCAAAGCTGGCGCGGGAGCGGTCGCTGGAATTCCTGAAGAAGAATTTGAGCTGATTGCCGGAATTGGATTGTGGAGCGATTCTGAAGCTGCCGCATCCAAACTGAGTAAGTAGACAGAATGGCAACGAACCCTCCGCGGGACTTCACAGATCAACCCAATGGAGAGCCACCACGCGGCGACTTCTCGCATGCGTGGCGCGCGCTACGCCACAGGAACTTCCGGCTGTTTTTTGGCGGGCAGAGCATATCGCTGATTGGTACGTGGATGACCCGCATCGCGACGGCGTGGCTTGTGTATCGGCTGACGCAATCGGCGCTGCTGCTCGGCACAGTGACATTTGTGGGACAGATTCCCACGTTTTTGCTGGCGCCGTTCGCGGGCGTTCTTGTTGACCGACTTAACAGGCGCACGGTGCTGCTGTGGACTCAGTCGCTCGCCATGGTGCAGTCATTGGCGCTGGCTGTGCTTACGCTCACGCACCTGATTACGATTGACGAAATTCTTGTGCTCAGCGCGTTCCAGGGATTTATCAACGCATTTGATATGCCGGGGCGGCAGGCCTTCATGTCGCAAATGGTTGAGGGACGAGAGGATTTATCGAACGCGATTGCCATTAACTCGTCGATGGTGAACCTGGCGCGGCTGCTGGGGCCGTCGCTGGCGGGCATTGTGATTGCTGCGACGAATGAGGGCTGGTGCTTCCTGATTGACGGCGTGAGTTATATCGCGGTGATCATTTCGCTCGCGCTGATGAGGGTTCATGTTGGGGATGTGAAGCGTGCGACGGCTTCCATGGTAGGGCAGTTGCGCGAGGGCTGGGAGTATGTGTCCAGCTTTGTTCCGGTGAGGGCAATTCTGCTGCTGTTCGCGCTGGTGAGCCTTATGGGAATGCCCTATGTAGTGCTCATGCCGATTTTCGCGGCAAAGATACTGCATGGCGGTCCACATCTGCTTGGTTTTCTGATGGGCGCAGCGGGAGTAGGCGCGCTGGCTTCCGCGTTGTCGCTGGTGATGCGCAAGTCTGTGCGCGGCCTGCTGAAGATGTTGCCGATATCGGCGGCGATGTTCGGGGCGGGGCTTGTGTGTTTTGGTTTTTCGCGCGTCACCTGGGTGTCGCTGGCGCTGATGGTGGTGGTCGGCTTTGGAATGCTGCAGGGGCTGACGGCGAGCAACACGATCATCCAGACGCTGGTTCCGGAGGACAA
Organism: Acidobacteriaceae bacterium; assembly: GCA_035945555.1. GTDB lineage: Bacteria > Acidobacteriota > Terriglobia > Terriglobales > Acidobacteriaceae > Silvibacterium. The sequence continues at coordinate 33,070 of DASZAG010000045.1, forward strand.
GCGCGGCCGGGTGATGAGCTACTACACGGCGGCTTTTGTAGGAATGGCCCCATGGGGAAGCCTGCTGGCGGGGGCGCTGGCGCATTGGATTGGCGCGCCGCGAACGGTAATGCTGACTGGAAGCTGCTGCATAGTGGGCGCAGCGCTTTTTACATCGCGAATCAAGAGGATTCGCGCGCACATGCGGCCGGTCTACATTGAGCTAGGCATTGTTCCCAGCGAAGAAGTCGAACTGGTGGAAGAGCAGGCGGGGAACTGATCGCTCCAGCGGCATGACCGGTCGCGTTGCCGTGTGAAAGAATGAATCCATATTCTCATGTCGAATCCAGAAGCTCACGATACACAGTCCAGCCCTGACGTTCAGAACCAGACCAGCGAGTCCTTTGACCAGCTCTTTGCAGAATATGAGCGTGCGCACAAGCGCGAGCCTGAACAGAGCGGTAAGCAGATCGAAGGCGTTGTTGTCGCCGTTACTCCGGAGCAGGTGTTCGTCGACATAGGGTTCAAGGTGGAAGGCGTGCTGCCTGCTTCGGAGAGCGAGCCTCTGCATCCTGGTGATCGCGTGCACGTGTCCGTAAAGGGGCGCAACGAGGAGGGCTATTACTCGCTGTCGCGCTTCAAAGTTGCGCAGCCGAAGGACTGGGCGTCGCTGGAGCGGGCGTTCACTGAAAAGTCGGCGATTCCGGGCCGTGTGACTGCGGTGGTAAAGGGCGGACTGAGCGTGGATGTTGGCGTCCGCGCTTTTATGCCGGCGTCGCGCAGCGGCGCGCATGACGCAGCGGAGATGGAGAAGCTGGTCGAGCAAGAGATAGTCTGCCGCATCATCAAGCTGGATGTTGCGGATGAAGACGTGGTGGTGGATCGGCGCGCCGTGCTTGAGGAAGAGGCGCGGTCGTCGCGTGAGCAGCGCTACGGACAATTGAATGAAGGCGACTTGGTGACGGGCACGGTGCGCAGCCTGGCTGACTACGGTGCGTTCGTGGACATTGGCGGTGTGGATGGTCTGTTGCATGTGGCGGAGATTGCGTGGACGCATGTTAAGAACCCCGCCGATGTGCTCACG
>DASZAG010000046.1:0-31372 GCA_035945555.1 Acidobacteriaceae bacterium
AGCAGGTTGAAGGCGATGCCGCTGGCTTCGGGAGCGACGGTGATCAGGAATGGCGTCGACTCGGCCGCGGCGTTCTTGGAATCGCCTCCGTAGCTGGCCCAGACATTGTAGGTGCCGCCGGGCAGCGTGCTGAGCGATCCGCTGAAGGCACCGCCGTTCAGGGTGAGGACGCTGGGGGTTCCGTTAAGCAGCCCAGGCAAGCCCTGGCCCGCCTGGCCGGCGCTGTCGGTTTCGATAGCCACGTTGCCGGTCGGCGTAGTGCCGGTGACGGTTCCCGTAAAGGTGACCGACTGGCCGTGGGTGAAGTTCGCTCCCGCCGACGGCGACGTGAGAGCGACCGTAGAAGTGGCGAACTTCACGCTGCCCCAGTCGTTGATCATTGTCGCAGCATCGACGCTGCCGAGTCCGGTTGCGAGGTCATATCCGGTCTTGGCGCTGTACTCGGGCGTAGTGCCGGTGCCGAGAGCGCCTTCCGTGATGCCTGAAGCGCTGAGGGTGATCGGACTCGTCACGCTGATGCAGTTCGGTGTATTGCTAGACGCAGTTGTCGAGAAAGAGCAGGGTTCCGAATTGCTGCCGTTGGTGATGTCGTGGAAGGCTGCCGGGAACTGTGTGGCCAGCGCATAGAGCACAGTGTCGGCCTGCCCCTGGCGGCCGTACTTCTGATTGACCAGCGCCATAATGCCGGCAAAGGACGGGGCCGAAGCGGACGTGCCGCCGACGCCGGTGATCTGGATCAGGTTGCTGCCGGAGGCCGCCTGGCAGTCACCATCGGCGGCGCATGTGGGGTAATAACTGTAGTTGAGCCCGATCGCAGCAAAGAGCGAAACGTCGGGAATGTCACGATGGGTGTCGCCGAAGCCGGTTTGCCAAGCAGGCTTGGCATAGCCCGCAGTGCAGGCGCTGAAGGAGCCGTTGCTCGTGTTGACGGTACCGGTGGCGCAGGTGCTTGCTCCGCCGCCCCCGCCTGCAATTGTTGTCTGCTGGGTGGCCTGGTAATAGTTGACGGCGTTCAAACCAAACTGGCTGTCGTTCCAGGGCTGCTCAGGAACGTACCCCATCAGCGAGGTTGAGGGGTTCTGCGAGGTCGTGGTAGACCAGTAATTCGTGATGCTGGCTGCGCCGGTTGCGTAGTCGCTGTAGAAGAAATCAGTGCCGCCGACAGCAACGTTGTATGGCGTGGATGCGTAGCCGCTCACAGCGAGGCCGCCAGTGGCATACTCCTCGGTATTGTCGTTGTCGCAACCCGCCGCTCCAGAATCGCCTGTGGCTACCACGACGGTGATGCCCTGGGCCGCGGCCTGCTCGTAGAGATCGTTGAGAAAGGCATTGCTGCTGCCGAGGTTCTGCTCGCACATGCCAAAGCTGAGGGACATGACGGGAGCGAGATTGGTGTAGATGGCGTGCTCGGCGGCGAGAACTACGCCAGATTCCAGAGCGGTGTCACCCGCGATCACGAGATCAACTGTGGCCTTAGGCGCAACGGCTCCAGCCCATTCCACGTCGAGATAGGCCTCGCCGGACGCATAGTTCGGGCCGTCGGGATCGTTGATACCGTCAATGCCGGGGTCATTACCGGCGAGTATGACCTGCGGTGGATTGTTGGGCAAATTGAAGAGACTGCGGAAAGAATTGACCAGCGAAATGTCAATATTGGACTCGTTGATAACGGCGATTGTTTCGCCGGTTCCGTCGAGGGTGCTTGGCAGGTCGTATTGTTTGGCGAAATCGCCTGGCGCCAGGACGAATGACTCACCGCTGCTGTTGCCGTAGGTCCACTGCGGAGTGGCGTGTCCTGTCTTCGGATCGTAAGTGGCGTGGCCGAGAACATGCGCGTAGGAGTGGGGGCGGAAGTTGTTCAGAGATGTGAATCCGCCGAAGACGGGCGCGAGCGCGGTGGGAATTTGCGGGTTGGTGGCGTTGGCGTAATGAGTTTCGCCATTGACCATGTACTTGTGAATCTCTGCATGGAATGCACTGCGGAACTGCGCCGCGTTGCCGGAGATGACCATCGTCTGCTTGCCGGCATTCACCTTCTGTATGTTGAATCCCTGCGACTGGAACCATGCTCCGAGAGTGGCAACGTCCTGGTCTGACGGGCCGAATTGCGCGCCGAACTGCGCCGGTGTGAGCCACTTGTGATAACTGGGCGAGCCGGGCGTGTGCTGCTGCTGGATCAGCTGCTTCAGAGCTGCTTCCTGCGAGGCGCTGCGATTGAGCACCACCTGTATATGGTCAAGCGGCATGCTATCGGGCACTGCGCCCCGGTCATTCGCAGCATTGGCCATGGGGCTGACGGTTCCCCGGAGCGTGACGCGGGAGTTCTCATCGACGACCTGCGTGAGCCGGTTGGTGACGAGCGACGAGTTGACCTGAGCGTGAAGCTGGGGCGCAGCTGCGATGCTAACGAGCGCAGATGCAGTGGCGACGGTGACGATGGAGCGAAAGATTTTGGAAATCATGGCCATCCTGAACAAATTCAAGCGACTGAAACTTGCGGGTGGAGAGAACGTGAACCCGGCGCGGACGAACCGAACCGGAGCAGAGCGCGTTCTGGCGACGCGTTACGACGTGAATTGACTGACAGATGGTGGGTTGAGACTGGTCCGCGGAGTTCCCCGCGGAGCCACAACGGCTCACCGGTAAGTAGTTCAAGCCAATCATCAATATAGAACGTGGGGGACGTCGGGAACCGTGAACTGGTAGTTTGCACGCGAAGACACTGGGGGTGTCAAGGATTCCGAAAAGGGCGCTGGTCGGCTCCGCGAGAGCGATTGCCGAAGCTGAACCGGCGGAACTGAGCCCATAACTACGCATGGAATCCCCTGAAAAGGAAGCGTGGACATATAGACGCTGCCCCCGGAGGTTTTGTTGCGCTGGAAAAGCATGAAAACTGCTGCTGTTTTGTGTGAATTGAGCTTCTTAAGGGGGTCAGAGCGGGTATCGCCCCTGGGTGATCGCGGCCTGGGCGACGGCGCGGCTGAGGGCGAATGAGTTGGCCGGCTCATGCTTCTCCAGGCGGCGCAGGATAGCCAACTGGGTGCGGAGGGCGTCTCCCTCAGCTACGGCGGCAATGACCTGGCGGGCTGAATTCGCAATGGTGGGCCAAGAGCTGGCGGCATAAAGCTGTGTCATTTGGAGGGCGAGTTGGGCTTGAGGCGCATTGCTTGCGGAGAGTTTGCGGGCGCGGGCGAGCGCCGAGTCGAGCGCATAGATTTCGAGGACCATATCGGCAAGCGCGGCCATGATCTCCTGCTGGTCGGCCAGGGCGTTGAGGTACTTTCGGCTGGCTGCTCCTGCGGCGAAAAGGAACAGCTTCTTTGCCGAGGCGAGCAGCTTGTCCTCGCGCGCTAGAGGATCGTCAGAGTTCTGAGCGGCGGGAAATGACGACGGCGCGAGCAGTTCGTCCATCAGGCTTTTGATGGCCGGCAGCAGCGGGAGCTGGCCGGTCATCGCGCGCTTCATGACGAAGCCGGAGATGATGAGGCGATTGATCTCGTTGGTGCCCTCGAATATGCGATTGATGCGCGAGTCGCGGTAGGCGCGCTCGGCCGGATACTCCTCAACGTAGCCGTATCCGCCATAGATTTGTAAGCCGTGATCGACTACGGAGTCGAGCATTTCGCTGCCGCAGACCTTCAGGATGGAGCACTCAATGGCATACTCCTCGATGCGCTTCTGGATTTCTTTTGAGTCGTGGGCTGAGGATTCCGGGATCTGGCTGAGTGCGGCGTCAATGGCACCGATGGTGCGGTAGGTCATGGATTGCGCGGCATAGATGCGGGCGGCGGAATCGGCGATCTTCTGCCGGATGAGGCCGAACTCGGTAATGGATTTTCCAAAGGCCTTACGATCGCGCGCGTACTGAATGGCGTTGGCGAGCGCGGTGCGCGCCCCACCCACGCAGGCCGCTCCAAGTTTAAATCGACCGATGTTGAGGATGTTGAAGGCGATGTGGTGGCCCTTGCCTTCCTCGCCGAGGAGGTTTTCAAGCGGGACGCGGCAGTCATTCAGAATGAGCGGGCAGGTGGATGATCCGCGAATGCCAAGCTTGTGCTCTTCGGCCCCAATCGACAGCCCGGGCGTGTTGCGCTCGATGAGGAAGGCGGACATTTTCGCTTTGGACAGATCGGGTTCGGCCCCGGACGAATCCCGCTCAGCGATTTTTGCGAAGACAGTGAAGAGGTCAGCAAATCCGGCGTTAGTGATCCACATTTTTTCGCCGTTGAGGACATAATGGTCGCCGTTTTTCATGGCGCGAGTGCGGATGTTCATCGCGTCGGAGCCGCTGGTGGCTTCGGAGAGCGCGTAAGCGGCGAGCCATTCGCCGGAGGCGAGCCGGGGCAGGTATTTCTGCTTCTGCGATTCGGTTCCGTACCAGATGATGGGGAGGGTTCCGATGCCGGTGTGCGCACTGAAGGCCACGCTGAAGCTGGCCAGCTTGGAAATGCTGTCGGCGACAATGGCGGATGTCACCTTATCCATGGCGAGGCCGCCGTAGGCTTCGGGGACATCGACGGCCATGAGGCCGAGGTCCCCGGCTTTCTTGAGCAGAGCACGAGTGACGGCGAAGTTCTTCGCCTCGATGTCGGCGGTTGCGGGGAGAACTTCATTCGTGACGAAGTCGGCAGCGGTTGACGCGATCTGCCGCTGCTCCTCGGTGAAGTCCTCGGGGATGAAGACGCTGGCGGGGTCGGTCGGATTGAGGAGGAAGCTGGCGCCGGTCATCATAGGTCTAACGTAATGGATGCAATGTTACCTGAGCTTTCGCTATTTCAAATTCTCCACCACTCCCGCGGCGCCCATTCCGCCCCCAACGCACATGGTGACGAGTCCGTGGCGGAGCTTGCGGCGTTTGAGTTCGTGCAGGATGGTCGCGGTGAGTTTGGCTCCGGTGCAGCCTAATGGATGGCCCAATGCGATGGCGCCGCCGTTGACGTTGATTTTGGCAGGATCGAGACCGGCCTGCTGGATGACTGCGAGCGCCTGCGCCGCGAAGGCCTCGTTCAGTTCGATCAAATCAATCTGGTCGAGCGTGAGCCCGGCGAGTTTGAGCGCCTTCGGAATGGCTTCGACCGGGCCGATGCCCATGATCTCGGGTGCGACTCCGGCGGTTGCGAAGCTCACGAAGCGGGCGATGGGCTGGATGTTCAGTTCCCTTGCACGCTGCTCTGAGATGAGGATTGCCGCTGCGGCTCCATCGGAAGTTTGCGATGAGTTGCCGGCAGTGACGGTTCCCTTGGCGTGAAATGCGGGCTTGAGCTTGGCCAGGGCTCCAGCGGAAGTGTCAGCGCGCGGGCCTTCGTCGGTTTTGAATTCACCGTTCGCAGTTGCGACGGGCGCTATCTCTTCGTTGAATTTTCCAGACTGGATCGCGGCGAGCGCCTTGTGGTGGCTGGCGAGCGCGAACTCATCGGCCTGCTCGCGGGTAATGCCGTATTTGCGCGCAACGTTTTCAGCAGTAAGGCCCATAGAAAGATACACGTCAGGGTGGTGATCCACGAGCCACGGGTTTGCGCTGAACTTGTTCCCCTCCATGGGAACCATGCTCATGGATTCCGTTCCTCCCGCGACGACGACGTTGGCGCGGCCCGCATGAATCGCGTCCGCCGCGAGCGCGATGGCCTGGAGGCCTGAAGAGCAGAAGCGGTTCACTGTCATGGCGGACGCAGATGCGGGAAGACCTGCGCGCATGGCGGCAATGCGGGCCACGTTCAGCCCCTGCTCGCCCTCGGGCATGGCGCAGCCGAGAATCACATCGTCGATTTGGGTTGCGTCGAGCTGTGGGAGGCGATCGATCGCAGCGCGAATTGCAGCAGCAGCGAGATCATCGGGACGAGTGGCGGAAAGCGCTCCTCGTGGCGCTTTGCCTACAGCGGTGCGAACAGCGGCGACGATGAAGATTCCGGACATGGGCATTACGACTCCGAGTTGATGCTACTGGCCGCCGTCGAGGGTCGTCCATTGGCCGCTTTGGAAATAATGGACAACGCTGGATTGGCCGACGTATGAGTCCTCAATGCCGTCGTGGTCTGCCTGATCTGAGCGGGGCATTACTGCCTGAGGTGTGATCGAGATTCCCCACGCCGACCCGTAGTCCTCAGACCATTCGATCCCAAGCCACTTGGTATCAGGCTGGCTGCGCAGCGCGATTGGATGAGAGAAATCCGATTGGAAGAAGACGTAAAGAGTGGTGACTCCTTTTATGGAGCAGAGCGCGGCCCAGTCGGCGCTGCCTCGTTTCTGGAACGATCCCGTGATGACGTTTTCCGGCTCGTGAGCTTCGAATGTTTGCGGAATCATGCAGCCCTTGTGGCTTAGCTGCGCCGCGACTTCTGCCGGCAGCTGGGGAAATGAAGAGATGGGCAACAAGCGGATTTGATAGTGAACACCAGGATTGCCGGGGACGGAAGCAACGCCGGCTTCATCCTGCTCAGACTGCGGCTGCGGCGAAAATGCTGTTTGCGCGACTGCTGCAATACAGGCCAGCGCACAAACTGCAATGAGAACAATGCGGCGCTTCACGAAGAGTCTTCCCCGGGAATTGAGTTTACATCTCTGCCATGGTTTTGCTTAGTTCCTCAGGGGCTTCCCTGTCTTGAGCGTGAAGGCAATACGCTCCTGTGTTTTGGGCTCTCCGCACAGAGAGAGAAACGCCTCTCGCTCGAGGTCGAGCAGCGCCTGCTCTGTGACCGGGGTGCCGGGAGTGAGGGCCCCTCCGCAAAGAACGCGGGCGATGTGCGCAGCGATTTTCGCATCGTGGTCGCTGATGTATTCGGCCTGTCGCATGAGGTGAATGCCGAGTTTGAGATTTGCGAGAGCGGCTTCTCCCGCGGCGGGAATGGAGCGGGGCGCGGGCGGAGCATACCCGCCTTCGGCAAGCGCAATGGCCGTGGCACGCGCGTCGTCGAACAGCCCGTCGCGGTTCATGGTGATGCTGTCTGAGGGGCTGAGAAACCCTAGCGAGCGGGCTTCCGCGGCAGACGTTGAAACTTTGGCGAGGGCCATCGTCTCGAATCGCTGCCGAAGCGCGTGCTGAAAGTCGGTTGAACGCGCGAACTTTGCCGCATTGGCCGTGGGATCGAGATTCGACGTTACGCATGCTGCATCAGTGGCGCGGAAGGCCATCTCTTTTGTGCCACCTCCAGCGGGAATAAGTCCGACTCCGCTTTCGACCAGCCCCATATATAGCTCAGCGTGTGGATGGCGGCGTGCTGCGTGAAGCGAGATTTCGACTCCGCCGCCGAGGCAGAGGTTAAACGGAGCAAGCACAACCGGGCGCGGGCAGAACTTTACTGCGGCGGTCATGCGCTGAAAGGCACGGATGGCGAGATTCACCTCATCCCAGTCGCCCTCCTGCATGGCGAGCAGCAATTGCATGAGGTTGGCGCCGACGGAAAAATCGCTCGCTTGCGAGCCGATGACGAATCCGCGAAAATTGCGGACCGCGTCACCATCGGACGCGAGCGTTTGCGTGACGAGAGAGACGATGTCGTCTCCGATGGCATTTTTGAGTGAATGCAGCTCGAGCAGCGCGATGCCATCGCCAGTATCGAAGAGCGAGCAGCCGGGATTTTTGCGGACTAACTTGGCGCGGTGGAGAAGCGATGGTGCGGCGTTCGGAAGCGGCGCGCCTTTCCCAACCGCGGCGGCCATGGCGAACGGACCAAGTTCCCAGTTGAAGCCGGCCTGCATGGCCCGATCGACGTCGGCGGGCGAGTCGGCGATCTCCGGCTGAATTTGCGCGGCGTAGCTCCAGATGCCGGTGAACAGCGGAATGAGAAAAGAAGCGGCTTTGTCCTTCTTCGGGTCGGCAGCGAGGATGAGGCGCAGCCGCTCACCAAGCGACGCGGCGTTCTTCGCCATTTCGATGGACGGAAATTTGGGCCGCTGCGCTGGGCGGTACTCCAGCGTGCGCCAATCGAGAGCGAGACGGTTTTTCGGGTCCGCCGGATCTTTTTTATAGAAACCTTGCCCGGCTTTGTCGCCGAACCAGCGGTTTTGGAGCATGGTTTCGAGAAATGGCGGGAGCTGCGTGGCCGAGGCATCTTCCGAGCGCGAAGCAGCGAAATTTTTCGCGACGTGGGCAAGCACGTCGATGCCCACCATATCGGCAAGGCGAAACGTCCCAGTACGCGGCCATCCGATCACTGAGCCGGTGAGCGCGTCCACTTCCTCGATGCTCAGGCCCTGTTCCTGCATGAGCCGCAGCGCCGTGAGCATGGAGAAGACTCCGATGCGGTTGGCGATGAAGTTAGGCGTGTCTCGCGCGAAGACAACGGTTTTGCCGAGGCGGCGATCTGCAAAGTCAGCAATGGCATCGGTAAGCGCGGAGTCGGTCTGCAGAGTCGGAATGATTTCCACTAGCCGCATATATCGAGGCGGATTGAAGAAGTGTGTGCCGAACCAGCGGCGGCGAAATTCGGGCGGAGTTTTCTCGGCGATTGCCGCGATAGGCAGCCCGCTGGTGTTGGTGGTGACGATGGCCGCGGCGCTGAGGTGCGGCTGGATTTTTTCGAGCAGCGCTTGCTTGATGGCGAGGTTCTCGGACACGGCTTCGATGATCCAGTCGCATGTCGCGAGTTGGGGCAGGTCGCGGTCGAGGTCCCCCGCGGTGATGAGCGCAGCGGATGCAGGATCGTAGAACGCCGCTGGCTTCGCCTTGAGCAGCGCAGCGATGGCTTTGGCGGCGAGCGACGGCTCAGGCCCAGGCTGCGCCAGATCAAGCAGGAGAACGGGTACTCCTGCGTTGGCCAGGTGAGCGGCGATGCGCGAGCCCATGGCTCCTGCTCCAAGAACGGCGGTCCGGCGCAGAAGCGGTTTCGGAAATTTAGCAGCGGCTGCGTTATCGCTCATCGGCACGCGGGCAGAATACGGTTGTGCAGTAGAGTGGGTCAAGGCGATGAGTGCGTTCTATCAAACTTCGCGTGAGCATTGAACCCTTCCCGCTCACGCAATGCGCATCAACGTAAGATGGTGTTTCGCAAAGGAGAATTTCGTGATTCGTGCCTTCAGCTATTTCGCAATCGCTGCTCTCTTCTCCGTTACGGCCTTAGCGCAGAGTATCTATCACTACACTCCTCCCAAAACTCATTGGCCTGTCCAGAACGGCACTTACATTGTTCACAATTTTCAATTCCGCAGCGGCGAATCCATCCCTGAGTTGAAGCTTCATTACCTCACTCTTGGCAAGCCTCATCGCGACGCGTCCGGGCACACCGATAACGCCGTGCTGCTGCTCCATGGGACGGGAGGCAACGCCTACAACCTGCTCAGCCCAGTGTTCTCTGATGTTTTGTTCGGCCCGGGCCAGCCGCTGGACATCAACAAATTTTTCATCATTCTTACGGATGACATCGGCCACGGCGAATCCAGCAAGCCCAGCGATGGGCTGCGGATGAAGTTCCCTCACTATGACTATGACGACATGGTCGCCCTGCAACATGCGACGCTGCTCAACGGCCTTCACGTGGATCATCTCAGGCTCATCCTGGGGACCTCCATGGGCTGCATGCAGGCCTTCGTCTGGGGGGAGACTTACCCAAATTTCTCCGACGGGCTGGCGCCTTTTGCCTGCCTTCCGGTTGAGATTGCGGGCCGGAATCGCATGTGGAGATACATGGCGATGCAGATGATCCGGAAGGACCCGGCGTGGAACGATGGCAACTACACAACCGAGCCTGTAGAAGGCCTGCGCGGCGCGGCGGACATGCTCATCATCGCCGGTTCGGCTCCACTGCAAATGCAAAAGCATTACCCGACGCGCGCCGAAGCCGAGTCGTATATAGATCGCGTGACTGATTCGATCATCGCCCACACAGATGCCGATGACTTCCTCTATTACTTTGACGCGTCGCGCGACTACAATCCCGAACCCAAGCTCAGCACGATCACTGCTCCCGTGCTTTGGATCAACTCCGCCGATGACTTTATTAATCCGCCGGAGCTTGGCATAGCGCAGACGCTCGTAAAAAGAATGCCGCACGCAAAGTTCATCCTGATTCCAATATCCGACGCGACCTACGGTCACGGCACGCACACTCATGCTGCGGTCTGGAAGAACTATCTGGCCGACTTTTTGCATCAGACACAAAGGAAATAGCTGCGACCGCACCAAAGCGGTATGCTGATGGCGTATGTCGAGTGAGCTAACAATGCACGAAGAGCAGCGGGTATCCGCCGGCGTGGCGGTTGCGGCAGTGGTTCTCGGCCTGATGGCTATGGTGGGCCTCCTGATTGCCGGATTCTCGGCGTTTGCGTTGTTTATCGCGCACTCGGCGCTAATCCCGCGCATTACATCAGTGCGTGTGGCCGCAGGCGCGCTGGACGTTTTGCTGTTCGCGCTGGTAATTCTCGCGACCTTTACCATTGTGGGGCTGTTCCGGCGCAATTCGTGGGCGCGTTATTCCATGATTTTCCTTGGACTGCTGGATTTTGTAGTGTTCGCGATTATGGCGGCGGGAGTGCTCGTCGCACGGGTGAGGTCGGGAATGGGGGCAATGACCCTTCCGAACAATCCAAACGTCACGCTGGGCCAGATTCTGTTGTGGCTCGCTGCCTTTTGCGCGATGCTGGCGTTGATCGGTGTGTGGTGGATGGCCTACTTTGGCCGCAGCCGCATGCTCGGAACCTTTTCAGGGCCGGCAGCCCGTTTGACACAGTGAAACCAGCGATTTAGCGTCAATCGTATATTCGCGTTTTGTATTTCCGGCACGCGAATGCAACCGACTTCATCTTCAGTTCAGAGGTTCCCTATGAAATTCTCTTCCGCCGGGCGGTTGGCCGCGCTGGCGTGCTGTGTGGTGATTGCGGTCACCTGCTTTGGGCAGAACCTTGTTCAGAAGGAGCTGGCCAGCTTTGAAAAGCGCGTAACCGTCAAGGTTCTTCCTAACGGGCTGACCCTGATCATTTGCGAACGGCCCGAAGCGCCGGTGTTCTCTTACTTCACAATTGTGGACGCGGGCGATGCGAATGATCCTGGCGGTGAGTCGGGGCTGGCGCACATGTTCGAGCACCTGGCCTTCAAGGGGACGAAGGATCTCGGCACCACCAACTACGCGGCAGAAAAAGTAGCGCTAGCGAAAGTGGAGACCGCATACGCAGCCTATGACACCGAATTTCGCAAGCGCGTGGGGCAGAGTCCGGAAAAGCTGAAGGATCTGCACGCGCAATTTGAAGCGGCAGAACAGGCGGCGAATAAATACGTGATTCCGAATGAATTTACCGAAATTGCCGAGGCCAACGGCGCGTCGGGATTGAATGCGCAGACCAGCCTCGATGCGACGCAGTATTTCTGGAGCATGCCCTCGAACCGGCTGCAACTTTGGGCCTTTATGGAGAGCGATCGCATTGGGAATCCAGTGCCGAGGCAGTTCTACCGCGAGCGCAACGTCGTGATTGAAGAGAAGCGGATGCGGATTGACTCAAACCCAATCGGCTATCTGGCGGAGCAAATGTTGGCGACCGCGTATGTGGCGCATCCTTATGGGCGGCCGGGCGTGGGCTGGATGAGCGAGCTGAGCCAGATTACGGCGACCGAAGCCGATGCCTTCCACAAGAAATACTATGTTCCGTCGAACATCGTGATCGCGGTGGTGGGCGATGTGAAGCCAACCGATCTTCCTATGCTGGAGAAGTACTTCGGCGCGATTCCTGCAGGGCCGAAACCGGAGGCGATGACGACGGTTGAGCCTCCCCAGAACGGAGAGAAGTCGGTCATCATCAAGGAGCCGACGCAGCCTTTATTTCTTGAGGGCTTCCATAAGCCGGACTATCGCAGCCCGGACGATGCCGTGTACGACGCGATTCAGGACATTTTTTCCAATGGGCGAACTTCCCGGCTGTATCGTTCGCTGGTGGAGCAGCAGCAGATTGCGGCTGTGGCAGAGGGGTTCAGTGGATTTCCCGGCGACAAGTTCCCCGGGCTGTTTGCGTTCTTCGCAGTGCCGAACGCGGGGCACACTCCGCAGGAAATGCAGATTGCGATTCAGAAGGAGCTCGACAAGCTGAAGACCACGGATGTAACGGACGCCGAACTTGAGATGTTCAAGACGCGGGCACGGGCCGATTTACTGCGCGGACTCGCGGATAACGAGGGAATCGCGCAGCAACTGGCATATTACCAACAGCGATACGGCGATTGGCGAGAGCTATTTAACCAATTGGACAAGATCGATGCGGTGACAAAGGCGGATATTCGGCGCGTGGCAAATCAAATTTTCGTGACCAGCAATTGCACCTATGCAATGACGGAGTTTCAGGCCCCGCAGCGACCGGCGGCCGCGGCTCCGAAGCAAACTGCCCCCGCGGCTCAGGGAGGTGCGAAGTGAAATTCAAACACAGTGCTTCCCTTCTCGCGGCCGCTTTTGTCTGTCTCTCCGGCGTCGCAGTAGCTCAGGAGACAACCGTCGTTATTCCGCCGGATATTCGGAAAGTGCAACCGCCGGAACCGTGGATGAAAATTCCGGTCCCGGCGCTGCATGCCTTCCATCCGGAGCAGCCAATACGAATCGAGTTGAAGAACGGATTGGTGATTCTGCTGGAGCCTGACCACGAATTGCCATTCATCAACGGCACGATCAATATTCGCGGCGGTTCGCGCGATGTTTCGCCCAATAAAGTCGGCCTGATCGATCTGTATGGGCAGGCATGGCGCACTAGCGGCACCGCGACCCAGAGCGGCGACCAGCTTGATGATCTGCTGGCGCAGAAGGCGGCTTCGGTTGAAACCGATGGCAATTCGGATTCCACCTCGGTTTCATGGTCATGCCTGAAAAGGGACGAGGACCAGGTATTCGGAATCGCAGTGGACCTGTTGGAGCATCCGGCATTCAAACCGCAGATGCTGATGCTGGCCAAGCAACAGGAAATTGCCGGGATCGTGCGACGCAACGATCGCGCATCGGATATTGCCGAGCGCGAGGCTTCAATTCTGGTTTATGGCAAGGAGAGCCCATACGCGCGCCAGCCGGAGATTGCCGGGGTGATGGGCATTACACTGAACGACCTGAACGACTGGCACACAAAATCGCTGACGCCAAACAACATGATCGTCGCGGTTGAAGGGGACTTTGATCCTGCGGCGATGGAGAAGACGCTGCGGGCCGCTTTTGAAAACATGCCGCGTGGTGCGGCGTGGCCCAAGCCCACGGTTGAGTTTCCAGGCCCGACTCCGGGCGTGTATTCAGTGAACAAGTCGGACGTGGACCAGAGCAACATCTGGATTGTCGGGCTGGGAACGGAGCGGAACAATCCTGACTACTATGCGCTGAGCGTGATGAACGAAATATTCTCAGGCGGCTTCGGCTCGCGGCTCTTTCAGGATGTGCGAACGAAGCAGGGGTTGGCATATTCGGTTTTCGGCGCGTACGGTGCATCGTTCGACCATCCGGGCTTGTTCTACACCGCCGCTTCCACCAAAAGCGAGAGCACAGTCCAGGCCACAAAATCGATGCTGGAGGAAATTCGCGAGCTGAAAACGAAACCCTTCACAGCGGCGGAGCTGGCCAGCGCAAAGGACCAGCTGCTGAATTCGTTCATCTTCCATTACGACAGCAAGAGCAAGTTGCTGGCCCAGCAAACGCAGCTTCAGTTCTACGGCTATCCGGCGGATTTCCTGACAAAATACCGCGCTGGAATTGAAGCCGTAACGCTGGCTGACCTGAAACGTGTGGCGGACAAATACGTTGATCCATCGAAGCTGGCCGTGCTGGTGGTGGGACACGAGGCGGATTACGGAACACCGCTGACGAGCCTGGATCTCGGTCCAGTGCATCCGCTGGACATCACGATTCCGATGCCCGCAGCAATGCGTCAGCGAATGGGCCAGCAGCAATAATGAACTATGCCCGGCGCTTGCAGGGGCGCCGGGCACATCGCTGCACTTGCGTCACGAAACCCTGTAACCTGTTGCTATGCGACTAGCAATTGTCATTATGGCTGCAGGCAAGGGCACGCGGCTGAAGTCAAAGCGCGCCAAAGTGCTCCACGAAATCGGCGGCAAGGCGCTACTGAAGCACGTAATAGCGAGCGCCTCGCAGATTGTCCCCCCTCGCGATATTTTTGTGGTCATTGGACACGAAGCGGCGCACGTCGAAAACTCCGTCAAAGACACCGGCGTTCGTTTCGTCCACCAGACGGAGCAGCGCGGCACCGGGCATGCGATCCAGACAGCTGAAGCGGCGGTCCGCGATTATGACACGCTGCTGATTCTCTCGGGCGACGTGCCGTTGCTGAAGGCTGAAACCATCGCAAAGTTGCGGGATTTCCATCTTGAGCAGCGCGCCTCCATGACGATTCTCACAGCCGCGCCGGATGACCCTACGGGATATGGCCGCGTGTTGCGCGCGCGCGAAGGCTCCCCCGAGGTGAAGGCGATTGTCGAGCAGAAGGCGCTCACCCCGGAACAGCAGGGTATTTGCGAGATCAATTCCGGAATATACGCATTTACGTCCGCAGATTTGTTTGCGCACGTCCATCAGTTGACGACGGACAATGCTCACGGGGAATACTACCTCACGGACGTCGCGGCGTTTCTGGTCAAGTCGGGCCGCCGCGTCGTTGCGCTTGAAGCAGCGACACCCATCGAAGTGCTGGGAGCAAACACCATTGCCGAAATGATGGACCTGGACCGCGAACTGCGCATGGAAACAGCGCGCAAATTGATGGCGCAAGGCGTGACGATTCTACGCCCCGAGACTACTGTGATTGATTCGACCGTTGAAATCGGGCAGGACACAGTCATTGAGCCCTTCGTTCAGCTACTGGGTGCGACTAAAATCGGCGATGACTGCCGCGTGCGCTCGTATTCGGTCATCGAGAACTCCACGCTGGCGGACCACGTGGTCGTGCGGCATGGGTGCATCATTTCGGATTCGCGCATTTCTCATAGTGCGTTCATTGGGCCCTACTCGCACCTGCGGCCCGAGAGCGACATTGGCGAGGGGGCGCATGTGGGCAACTTCGTCGAGACGAAGAAAGCGAAACTGGGCAGCGGTTCAAAGGCGAACCACCTGACCTATTTGGGCGATGTAGAGGTGGGCAGAGACACCAATGTGGGCGCGGGCGTGATCACCTGCAATTATGACGGCGCAAACAAACATCGCACTCTCATCGGCGACGGCGTTTTTGTGGGCAGCGACTCCACACTGGTGGCTCCGCTGGCAATCGGCAACGGCGCCTACGTGGCGGCTGGATCTTGCATTACGGAAGATGTTCCGGAAGACGCGCTGGCGCTGGGGCGCTCGCGGCAAACCACGAAGGCGGGATGGGCCTCTTCAAAGCGAGGCTCGAAGAAGCGTTGAAGTTTAGTCCAGTTCGCGGTTCCACATGGTGATGACGCGGGTTTCGTGCTCATAGCCGAGCGTGCTTACCGCTCCGGTGCTCAAAGCCAGGCGGCTTCCAGTTACGGGAGGCGATTGGATCCAACAGGCGGCGAGAATTCGCAAAATATGGCCGTGCGAGAAAAGCGCGACGCGGCCGCCCGTGGCTGCAGCGCGGGCAATAACCCGGTTGGCGCGCGCCGCCACCTGGTCGATGTTTTCACCGCCGAGGATGGGGCTGGTCCATACCGACCATCCGGGGACTTCCTTCTGTATGTCTTTTGTCGTGCGACCTTCGTACGCACCGTAGTCCCACTCGCACAAGTCATCATCGATTTGCGCCACGTCTCCAAAGCCGGCGATACGGCAGGTCTCACGCGCGCGCTGCAGCGGACTCGTAAGCACCATGGAAAAGGACTTGCCCTGAAGGTAATCGTGAATTTTGCGAGCGCGCTCCATGCCCCGGTCTGTCAGCGGAATATCGGTGCGACTGGTGTGCGCCCCGGAAAGGCTCCATGCGGTTTCGCCGTGTCGAATCAGCCAGAGTTCCAAGCCCGTTGCTGCCATAGGGTCCATCCCCTCAATGAAAAGAGGCAGGTCATGCGACCTGCCTCCTCGTGCTTGAAAACTGCGAAACTACTTCTTCGCCGGAACGCTCTGCGTCGTCTGCGTTCCACCGAGGACGGAGTGCTGATGCGAGGTGCTCTTCTGCATCATGATGGTAAGTCCGATGGAGGTAATCATGAAGATCACGGCACACCAGACAGTCACCTTGGTGAGAATGGTGGCGGCGGAGCGGGGACCAAAGGCAGTCTGCGAACCTTGTCCGCCGAATGCCCCGGCGAGGTCGGCGCTCTTGCTCTGCTGCAGCAGAATAATCCCGATGAGCACCACGCTTACGATGATGTGGACGGTAACGAAGAGATAAATCATGAAATCACTTTTCTGAGAGCTGCGCGCCCTCACAAAACTTCCTATGGAATTGGGCGGACATTTGGTGCGGAAGGGGGGACTTGAACCCCCATGCCTCTCGGCGCCACCCCCTCAAGATGGTGTGTCTGCCATTTCACCACTTCCGCACTTGGTGAGCGATTGTCCTTCGATGAGTATAGCAAAAATCGGCTGGTTTTCCGCCGCTCGACGCTCTCTCACCCTCGGCGAAGCCGCCATCGCAATGATCGTTGCTCTGGCTGTACTTGTGTGAAACATTCGCTCCTATTTTTTGCGAAAAAATCGCGGCTTTTCAATAGATTCCGTGTTCACACGGTGTAGACGCACACATTCCGCGCCTCGGATTTGACCATCTGATTCGATTGGCTTCTTCTTTGACTCACACGTTGGCATTGGAGCCAGAAACAATGCGAAATCGGAGAGGAATACAAAGAACATTCGGCGCCACGCTCCTGCTGGCGCTGTTTGCGGCGGCATGTTCGCCGCTGGCCCATGCGGGCAAGGTTGCGCTTTTGCTGGAGCAGCCCTACGGCAAGCTTGGGACGGTGGACCCTCTGGGCCACGCCGCTATTTATTTGTCCGATGTCTGCGCCGAGACTCCAGTGCTTCTGCGCCGCTGCGATCCCGGAGAAACGGGCGTGGTACTCAGCCGCTATCACCACATCGATGGTTATGACTGGGTGGCGATGCCGCTACTCGCATATCTTTACGCGGTAGGAAAGTCCGACGAGATTCCTGAAAATGCCAATCGCTCCATGGTCACGCGCCTGCGTGACGAATACCGCCGCACCTACCTGCTGAATTACGTTCCCGATGATCCCCGCAGGGAGATTCGCGCAGGAGACTGGACGCAGCTCGTTGGTGAATCATACGACCGCAAGATTTACGGATTCGAGCTGCCAACAACTCCGGGGCAGGACGACGCGCTCATCGCGACGCTGAACGGCCGCCAGAACCGCAGCCGCTATGAATTCTTCTTCAGGAATTGCGCGAACTTCGCCGAAAGCATCCTGAACTTCTACTATCCGCATTCCATTCATCGCAATTTCGTCTCAGATGCAGGGTTCATGACTCCGAAGCAGACGGCCCACTCGCTTGAGAAATACGCGAAGCGGCACCCCGATTTGGAGCTCACAACATTTGAGGTTCCTCAGGTTCCGGGATCCATCCATCGCAGCACGGCTGTGCATGGCGTGTTAGAAGGTCTGCTCGAGACGAAGAAATATGCGGTGCCGCTCGCCATCCTTCATCCAGAAATCGCCGGCGGAATGTTGGCCATCTACATTGGCGATGGGCGCTTTCATCCTGATGCGCAAATGGATGGAATCTTTGATCCGCGGAAGCAGCACGAGCCCGGAATTGCGGATCCAGCGACTATTGACACCGCAAAGACCCAGGTGAAAACCAATACTGTGGCAGAAGCCACGCCCCGCGACGCGGAAATGCATCCGGCGGAGTGAGCGATTACGCGTTGGTGAGAATCTCGGACACCGGCAGCACCTCATTCATTGATCCGGAGCGGTAACCCTGCGTGTCGAGCGTGACATAGCGAAACCCGGCAGCGCGCACTGCTGATGTGATCTCGTCGAGCGTCGTTATGTCGAGCGCGCGCGGCAGATCAGCCCTTGCAATCTCTATCCGGGCCAACTCACCGTGGTGACGCACCCGCACCTGGCGAAACCCCAGCCGATGCAGCCCTGCTTCAGCTTCCTCTATCTGCCTGAGGCTTTCCGCCGTAACCGGACGACCGTACTCAATGCGCGATGACAGGCACGCTGATGCCGGCTTGTCCCAAATGCGCAATCCAGCCTCGCGGGCGAGTTCCCGAATTTCGGCTTTGGTAAGGCCCGCCTCAGCCAATGGCGCGACGGCCTCGTGCAGCGCGGCCGCTTTCTGACCGGGCCGAAAATCGCCCCGGTCGTCGGCATTCATTCCATAAGCCAGATGCTCGAATTTGAGTTCCCGGCGCGCTGTTTCCATCACCGTGAACAGCTCATCTTTGCAATGAAAGCAGCGCTGCGAATCGTTGCGCGTGTAGGCGGGATTTTCCATCTCCCCAGTTCGCAGCACATGCGTCGGAACACTGTGTGCCGCCGTAAAACTCAGCGCGGCCTCAAGCTCGGCACGAGGCAGCGACGCGGAATCCGCAATCACGGCGAGCATTTTGTCGCCGAGGACTCGATACGCGGCATAAGCGAGATATGCGGAGTCGGTCCCGCCGGAATACGCAATGAGAACGCTACCCAATTCCTGAATTTTTGCTGTAAGCAGAGAGGCTTTTTCAGCAAGGTTCTCTGTGACGCCCATACGGCGATGGTAAATCAGACCCCACGCGAGGTACTTGCAAGCGTCCTCAGTTTGCGAGAGCTACTTCGAACCAGAGGACGGCGCCGGTGTGGCGTCCTGCGTTGATTGCGGCTGGTTAAGAGTGTAGATAACTTCTCCGGGCTTGGCGTAGTGCAGCTTTTCGCGCGCCTCAAACTCAATGGCATCAGGGTCACTCTTCAGCCGCTTCACGTGATCCGTCAGGTTGCCATTCTCCTTCTGCAGCGTGTTGATCTGCTGCTGAAGCTGGCGGTCCTGAGCCCGTTTCTGCTCATAATTGTTCACACCGTTGCTTCCAAAAACGACGTGGTAGGCGAGCAATACGGCAAGCAGCACCGCAAGTGCGGTGGCGACGCGTCTGCGCATGCCAAAGGCAGCGGCGCGAGTGCGACGAAACAGTCCCTCCCTCGCCTGATCGGGTGAAGCATTCATTGAGCGCTCTGGATTCTCCGTTATCTATGATCGGCGGGAAGCGTGAAAGTTTGCACCTGCACGCGAACAAATTCCTCGCAAGGGGAACCTACTCCAATACCCAGTCCTTTGCTGCCTCGCGCAGAGGCTCAATCTGGTCGGCCCGCCGAGCCTCGGAGTAGACGCGCACTACCGGCTCGGTTCCGCTGAGGCGATAGCAAACCCAGGATCCGTCATCGAGAATGAGCTTGAGTCCGTCGGTGCGAACAATTTGCGCCACCTTGTGGTTGCCCAGCTTGGCGGGGTCGGTCTTCACCTTTTCGACAAATTTCTCTTTAACATCGGGGGTCAGGCGAAGGTTCTCGCGGTTGGGATAAAACTCGCCCACCTTCGCAAACAACTGGCGTAACTGCTCGCCCAGGCTCTTGCCGCGGACCGCGACCATTTCCGTCATCAGCAACCCAGCGATCACTCCATCTTTCTCCGGCACGTGGCCGCGAATCGTGAGCCCAGCGCTCTCTTCGC
Source organism: Acidobacteriaceae bacterium (assembly GCA_035945555.1). Lineage (GTDB taxonomy): Bacteria > Acidobacteriota > Terriglobia > Terriglobales > Acidobacteriaceae > Silvibacterium. The sequence goes on from DASZAG010000046.1 coordinate 19,533, forward strand.
CGCCGATAACAATCTTGTCCTGATTGATGAGCTCGCCGATAAATTTGAACCCGACTGGTGTTTCGTAAAGTTGGATTTTGTGGTGTTCGGCCAACGCGTTAATGAGGTTGGTGGTCGCCACAGATTTGGCTACGCCGTTGCGCCAGCCGCGCGTCTCCACAAGATAATCAAACAGCAGCGCGATGATGTAATTCGGCTGTAGAAAGGTGCCGTCGCGGTCCACAATGCCGAAACGATCGGCGTCGCCGTCGGTCGCAATGCCGATAGCCGCGCCTGTCTCCTTCATCTTTGCCTTGCAGTCGCCAAGCAGGTGGTCATCGGGCTCCGGCGCGTGGCCGCCGAAAAGCACGTCGCGATAATCATGGACAGTGGCTGTCTCGACTCCGTGCTCGCGCAAAATATGGCAGCTGTAGCCGCGAGCGGCTCCCCAGAATGGATCGAACACCACTTTGATCCCGGACTTCTTGATCGCCGGAAAATCGACTAACTCACCCAGCCGCTTCAGATAGTCGGGCTTTACATCGATCTCCTGAAATTTTTGCGCTGGTGCCGGCGCTGGGCCAACTCCATCGCCGAGCGCCCGAATCGCGGCTTCAACCTGCTTGGTTACTTCGGGCAGCGCCGGCGCGCCGTCGGGGGTGGAAAATTTAATTCCGTTGTACTCCGGGGGGTTATGCGAAGCGGTAAAGTTAATGGCTCCGGCTGCCTTGTGCTGCCGCACTGCATAGGAAATGGCTGGCGTAGGGGCTGCGGCCGGGATGACGACGGGCGTCACCCCGTGCGACGCCAGCACTCTCGCGGCTTCCTCAACGAATGTTTCGCCCAGGAAGCGAGGGTCGCGGCCCACCAGCACGGAGCGGCCTCCCGGTTGAGAGACAACATACTTCGCTATGCCAGCCACCGCGCGGCGGATATTCGCCAGTGTGAATTCCTCGGCGACAATCGCGCGCCACCCCGAAGTGCCAAATTTGATTTCGACCCCCATACTTGTCCTCGAATGGATGAGATCCCCATCGCTTGTTTTAGATTTAAGATGCCGACTAAAAACAACACAACCTCATCTTAAATGGAGAAAGAATGCCCGACGTAGCTGGTCCAGTTCGAGTTGTGCTCACGACCGTCAGTTCCCCTGATGAAGGCCGCAGAGTAGCGAGGTTGCTCGTGGAGCGACGCCTCGCGGCCTGCATTAATCTCATCCCGAACATGACTTCAATCTATCGTTGGCAGGGTGGAGTGGAAGTGGCTTCGGAGGTTCTGATGGTGATCAAGACCCGAGCCGACCAGATTCCTGCTCTGGAGTCAGCAGTCCGAGAGCTACACACCTACCAAGTGCCCGAATTCCTGGTGCTCGAAGTCGAGTCAGGAGGCCGAGCCTATCTGGACTGGCTCCTGAGCTCGGTTGGGGACTGAACTTATTTGGCGGCGGCTTTGGCCGGTTCGTAAGTGCCGGGGATTGTGCGGGAAGCGATGGAGAGCCGGTTCCAGGCATTAATGGTGGTAATGGCCAGAGTGAGGTCGAGCAACTCTTTCTCGCTGAAATGGGGGCGGGTCTGCTGATACACCGCGTCGGGAACATGCCCATTTGTCACCAGGGTGACCGCTTCCGCCCAGGCCAGAGCAGCCCGCTCACGGTCTGAGTACCAGGGGCACTCGCGCCACGCATCCAGAGAATACAGCCGCTGCTCGCCTTCACCTATGGCGCGCAGGTCCTTCCAGTGCATGTCCAGGCAATAGGCGCAGCCGTTGATCTGCGACACGCGCAGCTTGATGAGGTGCAGCAACGATTCCTCGAGTCCGCTGGTGTGCAGATACTGTTCCAGTCCGCTCATCGCTTTGTAAGCGCCTGGTGCCGCAGCTAAATTGAAGCGTGGTTCCATTGTTTACTCCTTTTATGAGGTCTGCTTGTTGGATGAACTCGAATCGGACGCGGCTCTGAAATTTAAACCCTTCATTTTGCGCGTATTCAACAGGCGTGGGTTGGCTGGGACAACATGCGGGTAAGTCGCGCAACTTTTCCGTACATCAGACGTTATTAGGTATAGGCTCAGAGGTGCCCACAAAGGAGCGCCCAGTGGCTGCGCCGCCCCGGCAAGCACCCTTTTCGGAGACGGCGGGGAGGTTTACACATCATGCGCATCCTGCGCTCACTTGGTATCGCGGCAATGCTTGCAGGGGCCCTGGCCCTTGTACCCTCTGCCGCACACGCTCAGATTTCAGTCGGCATTGGCCTTGGGCCGGTGGTTGACTATCCCGCTCCAGAGTATGTGGCTGGCCCTCCGGTCTGCCAATGGGGCTACTACTCTTACTATCCCTACGCATGCGCTCCCTATGGCTATTACGGAGACGACTGGTTCTACAACGGCATCTTCATCGGAGCAGGCCCTTGGTTCTCGGGCTGGTATGGACGCCCGTGGGGCTGGGGCTATGACCACATAGGCTGGTACGGATGGCGCGGCAGAGGCTGGTATGGCGGCCGAGGCTACAACGGCTGGAACAGGGGCGGATATCGCGGCTACTACGGCGGCAACGGATACCGCGGATACAACGGCGGACGCGGAGCCTACGGGGGATACGCGGGTCGCGGGTACGCGGGTCGCGGAGCCTACGGCGGGCGTAACTTCAACGGTGCTCGCAGCTTTGGCCCGACACGGAGTTTCGGCGGATCTCGCAGCTTTAGTGGCGGACGCAGCTTCGGACCTTCCCGCAGCTTTAGTGGCGGACGCAGCTTCAGCGGCGGTGGACGTAGCTTCGGGGGCGGTCGCTCTTACGGCGGCGGCGGTTTCCACGGCGGAGGCGGTTTCCACGGCGGAGGCGGCGGTAGCTTCCATGGTGGAGGCGGAGGCAGCTTCCACGGTGGCGGAGGTCACGGCGGCCACCGGTAATTATGGGGTGACTGCAAAAGGCCCGCTCTTCGGAGCGGGCCTTCCATTTTGAAATCAATGAATTAGCGAATGATTGACCCCACCAGCGAGGCGATCCGGGTGGTTGCGTCGGGATGGGCCAGGTTTCTAGCCTTTGCCGCCATGCGATCTTGCTCTGCACGATCCTCCAGCATTTGAATCAAGGTTTGCTGGAGCCGCTCCGGAGAAAGTTCTGACTCGACCATCATGCGTGCCGCCCCAGCCTCCGCCAGCACTTCAGCATTTTTGCGCTGGTGGTCGTCCGCCGCCTGCGGAAACGGGACCAGAAGTGACGGCTTACCCGACGCTGCCAATTCGGCCACGGTACTTGCGCCGCTGCGGGCCAGCACCAGATCGGCGGCTTCAAACCGCTTAGACATGTCATCGAGGAACGCATGCACCTGCCAGCGCTCCGGCGATGCTCCGCTCGCTTTGTAAGCCGCAAGCGTAGACTCAGCGTGGCGTGCGCCCGCCTGATGCAAAATTGTGAGCCCAGGGACGGCTTCCAGCAACGTTGCCGCAATCTTTGGCATGACAGCGTTCAGGATGCGTGCCCCCTGGCTGCCTCCGAAGACCAGCAGATGAGGCGGAGCGCCAACTGGGCGGGGCTTAAGCTGGAAGAATTCCCTGCGGACCGGAATTCCCGTGACCTGAGCGTTCCGGAAATATTTAGCCGCGGGGGCGAAATTAACGGCCGCAGCCGTCACCCGCTTCCCCACCAGCCGGTTCGCCAGCCCCGGAAAGGCATTCGGCTCAAAGGCGAGTGTCGGGATTCCGCCCAAAACGGCCGCAGCCATCGCCGGGCCGGAGGCATATCCACCCACTCCGATCACCGCATCAGGCTCGTACTCGCGTAACAACCGGCGGCATCGGATGAGGCTCAACGGCAGATCAAGCATGGTCCGCACTTTGGTGAGCATCGAGACATTCTTGAGTTGGCCCACTTCGATCAGCTTCAGTGGGTATCCAGCCTGTGGGACCAGCTTTGATTCAAGCCCGCGCGGCGTTCCTATGAAAAGTACCTCGGCGCCGTAAGAGGATCGCAGTTCATCAGCAATGGCGAGCGCGGGAATGATGTGTCCGCCTGTACCGCCGCCCGCGATAGCGATCCTGGGATGGGCCTTCACCAGTTCTAATCCACCTCGCGGGTGATGTTAAGCAACACACCCAACGACGCCAGCACAATGAACAGCGATGTTCCCCCATAGGAAACCAGCGGCAGCGTGATGCCCTTGGTGGGCACAATTGCCACTACCACGCTGATGTTAAAGAACGCCTGGATGATTAGCGTGGAGGTGATTCCAAAGGCGAGAAACCGTGCAAACGGGTCTTTGCTGAGGACGGCTGCGCGCATTCCGCGGTATCCGAGCACAATGAAAAGCCCGACGACAAAGATCGTTCCTGCCAATCCCAGTTCTTCGCCGATACTGGCAAAAATGTAGTCTGTATGCGGCTCAGGCAGATAAAAAAGCTTCTGAATGCCGTCCATGTAGCCGCGTCCCCACAGTCCCCCGGTGCCAACGGCGATAAGCGACTGGATGATATGGAAACCTTTGCCCAGCGGGTCGGATTCAGGATTCAGAAAAGCGAGAATGCGCTCACGCCGCCAGGCCACGCGAAACAGCATGATGTAGAGCACTGGCGCGGCAGCGAGCGCGCCATAGGCTAGATAGCGCCAATTCAGGCCCGCCAGATACAACATGAGCGCGGTGACAGAAGCGCACACCAGCGCCGTGCCCAGGTCAGGCTCCTTGAGAATGAGCGCGATAAAAATCAGGCTTGGCAGCGCCGCAGGCAGAATGGTTCCGCGAAAATCCTCAATCGATGCCATTCGATCCTGCAGGAACCATGCCAGGAACAGCACCAGCGTTGGCTTGGCAATTTCCGATGGTTGCACTGAGAGCGGCCCAATGCGAATCCAGCGATGCGCCCCGTGCGAGTCGTGCATGAAAAAGGCGACAAGCAGCAGCAGAATCGTTAAGGCAATTGCCGGGAAAACCACGTTCGGCCCGTTATAGTGGCGATAATCCACCTTCATCAGGACCGTCATCGCGATGAGTCCTAATACCGCATAGGTCGATTGCAGCACGACATAGTGATACGGCGAACCAGTCGTTGCATTGGCCATTACGGCAGACGCGCTGAAGACCATCAGCAGTCCCACAACAACCAGCACGAGTGTGGCTCCATAGAGCCACTTGTCCACTCCTACACGTTTTGCCATGTGCGGCTAGCCTTGCCGTGCCCCTGCTTCCTGCCGCGCGTGCGTGAGGTCCTTAAACACTCGCCCGCGATGCTCATAGTTCTCAAACTGATCAAAACTGGAACAGGCCGGAGCAAGCAGAACTACATCCCCCGGCTGTGCTGCCGCGGCCGCGGAGTTTATCGCGGAAGCAAGCGTCCCGGCATTCACAATCGGCACTGCCCCTTCAATGTGCGTGATGATCTTCTCTGCTGCCGCACCAATCGTGTAAACGACCTTCACCCGCTCCTGCAATAGCGGCCTCATCACTCGGTAATCGGAGTTCTTGTCTTTGCCGCCGAGGATGAGGTGAATCCCCTTTGGGAACGCGGCGATCGCCTTCAATGCCGCGTCCACATTGGTCGCTTTCGAGTCGTTGTAGTAATCAACTCCGTTGATCCTGGCCACGAATTCAAGCCGATGCTCGACCGCGCGAAACTTCTCCACCGCCGCGCGAATCGCCTCCGCCGGAACTCCCGCAAGGCGCGCGGCACAAACCGTGGCGAGCACGTTCTCGACGTTGTGGCTGCCCTTCAGCGGAATCGACTCGATCTTCAATATCTTTTCCGGTGCGGACTGCTCCGTGTCGCGGAAGAGAATTTCTCCGTCGTGCACGAAGGCTCCCTGGCGAACAACCCGCGTGCGGCTGAACCAGAAGACCCGCGAACGGGCGCGCGCCGCACTGCGCGATGCCGCATCGTCATCGGCATTCAGCACCAGCGCATCCTGCTCTGTGTGATTGGCGAAGATGCGCTCCTTGGCCGCGACGTAATTCTCAAAATTCCCGTGGCGGTCCAGATGGTCCGGCGTAATGTTCAGAATGACCGCAATCTGCGGATGGAATAGCTCGGTTGTCTCCAACTGGAAGCTCGACAACTCCAGCACCGACCATCCATCGTCGCGCGAGTCCTCTACCATGGCGATCACCGGCACGCCGATATTGCCGCCCACCTGCACTTTCAGCGCGCCCGCTGCCAGAACATCACCACAAAGCGAAGTCGTCGTCGTCTTGCCGTTTGAGCCGGTAATGGCCAGCACCTTCCCCTTGAGGAAGGGCACCGCAAGTTCCAGTTCGCCTAGAATCGGAAGGCCGAACTTCTTAACTTGCACCAACTCTGGCGTATCGAGGGGAACGCCGGGACTTACGACAATTAGGTCCTGCCGCCGGAAGGTCAGCAGGCCGTGCCCTCCGGTCTCCACCATAATGCCTTGTTCAAGGAGGGCGGGAATGTCGCGTCCCAGCGCCTCGGCGCTGCGCACGTCTGACACCGTTACCTGCGCGCCCTTGTGGCGCAGAAAAAGCGCGGCTGCGAGGCCCGACCTGCCTAGCCCCACAACGAGTACTTTTTTGCCTTTTAAATCCATCATTTCTACTCTAAAAGAGTTCCTGCCGCCCCAAATTTCTTGTCGGTGACAGGTTATTGTTGCACGTTCCTCGCCGCGCTAACGCAGCTTCAGCGTAGTGAGAGCAAAAAGAGCAAACACCAGCGCGCCAATCCAAAAACGGGTGATCACTTTGGACTCCGACCACCCCAAAAGTTCAAAGTGGTGGTGCAGCGGGGCCATCTTAAAAATGCGCTTTTTCCGCAGCTTGTAACTCCCCACCTGCAGGATCACCGAAACCGCCTCGATCACAAAAATTCCGCCGATAAACGGCAGCAGCAGTTCCTGGCGGATGATGACGGCAACCGTCGCGATGGCACCGCCCAGGGCGAGCGACCCGACATCGCCCATAAAAACCTCAGCAGGATGCGCGTTGTACCAGAGGAATCCAATGCTGGCGCCTACCATCGACCCGCAGAAGATCGTCACCTCGCCCACCATAGGCATGCGCTGCAATTCAAGATAGTCGGCGAAAACGGCGTGGCCGCTCACGTAAGTCAGGACGGTAAGCGCACCGGCAGCAACAATCGTGCAGCCGATCGCCAGCCCGTCCAGGCCGTCCGTGAGGTTCACAGCGTTGCTCGACCCCACAATCACCAGCACCACAAATATCGCCCATGGGATAAACGCGATCAGAGCGAAATGCGGAATGCGGGTCAAAAAGCCCAGCGAAAGATGCGGGTGCAGCCGCTTCAAAAACGGCACACTTAATTGGGTCGAGTAGTTCCCTTGCGTCTGCATGGCAATGAGCGCAACGGCAATGGCTCCGGACACGATAAACTGCGCGCCCAGCTTGGCTTTTCCCGTGAGTCCCAGGTTCCGGCGATGCACCACTTTGATGTAGTCATCGGCAAATCCAATCGCTCCAAACGCCAGAGTGGAGCCCATCACCAGCCAGATGAATGGGTTCGACAAATCAGACCAGAGCAGCGTGGGCAAAAGAATGGCGATGCAGATCAGCACCCCGCCCATCGTCGGCGTCCCGGCCTTCTTCTGGTGTTCCTTGGGACCCTCTTCGCGGATGTACTGTCCGATTTGAAACTCGCGCAGTTTTTGGATCACATAGGGACCGACCAACAGCGCGATCAGCAGCGCGGTAAGAGTGGCGAAGGCGGTGCGAAACGTCAGATACCGGAAGATACGGAAGGGTCTGAAGTAGGGGAACAGTTTCTGATAGAGCAGCCAGTAGAGCAAACTTCCTCCGGTGTAGCAATCCCTTTATGGTGGGCCTTTTGAAGGCTGGGTATTGTGATCATCATAAGGCCAAAGCCCGCATAGAGATGCGCGATTCGCGGCCATGGAACCTTGCGCGCAACCCTCGCTCCCGGAATCCCCTACTGCAAGTCTGCAGGCCGCATGATCCTGAGCAGCGGATGTCCATCGACGTTCTCTAATGGAAAATAGACCAGGTGAGTCACGGGATCTACTGACACCGTGTGCGCATGTGGCATCTGGATTTGTCCGAGGAGGTGCAATGTCTGGCCTGTCAGGTGAAAAATCGTCACCGCCCCCGACTCGGCCGCCACATAAAGATTCCTGAGCCTTGGGTCAAAAGCGAGTACATCCGGGTCGTCGCCAACTTGGTATACGGCGAGCGCTTTGTGCGCCTTCAGATCAAATACCGCCAGCGAGTGATTCTCCTCGCCGGCGACAAAGGCCAGGCGGTCCTGCTCATCCAGGGCGATGCCGTGAGGATTTTCCAGTTTCGGCAGCGGATACCTCTGCACAATCTTCATCGTGGCGGGATCGATGGCGATCAATTGATTTAGCCTGTGTACCGCGACCAGAATCTGGCCTGCCCCTGCATCGTAGACCGTGTTTCCCGCGCCTCCGCCCAGTGGAATAGAGCCCAGCAGTTTGTTGGTCGTCGCATCAATGACGGCATCGACTCCTCCGTGCTCGTCAGACACGAATAGCCGCCCGGCGGACGGCGCATAGGCAAGGCCATCCGGATAGTCAACTGGACCAACCCGAGCAATCGTCTTCAAAGTGCCCATGTCAACGGCGGCGACCTGATGCTCGCCGGTGACCGAAGCGTAGACTCGCCCAATCTCAGGCACCGCGAGAACGCCATGAACTCGGGAGAATCCGTCTAGCTTCGCGATGACCCTCCGCTCTTGAGTGTCAAACACAACCAATTGACCCGCATTCATGTGCGCGATGTAGAGGCGGTGATGCTCGACATCGAGGCTCTGATAATCGAATCGAATTGCGGGACCGGGTATCGGGATGTCGGCAACTTGCACGAGCACGCGACCATTTTGGTTGTTCATGCCCTTCGCGTCACGGGCCGAAGCGAACGCGGGACCGGAGAAGGCCAGCAGCAACAGCGGGCTAAGTGTGGCAAGAGTGGTGCGAAACGTCAGATACCGGAAGATGCTGAGGCGTCTGAAGTACGGAAAGACCTGACGACGGAGCCAAATAAGCACACTTCCTCCGCTTGGCATTACGATCTTTGGCCATCATAAGGCCATCGGCGATGCCGCCGCAGGATTCACACTGCTGTAATGTTTCTTCTAAATCTAGGGGTACACTGCTTAGGAGATGGAAAGGGTACCTTTTTCCTTTGAAGTAATTCCGGGCCGCGGTGAATCCACCCGTATCCTGCGCCTCAACGGGCCGCTGGTTCTACAAAGCATGTTCGAGCTCCAGAGCGAGCTGGCCAACAACCATCCTGCGCTGACCATCTTTGACTTGACCGGAGTTCCCTATATGGACTCAGCAGGAATGGGCGTCATTGTCAACTATTACGTCTCCGCCTCGCGGCGCGGCCAAAAGGTCGTCGCTGCCGGAATCTGCAACCGCGTGCTCGACCTCTTCAAGTTGACACACGTCGACACCATCATCCCTATGGCCTCTTCCGTGGAAGAGGCCGAGGGAATGGCCTGAAGCAAGTACACTCTTTTTCTTGAGTCTAGGCTTTCGCGGGGTCGCCTTTTTCCGGGTTAATACCCAGCTCAGCAATTGCCTTCTGGGCCTTCGCCGCATCGAACTTGCCCTCCCGCGCAAGCTTGGAGAGCGTAGCCGCGACGACCGACTCGGCATTCACCTCAAAGTGACTGCGAAGGTGCTCGCGGTTGTCGCTGCGCCCAAAGCCGTCAGTGCCAAGTGAAACCAGCCGGTTCAGCAGCCAGGGAGACAGCATGTCCGGTAGCGACTTCATATAATCGCTGGCAGCAATAATCGGTCCCTTCGCGCCATTGAGAGCCGCCACGATGTAAGGCGTCTTCTCCGTCTCCGCAGGGTGCAGGCGGTTCCAGCGCTCCACGGCCAGCGCCTCGCGACGCAGCTCGTTGTAGCTGGTCACGCTCCACACGTCGGTCTGAATGCCGTACTTGTCGGCCAGAATCTCCTGAGCCTTCACCACCTCATTCAGAATGGTGCCGCTTCCGAACAACTGCACCACCGCCTTGCCCTTCGGCGCGCCTTTCAGCTTGTAAATGCCGCGGACGATGCCCTCCTGCGAGCCTTCAGGCATGGCGGGCATGGCGTAGTCCTCGTTGTACATGGTGATGTAGTAGAAGACCGGCTCGTTCTGCTGGTACATGCGGCGCAGGCCGTCCTGAATTATCACAGCGACTTCGTAAACGTAAGCGGCGTCGTAGCTCAGGCACGTTGGCACAGTGGAAGCCAGCACGTGACTGTGGCCGTCCTGGTGTTGCAGTCCCTCGCCCAGCATGGTGGTGCGGCCTGCTGTGCCTGCCATCAGGAAACCCTTGCCGCGCGAGTCGGCAAACGCCCAGATCATATCTCCCACACGCTGGAACCCGAACATGGAGTAGTACATGTAGAACGGGATCATCGGCACGCGGTAGTTGGAGTAGGCCGTTCCGGCGGCGGTAAACGACGCCATCGAGCCCGCTTCGGTAATTCCCTCCTCCAGAATCTGCCCGTCCTGCTCCTCGCGGTAATAGAGCAGCATGTCCACATCGTGCGGCTTGTACTTTTGCCCCTCGGGAGCATAAATACCCACCTGCCGAATCGCCGACTCCAGCCCAAAGGTGCGGCCCTCGTCAGGAACGATGGGAACCACAAGCTTGCCGATCTCCGAGTCCTTCAGCAGATGCCGCAGGATGCTCACAAACCCCATCGTGGTGGAGACGGCGCGTCCCTTTGAACCGCCAGTCCACTCAGCAAAGTAGTCGAGCGCGGGCGCCTTGAAGTCGATCGTCGGCACTTCGCGATGAGGCATGTAGCCGCCCAGTTCTGCTCGGCGCTTCTGCAGGTACTGGATCTCCGGCGAGTCCGGCGCGGGCTTCCACGGCTTGCCCTGCTTCGCCAGGTCCTCCGGAATCGGAATCTTGAACTGCTCCACGAAGGTCGAAATCGCGTCGTCGGCGAGCTTCTTCTCCTGGTGGGTGGCGTTGCGCGCCTGCGCGCTGCCCAGCCCATAGCCCTTCACCGTCTTGGCCAGAATCACCGTCGGACCGCCGGTGTGCTCCACCGCGCGCTTATAGGCGTTGAACACCTTTGCCCGGTCGTGCCCGCCGCGATGCAGCTTGATCAGCTCTTCGTCGGTGTAATCCTTGACCAGGTCCAGCAACTCGGGATACTTGCCGAAGAACTCCCGCCGCAGATACGCTCCATCCTTCGCCTTATACGCCTGGAAGTCTCCGTCGACGCACTCTTCCATACGCTTGAGCAACAGGCCGGTATGGTCGCGCTCGAACAGCGCGTCCCAGTCACCGCCCCAGATGACCTTGATGACGTTCCAGCCCGCGCCCCGGAAGACGCCTTCCAGCTCGTCGATGATGCGCTTGTTGCCGCGCACCGGACCGTCCAGCCGCTGGAGATTGCAGTTGATCACAAAGATCAGGTTGTCCAGCTTTTCGCGCGAGCCCACTGAAAGCGCACCCAGCGAATCCACTTCATCCGTCTCGCCATCGCCTAAAAATGCCCATACTTTGCGTGGCGTTTTCTGGATGAGCTTGCGATTCTCCAGGTACCGCATGAACCGCGCCTGGTAAATCGCATTGAGCGGGCCAATGCCCATGGAAACGGTCGGGAAACGCCAGAAGTCGGGCATCAGCCACGGGTGCGGATACGACGACAGCCCTGGCGTATCGCGCAGCTCGTGGCGGAAATTCGCCAGGTGCTGATCCGTCAGCCGGCCTTCAAGGTAAGCACGCGCGTAAACGCCCGGCGACGCATGCCCCTGGAAGTAGATGAAGTCTCCAGGCTGGTCGCCATAGCTGGCATGGAAGAAATGGTTGAAGCCAACTTCGAGCAGCGTCGCCAGCGAGGAATACGTCGAAATGTGCCCGCCGATGCCCGCGTCCTTCTTGTTCTGGCCGTGGACCATGGCCATCGCATTC
>DASZAG010000047.1:0-28884 GCA_035945555.1 Acidobacteriaceae bacterium
TGGAACTCGGATTTTAGAGTATGCAACAACCAGAAAATTGGCAAGAAACGCGCAGGTTTGGGGCGACTTGATCATCTGGATGGCGTGAGATAAAGACAGAAGAAGAGAAGGACATGCTTGCACCAGGAACCAGCGCCCCTAGTGGCGCGAAGAACATCCAGCCCGAGGGGGGCTCGTTTTTACCGCAGGGACACCTGTTCCCATTTTTTCTTGTAACGGGATTGTTCTTTCTGTGGGGCGTGCCGAACAACCTGAACGACGTGTTGATTCGACAATTCATGACGTCGTTTGCGCTATCGCGAGTGCAGGCGGGGTTGGTGCAGTCGGCGTTTTACCTGGGTTATTTTGTGTTGGCGGCTCCAGCGGCCATGTTGATGCGGCGGGCGGGGTACAAAGCCGGGTTCCTGACCGGGCTGGGGCTGTTCGGGCTGGGTGCGGTGCTGTTCTGGCCAGCGGCGATTGTGAACCGGTATTCGTTCTTTCTGCTGGCGCTGTTTATTGTGGCTAGCGGACTGTCGTTTCTTGAGACGGCGGCGAATCCGTTTATTGCGCAGTTTGGGCCGGCTGGGAGCTCTGAGCGTCGGCTGAATTTTTCGCAGGCGTTCAATCCGCTGGGATCGATAAGCGGAGTTCTGCTTGGCACGGCGTTCATTTTCTCGGGCATTGAGCTGACGGCTTCGCAAGTTTCGCACCTGAAGGTGGTGGGAAAATATGCGGCTTACCTTCATTGGGAGACGATGCGGGTGGTGCATCCGTATGTGATTCTGGGGCTGGTTGCCTGGGCGTGGGCGCTGCTGATCTGGCGGACGGGTTTCCCGGTGCTGGCGGGTGAGGATGAGGCGAGCAAACATCATGCGGCTACGCTTCCGGCACGGCGGCTGCTGGGGTATCCGAGCCTGTTGTTCGCGGTGATTGCGCAGTTTCTGTACGTGGGCGCGCAGGTGGGCACGTGGAGCTACTTTATCCAGTATGTGCAGCAGTACGGTCATGAACCGGAGAAGATGGCGGGGTATTTGCTTACGGGGACGCTGGTGGCGTTCGCGGTGGGTAGGTTTGTTTCGGCGTGGCTGATGCGGTTTGTTTCGCCGGGCCTGCTGATGGGCTTCTACAGCTTGTGCAACGTGGTGCTGGTGGGCATTGGAGTGGTGTTTCCGGGATGGGCCGGGTTGTGGGCGATTTTTCTGACGAGCTTCTTTATGTCAGTGATGTATCCGACGATTTTTGTTTTTGGGATCCGCGACCTCGGGGCGAACGCAAAGATGGGAGCGTCGCTGATTGTGATGGCGATTGTGGGCGGAGCGGCGCTGACTCCCCTGATGGGCTGGATTGCTGAGAAGACAGGGAGCGGAGCGATTGCGTATGTGGTTCCGCTGGCAGCGTATTTGTTTGTGGCTTGGTTCAGCTTCAGGGAGTCGAAACATCCGGTGACGGTGTAGACTCCCTGAATTCCTGCGGCTAAACGGAGGCGCGGGGCTTGTTGATGCGGACGTTGAGGGTGTTCTGCGTGGGCTCGGAGTCGCACTCGAGGACGAGGGTGGTAACGGGCGAGTCGGGCGCGGCTTGCGGCAGGCCGTAGAGTTTGGTGCGAAAACCGTCCTGTGCGACTTTGACCTGCTGGCCGGTCTTTAGGATGTGCGCGGAATTGACGCGGGCCTGGAGTCCGCTGATGGCGACGTATTCGCCGGGCCAGAAGAAGACGTGCATATAGAGCGTGTTTCCTTTGCGCGTGAAGCTGGAGTAGGCCGACTGGCCGACGTTGCAGAGGTCGGACTCATAAATGGTGTGGCCGTTGGTGTGCATCCATTCGCCGACTTCAGAGAGGACACGGATGGATGGCTCGGGGATCGAACCGTCTGGCTTGGGTCCGATGTTGAGCAGGTAGTTGCCGCCGCCCCGCGCACATTCGATGAGGTTGCGGACGACTGTCTTGGAGGACTTCCAATTGTCATCGGCGCGCTGGTAACCCCAACTATCGTTGAGCGTCATGCAGGACTCCCAAGCGCGACCAGATTCGGCGGCGCGGATCTCCTGCTCGGGCGTGGAGAAGTCGCCGGGAAGGTTGTTGCGGTTGTTGACGATGATTTCGGGCTGGAGTTTGAACACCATTTCGTTCATGCGCTCGGACTCCCAGCCCGCGGCGTCGAGCGGCCAGGCAACGTCGTACCAGAGCACGTCGATCTTGCCGTAGTTGCTCATGATTTCGCGGATGAGGCCATGGGTGTAGTCGACGAAGCGACGGCGGGCGGCCTCGTCGGTGGCGCAGCGAGCGCCGTCGGGGTGGTGCCAGTCCATGAGGGAGTAGTAGAAGCCGACGCGGAGGCCCTCGGCGCGGGCAGCCTCGACGTATTCGCGGACGAAGTCACGGCCCGGCCCCTGTTTGGGCGCGCAATAGTTGGTGAGCTTTGTATCGAAGTTGCAGAAGCCCTCGTGGTGCTTGGTGGTCATAACGATGTACTTCATGCCGGCCGCTTTGGCGAGCTTGGCCCAGGCGCGGGGGCAGTTCATCGTGGGATGGAAGTTAGGCGCGTGTGCGGTGTACTCTCCGATGGGGATGGCTTCGTCTTCCATAACCCACTCGTGTCGACCGATGGTGCTGTAGACGCCGAAGTGCACAAACATGCCGAAGCGGGCGGCGTGCCACCATGCCATGCGCTGGGCGCGAGTTTGCGCCTGCATTACGTCAGTCGCGGATGGCGCGGATGCTGGAGTGGATTGGGCCTGCTGCGCCAACGCATCGGGAACGAGAGAAGCACCGGGTACGCCGAGCATGGCGATTGATGCCCCGGTAGCTTTTAACATGCTGCGGCGCGAGAGTTTCTGGTCCATTGGGGTTCTTTCCTCGGAAGAAGTTGGATGGGTCCGAACGCCCTCGCGCCGGACCGGGGAGAATCATATCATTTGAAATGAGCATTTCACTATGCAACACGCGATCCAGACACCGGTGGGCGTCTCGGTTTGCGGGACCGTATGTGATTTGGGGAGAGTGGCGGCATTGACTCTCCACGATAGAGCCATGAAGATGCGAGTGAGTCTGTTTTTTAAAGGGGACAAGGAATGAAAGCGAATCTTGGCAAGACGGCATGCGTTCTTGTATTGGCGGTTGCGTACCCGTTGGCAATGCGGGCGCAGACGACGAAGCAATTCAGCATTAAGACAGAGACGAATGCCGCTGTGACGCAGATACCGCCGGATTTCCTCGGTTTGAGCTTTGAGACAGCAGACACGCTGCCGAAGAGCGATGGCAGTTACCCATACTTTCGCGCGTCGAATGCGCCGCTGGTGAACCTGTTCCGGACCATTGGGGTGAAGAGCCTGCGCATTGGCGGGAATACGTCAGACCGGCCGAGCGTTGCGGTTCCGAACGAACGCGACATTGATGAGCTGTTCGGCTTTGCGAAGGCGGCGGATGTGAAGGTGATCTACACCCTTCGAATGCGGGACTGGAGCCCGGAGAAGGACGCGCCGCTGGCGAAGTATCTGCAGGACCACTATGCGACGGACCTCTCGTGCCTGGTGATCGGCAATGAGCCCGATATTTATGAGAAGCAGTATCCGAAGTACCACGACGACGAGCAGCGTTTTCTTGCGGCAATTTTCGCGCCCGGTGTCGCGCCCAATGCGAAGATCTGCGGGCCAAGCACGGCGGGGAATCCGGAATGGTCGGCGAAGTACGTATCGGATTTTGGGTCGTCGGGGCATGTGCTGTGGGTGACTCAGCATATGTACGCGGGTGGTAACGGAAAGACAGTGACGGAGGCAATGGCACCGGCGAAGCGGGCAATGATTTTGTCACCTGATTACCAGGAGCGCTACAAGAAGCTGGAAGAGGCTTTTGCACCGGCGGTGGCGAAAGCACATATGCAGTACCGCATGGAGGAGACCAATAGCTTCTACAACGGCGGCGCGAAGGATGTGAGCAACACGTTTGCCTCGTCACTGTGGGCGCTGAATTACCTGTATTGGTGGGCGGAGCATGGCTCCCAAGGTGTGAACTTCCATACGGGCGATTTTGTAGCGGCGGGGCCGGTGCAGACGGTGTGCTGGTATGGAATTTTTCACACGATGCCGGACGGCAAGTATGAGATTCGTCCAATTGCGTATGCGATGAAGGCGTTTGCGCTGGGCAGCAAAGGAACGCTGGCGCCGGTGAGCGGGCTGCCAGCAGGAGGCGACGTGAACGCTTATGCAGTGGTGAACCGTGACGCGCATACGTTGTACGTGACGCTGGTGAATACGGGGAAGGAAGAGGCGACGATTACTGTGAATCCGGGAACGAAGTACAGCGGCGCGGAAAAGATGGCGCTGACGGCCCCGGGAGACGATATTGCCGCGACACAGGGCGTGACGCTTGGTGGATCAGGGATCGGGGCGGATGGCTTGTGGAATGGCAAGTGGTCGCGTGAGGAGCTGCATCATGGGCGGTTACGCGTGGCGGTTCCGGCGGACAGCGCGTTGGTGGTGAAGGCAACGAGGGAGTAAGTGGGGAAGGTCGCAAGTCAGGATCGAGGCTGATGAAAGTTCGACAGTCCAATTCCGCGCCCGTGGGCGTTCTGACGAAGGTGCTGGCTATTTTTGACCTGCTGGACCGGTCGCCAGAGGGCTTGCAACTGCGAGCGATTGCAGAGCAGTCGAAGCTGAACAAGAGCACGGCGTACAGATTTCTTGCGCATCTGGAAAAGGCCGGCTACTTAGTGCGGGACGGCGCGGGCGCGTATCTGATAGGTCCGCGGCTGGCGCACCTGGGCTCGGGTAGCACTTACCAGGCAACGATATGCAAGGTGAGCCGTCCGATGCTGGAAGAGCTGTGGCGCGAGAGCGGCGAGACGGTGAACCTGGGGGTACTGGCGGGGCGGGAGATTCTGTACCTGGATGTGATGGAGAGCCCACACAATTTCCGGATGGTGTCGAAGATAGGAATGCGGCGGCCGCTGCATTGCACGGGATTGGGGAAGGCTATTCTGGCATGGCAGCCGGAGAGCTTTCAGGAAGAGCTGCTGGCGGCGGGTAAGATGGAGAAGCTGACTGCGCGTACCATAACGCGCGCAGCAGGATTGTCCGCAGAGCTGGAGCGAATTAAGCGCGCGGGCTACGCGATTGACAACGAAGAGGCGGAGCTTGGGGCACGGTGCGTGGCTGCTCCGATTCTTGATGCTTCGGGGTACGTTGCGGCGGGGATTAGCGTGTCGGGGCCGGTGATTCGCATGCCCAAGGCGCGTACGAGCGAAGTTGCCAGCGCGGTGAAGCGCGCAGCACTGGACATTTCGAAGCGGCTTGGATATCGCGTGCCGCGCGCGGGCCGGAACTAGAAGAGCGCAACAACGCAGAGTCCATAGGGGAGCAAGAGTGCGGATTTCGCTGTTCATTACCTGCTATAACGACACGTTGTTTCCGGAGACGGGCAAGTGCGTGGTGCGGCTGCTGGAGCGGCTGGGACACGAGGTGGAGTTTCCGCTTGAGCAAACTTGCTGCGGGCAGATGCACTACAACACCGGATACCAGACGGAAGCGATGCCGTTGTTGCGGCGCTTTGTGAAGGTATTCAAGGATGCGGAAATGGTGTGCATTCCGTCGTCTTCTTGCGTGGCGATGGTGCGCGACCATTATCTGAAAATGGCGCATGCGACGGGCGATGCCGCGCTGATCAAGGATGTGGGGGAACTGCTCCCACACGTTTACGAATTGACGGAACTACTGGTAAACAAGCTGGGCGTGGAAGACGTGGGCGCGTATTATCCGCATCGCGTGACCTACCATGCGAGTTGCCACTCGCTGCGCAGCCTGCACCTGGGCGATTTACCGCTGCGGCTGTTGCGCAAGGTGCGAGGGATTGACCTGGTGGAGCTGGAAAACATCGACCAGTGCTGCGGGTTTGGCGGGACATTTGCGGTGAAGAATGGAGATGTCTCCGCGGCGATGCTGACGGACAAGCTGCGTTGCGTAGAGAATACCCGGGCAGAGACGTGCACGGCGGTGGATAACTCCTGCCTGATGCATATGTACGGCGGCCTGCACCGGTTGAGGTCTGGCGTGAGGACGGTGCATCTGGCGGAGATTCTTGCGTCGACTGAGGAAGAGGTGGTGCGGTGACGGTGCGTGTAGGAGAAGCGGCCGAGGCGCAGCCGTTTCCTAAAGCGGCTCTGCCACTGCTGGAAGACGCGCAACTGCGTAAGAACGTGCGGCACGCAACGGACGTGATCACGCGCAAGCGTGGGCTGGTGGTTGGCGAGCAAAAGGACTGGCAGCAACTGCGGTCGGCGGGAAGCGCGATCAAGGCGCATACGCTGCGGCATCTGGAGAGCTATGTGCGGCAGTTTGAAGAGGCCTGCACGGCGGCGGGCGGGCAGGTGCATTGGGCGGCGGATGCGGACGACGCGAACAGGATCATTGTTGAGCTGATTGAGCAGCGTGGCGGCAAAGAGGTCATCAAGGTGAAGACGATGACCTCGGACGAGATTGGGCTGAATAGGGCGCTGGAGAAGCGCGGGATCACGCCGCATGAGACGGACCTGGCGGACATGATTATTCAGCTTGGACAAGATAAGCCCTCGCACATCGTGGTTCCAGCGCTGCATAAGAACCGGCAGCAGGTGCGCGAGATCTTTATGAAGGCGATGGGGCTGAAGGAGCTTGGAGACAGGCCCGAAGACCTTACCGATGCGGCGCGCAAATATTTGAGGGAGAAGTTTCTGAAGGTGAAGATTGGCGTCAGCGGGGCCAACTTCCTGATTGCAGAGACGGGCGGCGTGTGCGTAGTGGAGTCAGAGGGCAACGGGCGGATGTGCCTGACGCTGCCGGATGTACTGATCACGGTAGCGGGGATTGAGAAGGTGATTCCGAAGTTCCGCGATCTGGAGGTTTTTCTTCAACTGCTGCCGCGGTCAGCGACGGGCGAGCGGATGAATCCTTACAACTCGCTGTGGACGGGGGTGCATAAAAGCGAAGGGCCGCAGGAGTTCCACGTAGTGCTGCTGGACAACGGGCGCACGAAGATTCTGGCAGATGAAGAGGCCCGGGAGACGCTGCACTGCATTCGCTGCGGCGCGTGTTTGAATGCATGTCCGGTGTACCGGCAGACGGGAGGGCACGCGTATGGGTCGATTTATGCGGGGCCTATCGGGGCGATTCTGACGCCGCAACTTTTTGACATGGAACATTCGCAGTCGCTCCCGTATGCGTCGTCGCTGTGCGGGGCGTGCTACGAGGTGTGCCCGGTGAAGATCAACATTCCTGAAGTGCTGATTCATTTGCGCGGGCGCGTGGTCCGAGAGCAGCAGAGCGGCGCGAGCGCTGAGGCGATTGGGATGAAGGCGATGGCGAGGATCTTCAGGAGCCGGCGCAGCTTTGAGGCGGCGCAACGGTTGGGGCGGATGGGCCAGTGGCCTTTCGTGCGGGATGGATGGATCGAGCACCTGCCGGGGATACTGGGAAACTGGACGGCCGTGAGGGACCTTCGTCCGCTGCCAGAACAGACATTTCGAAGCTGGTGGCGCGGACGCGAGAAAGGAAACAAGCATGCCTGAAGCGGCGAGAAGTGCAATCGTGGAGCGGATTGCGAACGCGAACCGGGGTGTGGACGCGGGCGCGCGTGAGGCCGAATATGAAGCGATTGAGCGTGGGTATCAGACTGTTGCGGAGATGGACCGGACGGCGATACTCGCAACATTTGTGGAGAGGCTGCGCGAATATGACGCGCAGGTGCATGAGGTGGGACCGGCAGATGTGGCCGAGGCGGTTCGTGCGGCCATGGCGCAGCATGGGCAGCGATCAGCGGTGGTGAGCAATGGATTTCCGCGGGAGTGGTTGCCGCGGGGCTTTGAACTGCGGACGGAAGCGGATACCAGCACGGACGCGATGAGCGCAACTGAAGGTGCACTTGTGACGTGTGAGGTGGCGATTGCGCACACGGGAACGATTGTGTTGAAGAATTCGCGGCGGCTGACATTGTTGCCGGATCGACTGGTATGCGTGGTGCGGACGGATCAGGTGGTGGAGACCGTTCCGGAGGCTTTCGCGCGATTGCAGGGGATGGCGGCTGACGCGCTGACGTTTATTTCGGGGCCATCGGCAACGGCGGATATTGAGATGACGCGTATTCGCGGGGTACATGGGCCGCGGTACTTGGATGTCGTCATAGCTCCGGCCTGACCCCACACAAGCTGGGCTTGTGTGGGCCACCCTCAGGCGTTTTTCCAGATGAGGCCGTCAGGGTAGGCGTAGTCGCGTAGGGTTTCGGGGAAGATCTCGGCACTGTAGCCGGGCTTTTCGGGAAGCATGTAATGCGCGTTGCGAATGCGGACCGGGTCGGCGAAGTGCTCGTGCAGGTGATCGACGTATTCGGTGACCCGGTTTTCGAGTGATGCCGAGGCGCGGAGATAGTCGAAGACCGAAAGGTGCTGCACGTACTCGCAGAGTCCGACGCCACCAGCGTGCGGGCAGACGGGGATGTTGAACTTGGCGGCCATGAGGATGACGGCGAGGTTCTCGTTGACTCCGGCGAGGCGACAACTATCGATCTGGCAGACGTCGATCGCGTTTGCTTGCAGGAGCTGCTTGAACATGACGCGGTTGTGGCAGTGCTCGCCGGTGGCAATGCGAACTCCGGATTCGCGCCGGATGCGGGCGTGACCGAGAATGTCATCGGGGCTGGTTGGCTCTTCCATCCACCAGGGATTGACCTGGGCAAGGGCGCGGGTGCGATCGATGGCTTCCTGGACGTCCCATTTCTGGTTGGCGTCCATCATGAGCTTGTTTTCAGCGCCGATTTTAGCGCGCACGAGGCGGGCGCGGCGGAGGTCATCGTCAAGTGCGCCGCCTACCTTGAGCTTAAAGTGCGTCCAGCCATCGGCCAGGGCTTCATCGCAGAGCCGCTCGATTTTGGAATCGCTGAAGCCGAACCATCCAACAGAAGTGGTGTAGGCGGGGTAGCCCTGTGTGCGAAGCAGCTCGAGGCGCTGCTCCATTCCGGGGCGGCGTGCGCGGAGCAGATGCAGGGCTTCGTCGGGAGTGAGGGCGTCGGTGATGTAGCGGAAGTCGATGGCGCGCACGAGGTCTTCGGCGGACATATCTGCGAGGAGCTTCCAAAGTGGTTTGCCTTCAACGCGCGCATAGAGGTCCCAGACGGCATTGACGAGGGCGCCGGTGGCCAAGTGGATGACACCCTTCTCGGGGCCGAGCCAACGGAACTGCGAGTCTGAGGTGAGCAGTCGAAAGAATGCACCGAGGTCATCGGTGATAGAGGACAACTCGCGGCCGACGACGAAGCGTGTGAGGTAGCGAAGTGCCTCGACGCATAGCTCGGTTCCGCGACCCAACGTGAAAGTGAGGCCGAAGCCCTGGAGGCCGTGATTCGTCTCAAGAATGCAATATGCGGCGGAGTAGTCGGGGTCAACGTTAACGGCGTCGGAGCCGATGTGTTCCCGTGAGGTGGGAAAGCGCAGGTCGATGACGCGGGCGTTGGTGATCTTCAGGTCGCTCAATGCGAATTCCCTCTCTGTGTTAGCCGCGCAGCGTGATGCCTTCGGCGGAAATGCGGCGCTGCGCTTTCTTCAATATCCGTGCGGAAGGCTCGTCGGTTGTGAGCGCCTCGGTGGCAACGTCGTTAAGGATGGCGGCAAAAGCCGGCAACTCGCGGCTGCGCGGCAGCTTACGAGCACCCAGGGATATCTCTTCAATCTTGCCGTAGGCCGGGGTGTTTCGCTGGACTTCGGGGTCGCGCCAGGTAGAGAGACGCACACCCACTGTGCCGTGTTTCAGGATTCCTTTGTCGAGTTCGGGTTGCGAGAGGAAGTGCAAAAAGTCGAACGCGGCCTGCTTGTGCTTTGAGCCGGTGCCGATGGCGAGAGTCCAGAAGACGGAGAGCGAAACCGGCGGCTTGCCTTCATCGGACGGAATGGGCGCGATGGCAACTTTGCCGCTTAGTGGCGAGCCGGGACGGTCGCAGCGCGCGGCAAAGCCGAACCAGTTGACCATCATGGCGACGGAGCCGGAGAGGAAGACGTCGCCGGAACGCGTCGAATCGAGGCTTACCGCGCCCGGGTAGCACATAGAGGCGTCGCGGATGGTGTTGCGGTAGAAATCGAGCGATGCGATGGCTTCAGGCGCATCGAGCGCCGCGTTCAGCTCGCCTCCGCGGCTCCAAAGCTGCAGCGCGAAATCGTAGAGGGTGTTGTGGCCGTCTGGGAAGGCAGCGAGCATAGTGCCGTAGAGCTTTTTGTCGGGCCGGGTAAAGAAATGCGCGATGTCGCTGAACTGCTTCCATGTGCGGGGAGGCTGGAGAGCGTATCCAAACCGCTTTTGAAAGGTCTGCTGCTCGGCTGGATCTTCAAAGAGATCGCGGCGGTAGATAAGGCACTCCGGGCCATCATGCCAGGGAAGCGCGTAGAGATCTTCGCCAAAATAGAGCGGCTCTACGATGGACCGCGCCCAACCGTCAGGCCATTCCGGAATGGGCTGGCGTTTGAGCCACGGAGTGAGGTTTTCGGCGGCGTGTACTTCGACGGCCTCGGCGAGCCAGTCGGTGCTGAGATAGCCGATATCCCAGGTTCCGTTGGCCAAACCCTGTTTCTCGAAGAGCTCTGCATGAAGGTGGTGGAGATCAAGTTGGACTGCTTCGAATTCGATATCGGGATGTTGCTTGCGGTAAATGGCAATCTGCTCCGCCAGGGCGTTCTCGAAGTCGGTGAATTCTCGGACGGCAATGCGGATGCGGGTTTGCGGCATGATCAGGTTTCGTCCTCGAGTACTTCCGCCCGGCATGTAGCGGGTGAGCGTCTAATTCGTTCTACGAGTGAAACGATCGATTTGTCAATGAAAGTATGGTCGCATCCATGACGGATTATGATTTCGCCGGGCCGGACTACAATTCTGCTAATAAAAAAGGAGCGCTTTTGAAGAACGAAAAGGGACAATACTCTACTCCGGCCCTGGAAAAGGGGCTGGACATTTTGGAGCTGTTCACCCGCGAACCGGGCGGCCTGACGAAGAGCGAGGTGGCGCGACGGCTGAACCGCACGGTTTCTGAGATTTTCAGAATGCTGCTCTGCCTCGAAGACCGCGGGTACATTTCGCGCAATGAAGAGGATGATCGCTACCGGTTGAGCCTGAAGATGTTTCGGATGGCTCTGGAATACCCGCCGACGAAGCGGCTGGTATCGGATGCGCTGCCGATTATGCAGAAAGTAGCGCATGACATTCATCAGTCATGCCACCTGGGGGTTCTGGAGGCCGGGCAGGTGGTGATTGTGGCGCAAGCAGACTCACCGATCAGCCCAGGGTTCTATGTGAAAGCGGGGGCCGTGGTGGACCTGATGCATGCTGCGACCGGGCATGTCATTCTGGCGCACCTGGCTCCAGACGCCCGGGCTCGAGCTGTTGAGACGTGGAAGAGCCTAACCGGGCACCGAATTCCAGTTGACTTAGCTGAGCACCTGAACCGGATTCGAGAGCAGGGCCACGAGGAGCGCGACAGTTATGAGATTCGCGGGGTGGTGAACATCAGCTATCCGGTGCTGGATGAGCGGGGATCGGCGCTTGCGGCACTGACCGTTCCGTACCTGGCTCGTATTGAGGAGCCGATTGCTCCTAAAGATGTGCGTGCCGCATTGAAGGAAGCGAGCGCGCTGCTTACTGAGGCGGTTGGAGGTGCGGCGCATCCGAAGGTGGCGAGGACCGAGACAAGATCGCGTGGGACAGCCAGGCGCGGGTGAGACTAGAGGCCAGCAAAGGGAATTGGAGTCCTTGCCCCGCGGTGCGAGAAGCTTTGGGGCTGGACTCCAGACACGCGGTGTATCCTAGTGGTCGGACCTCTTGAACTCTTTTGAAAGGGACTGACCTTTGGGACTGCTCCGCGACGACCGGCTTTTTCCAGCTGATACCACGACGCGCGCGATTGCGCGACGGCTGTATGCCGAAGTGAGGAATCTTCCGCTGATAAGCCCGCATGGGCACACGCAGGCTGGATGGTTTGCGCAGAACGAGCCGTTCCCCGATCCGGCGAAGCTGTTTGTCCAACCCGATCATTACGTCTACCGGATGCTCTACAGCCAGGGTGTGTCGCTGGACGACCTCGAGATTGGCGCGCCGGAAATCAAGAACCCGCGCAAGGTGTGGCGGATATTTGCCGAACATTACTACCTGTTTCGCGGAACGCCGACGCGCATGTGGCTGGACTATGCCTTTGAGGAGCTTTTTGGGCTGACGGAACGACTCAGTGGCAAGAATGCCGACCAGTATTACGACACGATCGCTGAAAAGCTGCAGCAGCCGGAGTACAGACCGCGAGCGCTTTATGAACGCTTCAAGCTTGAGGTACTGGCGACGACAGATTCCGCGCTCGATTCGCTGAGCGACCACAAGGCAATTCGGGATTCGGGGTGGGGGGCGCGCATTCTTCCTACGTTCCGGCCGGACTCAGTTGTGGATCCGGATTTTGCGGGCTTTGGAGCGAACATTGCCAAGTTGGGCGAGCTGACAAGCGAGGATACGGCTGGCTGGGCGGGCTATTTGCGGGCGCTGGAGAAAACGCGGGAGCGGTTTAAGAAGCTTGGCTGCACCGCAACTGACCATGGGCATCCGACAGCGCGCACGGCAGACCTTTCCTGCGAAGAAGCGGGGAAACTGTTCGGCGTGGTGATGCAGGGCAACGCAAGTGCGGAGCAAAAGGAGCTTTTCCGCGCGCAGATGCTGACGGAGATGGCTGGGATGAGTGTGAAGGACGGGCTGGTGATGCAGATTCATCCAGGCTCGTTCCGCAATCATAACCAGAAGATTTATGAGAAGTACGGGCGCGACACAGGTGCGGACATTCCCACGGCGACCGATTATGTGCACAACCTGCATCCGCTGCTGACGCGCTACGGGAATGAGCCGAATCTGACGGTGATTCTGTTCACGCTTGACGAGGCTACGTACAGTCGCGAGCTGGCTCCGCTGGCGGGGCACTATCCATGCCTGCGGCTAGGGCCGCCGTGGTGGTTCTTCGACAGCCCGGAGGGGATGCGGCGTTTTCGCGAAGCGACGACGGAGACGACGGGCTTCTACAACACGGTGGGATTCAACGACGACACACGGGCGTTCCTTTCGATTCCGGCGCGGCACGATGTTGCGCGGCGAATGGACTGCTCTTATCTGGCGACGCTTGTTGCGGAAGAGCGGCTTGAAGAAGATGAGGGCGCAGAGCTTGCGCGCGACCTCGCCTATAACTTAGTGCGGCAGGCCTATAGACTTTAGGGGCAGATGCTCCGCTAATCCGGACCAGAATGAATCCTTTGACGACTGAACCAGATCAGGAAGAGAGCGGCCACCAAGTCCGCTCCGGGTATGTGCGCTGGACGATCTGCGCCTTGATCTTCGCTGCCACCACCCTCAATTACATGGACCGCATGGTCCTCGGCATTCTCAAACCGACGATCCAGCACAGCATCGGCATGAGCCAGGCAGACTACGGTTGGGTTGTGGTCGCGTTTCAGATCGCATACGCCGCGGGCATGCTGATCATGGGACGTTTCATCGACAAGGTGGGCACACGCGCCGGATATCTCTTCGTAATGGTCATTTGGAGTCTCTCAGCGTGGGGCCACGCGTTAGCCGACAGCGTGTTGGAATTCGCGGTTGCTCGCTTCTGTCTGGGATTGGGGGAGTCGGGCAACTTCCCGGTTGCCATCAAGACGGTAGCCGAGTGGTTTCCGCAGAGCGAGCGGTCGCTGGCAACCGGTTTTTTAAACTCCGGGACCAACCTTGGCGCCATTATCGCTCCTCTCGCCGTGCCCTGGATGGTCCTGACCTTCCATACCTGGCACGCGGGATTTCTCATCACCAGCGTCTTCAGCACGATCTGGGTTGCATTGTGGCTCCTCTACTATCGCAAGCCGTCCGAGCATCCCAGGGTGAGCGCGGCTGAATTGAAATACATCAACGAGGGCAAAGCAGAAGCGCCGCCGAAACCCGCCACCCCGTGGCTCAAGCTCTTTGCCCATCGGCAGTGCTGGGCGTTCGTTGTCGGCAAATTCCTCATCGATCCCATCTGGTGGTTCTACCTCTTCTGGCTGCCTTCCTATTTCCATAGCAAGTTCAAGCTCGACCTGGCGCATCTTGGCTTGCCGCTTGTCATCGTCTACAGTGCCGCCACTGTGGGCAGCATCTTCGGGGGCTGGCTGCCTACGCCGTTCCACAAGATGGGCATGTCTAATGCCCGGGCGCGCATGGGAGCCATGCTGGTCTGCGCGTGTGCGGTCATCCCCATTTTCAGCGTCGCCTACGTAAGTAGCGAATGGGCTTCGATCGGCCTCCTGAGCCTGGCGACCGCCGCTCACCAGGGATTTTCAGCGAATCTCTTCACAACCGTCTCGGACATGTTCCCGCGTAGCGAGGTCGCCTCGGTGACCGGCATTGGCGGCACAGCCGGAGCGATCGGCGGAGCGCTCATCGCCGCTGCCGCGGGCCTTATTCTCCAGTACATGCATACCTATGCACCCTTGTTCTTCATCGCAGCCAGTGCGTACCTGGTCGCGTGGGTATGCATAGTTCTGCTGGCACCAAACCTAAAGAGAGTTGAGATTGCAGCATGAAGTTGCTGGGCAGATTTTCCATTGGGGTCGGTGACCGTTTTGCGCATCAAGCAAAGCCGCAGCTTGAGGCCTGCATGCTGGCGCTGAAACAGGGAGTTGAGGTCACACCTGTATGGAACAAGTCGAACCGGGAGCACACGATTATCGGTTCGGACCCTGTTTCTGCGCGGGAGGCAGCGGATGCTGCAGTAAAGGCGCTGGGCTGGGACAAGCCGTACTTCTGCGACGCGGACCACATCAACATGAGCACGATGGACCGCTTTCTGGCGCCGTGCGACTTCTACACGATCGACGTGGCGGATTACATTGGCAAGGCCGCCGAAGGTGTGTCGATTGACGCATTCTGCAAGCGGCATCCAGAGTTGGTGGGCACGACGCAGCTCCATGGAACTGGCGAGAGCGTCACGCTTAAGCCTGACTTGTTGCGCGCGACCGCAGCAAAATTTCTTTATGCAGTGCAGGAAGCGGGCAAGGTCTATCGCAAGATTGAGGCCGCGAAGGGCAAGAGCAACTTTATCGCGGAAATCTCAATGGATGAGACAGACGCGGCGCAGACCCCGGCAGAACTGTTGATTATTCTGGTGGCGATTGCGGACGAGGGAATTCCAATCCAGACGATCGCGCCGAAGTTCAGCGGCCGGTTCAACAAGGGCGTGGATTACGTCGGCGACGTGGCACAGTTTGCGCGCGAGATGGATTTGGACATGGCGGCCATTCAACATGCGGTCGCACGCTATGGGTTGCCAGCGAACCTGAAGCTGAGCATCCACTCGGGCAGCGACAAGTTTTCGATTTATCCGGCGATTCATGCGTCGATGAAGAAGTTCAATGCGGGAGTACATCTGAAGACGGCCGGAACTAACTGGCTGGAAGAGCTGATTGGCCTGGCCGAAGCGGGCGGCGCGGGACTGGCGCTGGCGAAAGAGGTCTATGTCGAGGCGTATTCGCACCGCGAGGAGCTTTGCGCTCCCTATGCGACAGTGATCGACATTGATCCGGCGCGGTTGTCAGAGCCTGAGGTGGTTGCGGGATGGACATCGGCGCAATACATGGCTGCTCTGCGGCACAACCAGGCGGACTCTGACTATAACGCGAGCTTCCGGCAGCTTCTGCATGTGGGATTCAAGATCGCTGCGAAGATGGGGCGGCGGTACCTTGATCTGCTCGAGGCGAACGAAGCGGTGATTGCGAAGAATGTGACGGAGAACCTGTACAAGCGACATATTGCACCTGTGTTTCTGGGGGAAAAGGCATGAATATTTTCAATCTGGAAGGCAAAGTTGCGGTCGTGATTGGCGGCACGTCGGGCATTGGCCGCGCGTTGAGCCTGGGGCTCGCCGATGCCGGCGCGGATGTTGTTGCTTCGGCACGTCGACAGCAACAAGTGGATGAAACGGCTGCTGAGATTGAGAAGCGCGGTCGGCGCACATTGCGCGTTTCGTCGGACCTTGCGAACCGGCCATCGCTGGAGAATCTGCTGGGCGTGGCGGTGGAGGCGTTCGGCAAGGTGGATATCCTGATCAATTGCGCGGGGAAGATCAAGCGCGCGCCCACGCTCACGATGCCGGAAGAGGAATGGACCGACATTGTGGACACAAACCTGACGGGAACGCTGCGCGCGTGCCAGATTTTTGGCAAGCACATGCTAGAGCGCGGCTACGGGCGCATTGTGAATATAGCGTCGCTGAACAGTTATGTGGCGTTAAGCGAAGTCGCCGCGTACGCGGCGAGTAAGTCCGGCCTTGTGTCGCTGACGAGGTCGTTGGCGGTCGAGTGGTCAAGGAAAGGCGTGATTGTGAACGCCATTGCCCCGGGGGTTTTTCGAACGGCTTTGAATGCGGACCTACTGGACAATACGCCTCGCGGCAAGGAACTGCTAATGCGAACTCCGATGGGGAGATTCGGCAAGACAGAGGAACTGGTTGGCGCGGGCGTGTTTCTGGCATCGGATGCGGCGTCGTTCATCACCGGGCAAACCATTATCGTGGACGGCGGTTTCCTGGCTAGCGGCGTGAACCAGTAGACACCTAAACGTACGTTCATCACATTATTGAAGGACAAATCATGCCCTGGTTCAGGATTGAAGCTGACGCTATTCCGGAAGACGAGATAAAAGCTGCCGCGGTGCGGCTGGTAGACGAGGCACAAAAGCGCATAGCTCCACGGCTGAAGCGTGTGCTGTTACTGCCTCCAGATCTTACGCGGGCGCATTCGGGTGTCGGCAAAGTGACCGAGTGGGTTTATCGGGAAGTGATGCGGCGCGAGCCGCAGGCACATGTACGCGTGATTCCGACGCTGGGGCAGCATATTCCGCACACTGAGGCGGAGAACAAATGGATGTTCGGCTCGATTCCAAACGAGATTATTTTGCCGCATGATTGGCGCAAGGGCGTGACGCATGTCGGCACAATTTCCGGAGCCTTGGTAGATGAGACAACCGGGGGCGCGGCGGACTGGGATATTCCTGTAGACCTGAACACCACGCTGATGAATGAGCCGTGGGACCTGATTGTGAACCTGGGACACGTGGTGCCGCACGAAGTGCTGGGCTTTGCGAACCACAATAAAAACTACTTCATCGGATTAGGTGGCAAAGACACGATTTGCGCGTCGCACATTGCCGCGGCAGTCTATGGGATTGAGAACAACGTCGGGTGTCTGATTACCCCTCTACGCGCCTGCTACAACAAGGCCGAAGAGGAGATGCTGGCCCAGCTGCCGGATGTTTATTTCCAGATCGTGATGCAACGCGATGCGCAGAATCGTCTGGTGACCAGCGGACTGTATATCGGCGATGACCTGCAGACTTACATTGAGGCGGCCAAGCGCTCGCGCGCGCAGAACATCACGGTGTTCCAGAAGCCTGTGAAGAAGATTGTGGCGGTGATGCAGGCGGATGAGTTCCGCGCGACGTGGGTAGCGAACAAAGCTGTCTATCGTACGCGCATGGCGATTGCCGATGGAGGCGAGCTGCTGATTCTGGCTCCGGGAGTAGAGCGGTTCGGTGAGCAGCCGGAGGTGGATGCTCTGATTCGCAAGTACGGCTATAAGGGCACGGAGCGGACGCTGCGGCTCTACAAAACCGAGGCGGATATGCAGGCGATTCCTCACGGCGTGGCACACCTGATTCACGGGTCGAGTGAGGGACGGTTCAAGATTACGTACGCGCCCGGGCATCTGACTCGCGAGGAGATCGAGTCAGTCGGGTATGGCTATGCAGATCTTGCAGCGATGCAAAAGCGCTATGACCCCGCAAAGATGAAAGAAGGCTGGAACGCGATGCCGGATGGCGAAGAGGTGTTTTACATCAGCACGCCGAGCGCGGGGTTGTGGGCATTGGAATCCAAGCTGAACAACCCCTCCCGTCGCGACTTTGGCCGGGACCTGTAAATCAGGCTTAGTTCATTGCAGCGGAGCGGGCCTTTTTGCCAGAATCACCTTTCGGAGCGCGGTCCTCAACGTCCTGCGCGGCTTCGGCCATTTTAAGGTGCTGCTCCATGAGGCGGCGCGCCTCAGGAGATTTGCGGGCGCGGATGGCCTTGTAGATTTCCCGGTGGAGTTCGGCTGACTGGCGAAGGTCGCGAGAGCGCTCGGCTGTTTTGCGGCGCTTGTCGTAAAGCGCGGAAGTAATGGTCTCCATGAGCGCGGCCAGGATCGGGTTTCCTGAAGCCTGCGCGATTGTGCGATGGAAGCGGATGTCGTGAATGAGGTATTCAGAGGGCTGCTCAACCGTCGCGTACATCTCAGCAACTTCCTCAGCCAGGGCGCTGTGGTGTTCCTCTTTGCCGCGTTCTGCGGCGAGAGCTGCGAGGTTGCTTTCCAAAATCAGGCGCGCTTCAAACATTTGCCATGCCTGGAAACCGTGCAGATCGCCCATGAGGCTGAAGGAGGATTTGCCTAGCTCCGGCGGCCCATCGGCGACGAAGGTTCCGACTCCGTGCTTGACCTTCATGACTCCCATGGCCGCCAGATAGCCGATGCCGGTACGCAGGCTTGCTCGGCTGATTTTGAGCGCCTGCGCGAACTCGCGCTCGGGAGGAATTTTGTCGCCTGGCTGCAGAGTGCCGTTCTTAATGAGCTTGTGAATGTGGTCAACCACCTGCATGGTGCGGTGGGTATCTGGCTTATTTTTAGCTGCGCGCGGCATAAGCGGCTTTTGGACTCCCATGCAGGTAAATTGTGGGTGGAACGAGATTATCACCGAAAAGGAGGCCTAGGTGCGCTGGTTCTGGCGGTCAGGAGGGATCTACGCGTGGTTCGACCACGGCGGCATGAAATAATTTGGCCCTGCGCGGCGAGACCCTGCGCAAGAACGGAGCGCCAACCACTTCATGGCTTGCTTTCGATACTTCGCACCCGCTGCCCTTCTTCTTTCCTTTTGCGCTGCAAACCTGTATTCGCAGGTGCCGACGCAGATGGTAAATCCCGACATTGACCAGCAGCCCGGCCCATTCTCTTATTACTCGCAATCCGTCGATGAGATTGGAGTGATGGGCGCGCCGCTCGCGACGGAGATCACCCCCTCAGCATCGCTGTATACCGGCTATGGAGAACTCGTCTTTCTTACCGGGCCAATGATGACGCCGTTCAAGCCGCGGATCCGCACCCTTGAGAAGGGCTATCTACCGATCGTCCACACCTCGCACACGCAGGATGGAATTGAATATCGATTTACATTCTTCACGGCGAAGCTGGACGACGGCACGCTTGTGAACTTTGCCCGGGTGGTGGAAAAGAATGTGACCAGCGTGCCAACTCGCGCTGTCCTGACGGCAGGCACCCGCTACCAGAATGACACCAAGAACGGCACGGGGATGGGCGAGCATCGCTTCCGCCGGCCCGTTGCGCCGACGGACCCAAGCGACTATCGCCAGATGGGCGTGGAGTTCAACCCGAACTGGGTCTATAACTTTTCGGACCATGCATTTTTCCGCAGCGGGCTGGCGTTCTATCTATTTGCTGACAAGCCCGACCAAAAAATGTTGACGCCGAAGCAGTTCTACAACAACCCGATCGATAACACGCCGCGTTCGCTGCACATATTTCCGACGTCGCTGGTGGGTATGGTCAGCTACAACAGCATTCTCGCTCCGGGTGCGGAGAGAACCATCACGCTCCGAATGCCCGTGATTCCGGTTGCCGAGGGGCCCGAGACTGAGAAGATTTTGAATGCGAGC
Source organism: Acidobacteriaceae bacterium (assembly GCA_035945555.1). Classification (GTDB taxonomy): domain Bacteria; phylum Acidobacteriota; class Terriglobia; order Terriglobales; family Acidobacteriaceae; genus Silvibacterium. The sequence goes on from DASZAG010000047.1 coordinate 19,742, forward strand.
TACGAGGATGAACTTGCTTCCACGATCAACACCTGGGAGGCGATTCTGAATGCCGGGATGCGGATTGATGTGCCGGAAGCTAAGGTAGCGAATACCTTCCGGGCAAGTCTGATTTATGACCTAATGGCCAAGGACCACGTCGGGAATGATTACATCCAGTCTGTGAATCAGCTGCACTATCACGCATTCTGGCTGCGCGATGGCTCTGACATTACTGATATGTACGACCTCACAGGGTATCCGGAATATGCGGCGCAGGTTCTGGCTTACTTTGCGCGCTTCCAGCAAAAGGACGGGCTGTTTCTTTCGCAACCGGGGCAATACGATGCGCCGGGTGAAGTGCTTTGGGCCTACGGCGAGCACTATCGGATAACACACGACTTGGCGTTTGCGCGCCGGGTCTTTCCCTCGGTTGAGCGGCAGATCGCATGGCTGCAGACGGCGCGGCAGTCGGATCCGGAGCATCTGATTCCTGCGTCGGATGTGAAAGACAATGAGTATGTCTCTGGTCACATCACCGGGTACAATCTGCTCGCGCTCGATGGCTTGCAGAATGCCGCCATGCTCGCTGATGCGGTTGGGCAGCCAGAAGAGGCGGCTGAATATAAGGCCGACTATAACGCTTACCGCGCGGACTTTTTGAAAGCGCTCGCGCGGTGCACCAGCCGTAACGGCGGATACATTCCTCCGTCACTTGACGGCGACTGCGGCGGCCAGGACTGGGGCAATCTTATGGGCACGTATCCGGGGCACGTGATCGCGCCGAATGATCCGCTCATCGCAGCTACGCTGAAGAAGGTCCAAAGCAAGTACGCGGAGGGCATTACAACTTACGGCGACGGCCGCTATTTGCACGATTACGTGATCATGAAGAACACGCTGACGGAGATTGTCCGCGGCGAACAGCAACAGCCGCTGAAAGAGCTGTATTCCATTCTCGTCCACACAAGTTCGACGCATGAGGGATTTGAGTATGCGATCCGAGTTTGGGGAAACCGCGATTTTGCGGATAACCTGCCGCCGCATGGCTGGTTCGCGGCCGAGTACCGACTCGTGCTCCGCGACATGATGGTTCGAGAAGATGAAGGCGATGTTCACCTGTTGTCGGTGATGTCGCCGGTGTGGATGGGGGCTGGCAAGGTGATTCGTGTTGAGCGCGCTCCCACACAATTTGGCGAGGTCGGATTCACCATGACCCAGCCGGACGATCACTCCGCGCGCATCGAATTGCAGACTCAGTGGCAGGAACAACCGCGCGCCGTTTATCTGCACCTGCCCTGGTTTGCGAATGTCTCCTCCGTGTCAGTGGATGGAAAGCCTGCTGTCCATGCGAATGGGGTGGTTAAAATCCCTTCCAATGCCAGGGAGATACGACTGGAATGGACACGGCGTGCCGATGCTCCCGATTGGAGCTTCGACAACGCCGTCAAGAACTATGAGACGGAATACCGTCGGCGCTGGAACGTCTACATGCATGGCGCACCGGGCGGCCAAGTGGCTGGAGCTGAAGCACAGTAGTAGTCGATCGGTAGTCGGTCGTCAAATCTTCAGGAAGATGCGGCGTTTCCAGAGAGGGTACGTGACGAGCCAGCACACCGCGGCAAAGGCGATCGAGTAGAGCAGTGATCCGATGCCCACCGGATGGATGTGCGAGAAGCAGGGCTTATAGATCCAGGCCCAGAGCGTTTCGTGCGCGTGAGGATGGACGGCTCCCAGTGTGGAGGCGAGCAGTTCAGAAAGCATGTAGGCGAAGATCGCGTTGGTCCCGAAGACGATCCAGGGCTGCTTCAACGCTTTTCGCCATTGCATTACGTCGAGCAGCCAGTAGAGCGCACCGAGGAGCAACACGGCGCAGCCTCCGGCGAACAGCACATAGGAACTGGTCCAGAGCCTTTTGTTGATCGGGAAGCTGAGATTCCACAATTCCGCGAGACCTATGAGGACCACGCCGGCGATGATGAGCCCAGCTGTGATCTGCTTCTGCGATTTGCGTGCGCGCAGCCAGATACCTGCAAGGACTCCCAACAACGCTGTTCCAATGGCGGGAAACGTACTCAGCAAACCTTCGGGGTCCCGTACGCCTTCATAGAGCCGCCCCGGCAACAGCTTTCGATCGAGCCATGCCACCCAATTCTGGTTCGGATCCAGCAGAGGGATGTTGTGCGTCGGAACGCCCGCTCCGGGGACTGGGACGAACCGCATGAGGATCCAATAGCCAACCAACAACACGACGATGGCTGCGACCTTGGTGGCTGCATCTCGACGCCACAGGTATAACAACCCTGCGCATAAGTAGCAGAGCGCGATCCGTTGCAGCACGCCATAGATGCGGAGAGTTCCGAGATGGAAATATGGGAATCCGTTTACGACAAGACCCAGGGCGAAGAGGATGATGCTTCGGCGGATGATACTGACGGCAATGACGCGCTTCGGAGTTCCGCGCTCAAGCCTCTTATCGAAGGAAAGCACAATCGAGGCGCCGACCATAAATAGAAAGGCCGGAAAGACCAGGTCTGTCGGGGTCCACCCGCTCCATGCCGAATGTTCAAACGGATGATAGGGAGCCGCCCCGTGATTATTGACCATAATCATGAAGGCGATGGTGATGCCGCGGGCTATATCCAGCGATAGCACTCTATCGGTGCGGGTGGAAGCAGGTGCCGAAAAAGTCGTTGCGGCCATGGGCGATACCTCGCTGAGCAATCATAAGTGATTTTCAGCGGGCCTTACTGCCCGAGTTCTACAATCCGTGTATGGGATCGCAAACCTGGAACGCCGCGCAATATGCCCGAAACGGGCGCTTTGTTGCAGATCTGGCAGACGGAGCGCTGGGTCTGCTCGATGCAAAGCCGGGCGAGCGCATCCTCGATCTGGGTTGCGGCGACGGGGCGCTGACCTTGAAGATTGCTGCGGCCGGAACCTCGGTTATGGGAGTGGATAGCTCGGCAAGCATGGTTGCCGCGGCGCAGGCACAGGGAATCGACGCGCGACTCTCGAGTGCCGAGGAGCTTGGCTTTGATCGGGAGTTCGACGCAGTCTTCTCCAACGCAGCGCTGCATTGGATGCGGGATCAGGATGCAGTCCTGGCAAGCGTGCATCGAGCGCTGAAATCCGGCGGACGCTTTGTAGCGGAGATGGGAGGGCACGGTAATATTGCAGCGATTCAGGTTGCGTTGTCTGCCACATTTGCGAAGCACGGTATCGATGCTACCCAGGCGGGGCAAAACTATTTCCCAACGCCGGCGAGTTACGAGTCGCGTTTGCGTCGCCATGGATTTGATGTGGAGTATATCGAGCTGATCCCGCGTCCTACGGCGCTGCCAGAAAGCGGCATGCGTGGCTGGCTGGAAACCTTTCGCCGCGGGCTGTTCGAGCAGTTGTCCGAAGCGGATCGTGAGGCAGCACTGGATGAGGCAGTGCGGCTGCTGGAGCCGTTTTTATGTGACGATTCAGGGCGGTGGACCGCGGATTATGTTCGTCTGCGTTTTCTGGCGATTGCGAGATAGGCGCGTCAGATGCGCATGGGCATGATGATGTAGCGGTACTTGTACTCGCTGTCTGGATCTTCGGGGCGGATTTGGCCCGCGGACTGCGCGTCCTTGAATTCGAGGCGCACTTCTCCAGCAGTTCCCGTGGCCTTGAGGAAGTCTATGAGGTAGGAAGAGTTGAATCCTACGACAAGCGGGTCAAAGGAATAAGGCGTCTCGATGGTATCTTCCGACTCGCCGGAGTCAGTTGAGGAGGACGATATCTTGACCTCGTTCTGTTCCAGACGGAGCTTAACAGCCCCGGAGCGCTCGTCTGCAAATTGCGCCACGCGCTGAATGGATCCCATCAGGTCTTCGCTGCGCACGATGACGAATTTGTTGTTGTCGCGAGGCATTACCGCTTCGTAATTCGGGAATTGGCCGGTCAGCTTGCGGCTGGTGAGAACGCGATGTCCAAGACGGAAGAAGAGCGTGTGGTCATCGTCGGCAAATTCGAGCGATTCCGCTTCTGTGTTGGCCAGGAGCGACTGTAGTTCACTCAATGCTTTGCGAGGAACGAGGGTTTTGTTTTCGCCACTCACGTTCGCCAGTGTTTCGCCAGCCTTTTCGATGTGGGCCAGGCGATGTCCGTCGGTCGCGACCATGGCCAGCGACTCGGGCTTCAAAATGAGAAGCGCGCCATTCAGGGTGTAGCGGGACTCCTCGTTGGAAATGGCAAAGATGGTTTTGGCGATCAGGTTCCGGAGTGACTCGGCGGGAATCTTAATTACATTTGTGTTGGGAAACTCGGGAATCTGCGGGAAATTGGCGCGGGCCATGCCCACCATTTTGGTGTTGGAACGCCCCGAACGAATCTGAACCCAATGGTTTTCCATCAGCTTGATGGAAATGTCGCCATCGGGGAGCAGCTTTACATAGTCATATAGCTTGCGCGCGGGGATAGTGCAGGAACCCGGCTTTTTTGTTTTGGCCGCGGCGGAGGTGCGGATGCTCTGATCCAGGTCGGTGGCGGTAATGGTGACGCGCCCCTCATCCGCTTCAATAAGAAAATTCGACAGGATTGGAATAGTTGTCTTGCGCTCAACAACGCTCTGCGTAGCGGTGAGTTCGCGCAGTAAATCCTGACGGCTAATGCTGATTTCCAGCGCTCCGCCGTGCGCGCCTGCGGTTTGGGCTGACTTTTCCTGTTCCAGATCGAGACCCGGCATGACTAACCCCCAACTGGGCTTTGGCCAACTGTATCACCCATTTGCAAGACTTCGCATCAAGGAAATTGGCATCCGCGCCCTCGCCACCATTCTAGTAATAAAACCGGAGCTTCGTAGCGTGGAAAAAGCGGCCGAAAGAAGGAAATTATGGCTAGTTGTGCCGAGGGTGGGGATCGGGACGTGGCTGCGAAGGGGCGACCGCAAGGGCTGGCGAAAGCTGGATGGAGGCGAGGGCTGTTATTAGCTTTTTAAATAGATATTTCTCTAGTAGCCGTAATCGTTTGGCGCGGAAAAGTGGAAAGGTAGGGAAAAACCGCGACTGGTGCGGTTCGCTGGGATTGTCCTGTTTTAGAAAACGAGGCTGCTGAAAACCGAAAACAGGGAAGACGAGTCAAAACGGGTGAATAGAAGGCCCGCTTGTCCGCGTTGTTCACATGAGGGCGGCAAAAGCATGTGGAAAGTGGAGCTCTCCAAGTGGAAAGCATGGCCAGGCCCGCGTTTGGCGCGCTCGTTGTGAGGGTGAATTTTCAACCGGAATTCAGATATCCACATTTTCCACCGGACCAGTGGCGGGTTGCCTAAGCGTGGAGAGGGCGGAACCCTGGAGAACATTGCTTTCTACGGCACGATGTTTGGAGCGTGAGCGGGATTTCTGCGCTTTCCACGTCTCTATTGGCGATATACTCGCCAACAGCGAAGTAAATTTTTTTGAGGTGTCCCCCTGATGTCTACGCTTGTTATTGAAGAAACCCAGATTCCGCTGGCCGCTGATGATTTCAATGCGTTGGAACAACGTGTTCTGCGCATGGTTGAACTGGTAAAGAGCGAGCGCGAGGCGCGAGCATTGGCGGAGGCGCGGATCCAGTCGCTTGAGGCCTCAGTAAAGAGCCTGGAAGACAGCGGGTTGAATGCGGAGCAGCGCGTAATCGCACTGGAAGAGAAGCTGCATGCCGCAAATGAGAAGATTGCTCAATTGGGTGAGCAGGGGGCGCACTCCAACGCGCAGGTGGTATCGCTTGAGAAGGAAAGGGACACAGTACGTACACGCGTGGAAAAACTCCTGAAGCATTTGGACGAGATTCCAGCGTAAGGAAGGGCAGAGAATGCCGGAACCAACCAGCGACAAGTCCATTTCGGTAGATATTTACGACCAAACCTACATGCTTCGAGGTCAGGACACGGAGTATATCCGGCGGCTTGCCGACATAGTGGACACGAAGATGAGGGCGGTGGCATCACACGGCAAGACTGTCGACTCGCTTCGTGTGGCTGTGCTGGCAGCACTGAACATTGCCGACGAACTGGCCACGCTGGAGCAGAAGTTCGACGCGCAGGCGGGCAAGGAGCGAGTGAGCCAAAACTCGATGCGGAGCCGGGCCCATACGCTGACAGGCTTGCTGGACGCGCTACTTGAGGGTGAACGCAAGGCGGGCTGATGCCCGCGCAATTATTTCAGCTTCGGCGCGGCGGCTTGCATTCCTTAGCAGCTGTGGTTAGCATCCATCTGAGAGACCGGCCTGCAAAGCAGGTGTGGGAATTAACGCTGGTTGAACCTACATTCATTGAACAGGGATCTCGACTCGACAATTGGCTCGGTGTGCAGCGTCCGCCAGTCCGGAATGCCTAAAGAGCCTCGGCGAGTTCCCACCGTCTTAGGACGGGTTCACCGGCGCATTCCGCACGGCCCAGTGGGTCGGTTTTTCCTCTCGCTTTGCATCCACTTCTCTTCCAGATCGGCCACCTATCGATTCCAACCTGCGGCGTGTTCAACGCGATAGCGCTGATTGCCGTATTGGGCGCACTTGCACACTTTGCGCGGCGGCTGGGCCTGAATGCGAACAAGATGTGGAACCTGGGACTGACCGGGATACTTACCTCGCTGATTGCCGTGCGGCTGATGGTGGTGGCGGAATACTACGGAGCATTCCTGCAGCATCCATTTTGGGTGCTGGGGCTTACTTCGATCCGCAGTGCGTGGGTTGATCCGGCCGCCGTACTGATTGGGTTTTTTGCCGCGTTGCTTTACGCGATGGCCGAGGGGATGCCTTTGCTGGGTGTGCTGGACGGCATTGCGCCGGCGGTGACTATGGGTTTTGCAATCGACCGCACGGGGGCGTTCTTTGCCGGGAGCGACTTCGGCTTGCCGACCCAGGGACCTTGGGGAGTCACGTACACGAGCCGGCTTGCCGCGCTTTGGTATCACACGCCGCTGGGAATACAGCTGGTTCCGGTGCAGCTTTACGAAGCCGCAGCGCTCCTGTTGATTCTGGCTGGGTTGATGTTTTGGCTGCCGCGTCGCACGCGAGATGGCGAGCTTTGGGGCGCGTGGCTTTTTCTGGCGGGAATGGCGGGGTTTTTTCTCGGGTTATATCGCGCGGGAACACCGGACGGATTCTGGGTACGAGAGGCGATTTTCGGAGGAATGGTGCTGGCGAGTTCGGCGTTCCTTATGGGCAGAAGGGCGAGAAGCGGCAGCTATACTGGCGTCAATGATCCGCAACATATTTAGGCTTTGTATTGTTATGGCGCTGACCGGCCTGGCGGCGCGGTTGAATACGGCGCAGGCGCAAATCAATGTTCCGCCACCGGTATTTTTGTGGCCGAGCGGGGCGCCGGGTGCGCTTGGAGATGCTCCCGCTGATAAACCGCGCATGTATGTGTTCCTCCCGCAGAAGCGATCGACGAGCGCGGCGATTCTGGTGATTCCGGGCGGCGGGTATGAGCACGTTGCGATTGGGCACGAGGGATTCCAGATAGCCGCATGGCTGAACGAGCAGGGCATGGCGGCGTTCGTGCTGGATTATCGGGTGAAGCCTTACCATTATCCGGCGGAGATCGAAGATGGCGTGCAGGCAATGCGGCTGATTCGCAGCCACGCGGCAGAATATGGGATTGATCCGAACCGGCTGGGGGTGTGGGGATCATCTGCCGGAGGGCATTTGGCTTCGTCCCTTGGAACGCATTGCGACAATCCGGAGAACCCTGTCCCGTCCATCAAGGGCGATCCGCTCGGAAACGTATCCTGCCGCCCCGCCTTCATGGTGCTGGCCTATCCGGTGATTGGAATGCAAGAGCCAGTCACGCACCATGGTTCGATGGTGAATTTGCTTGGGCCTAACCCGGAGCCGGGTCTGGGGTCCGCCTGGTCGAACCAGGCCGCGGTGACGGCCGATACTCCTCCGACGTTTATCTTCGCTACGACAGACGATCCCGTAGTGCCGATCCAGAATGAGACTGCTTTTTATCAGGCACTGGTGCGCAATCATGTCCATGCCGAGCTGCATATTTTCGACTACAGCAATCACGGATGCGGCTTATGCGGCTCGATTGTGCCGCTGCGGGTGTGGCCGTCGTTGCTGCGTACCTGGCTGATTGACCATAGCTATCTATCGCCGGATGCGCCTCCGCCTCCGCCGCCTGCTCCAAATTGGGCGGTTTGGCCGGAAGGGCTGAACGGGCCGGGAAAGTATTAGCCATGCCGGAGACGTACAAGGTTCCAGCCGATGCCGCAGGCAAGCGCCTGGACGCATGGCTGGCCGCGCAGATTGAGAACACGAGCCGGGCGCGGGTGCAGTTGTTGCTGGCGCAGGAGAAGGTGCTGGTAAACGGCGCGGCGGCAAAGTCACGGCTGAGTTTGAAAGGCGGTGAGCTTGTCGAAGTGCTGGGCGAAGCGGCCCCGCCGCCGCTGCGGGCCGTTGCGGAAAAGATTCCTCTCGACATTGTTTATGAAGATAAAGATCTCTCGGTGATCAACAAGCCGGCCGGGATGATGGTACACGCGGGCTCAGCATCGACGGACGAATCGCGCAGCCGCGGTACCTTGGTGAATGCGCTGCTGGGCCACTACGCGGAACTCTCGCATGCGGATGACGAGCTGCGCCCGGGGATTGTGCATCGGCTGGACAAGCAGACGAGCGGGCTGATTGTGGTGGCCCGCAACGATGCGGCGCACCTGAAGTTGAGCGAAATGTTTTCGCGTCGGCAGATTCGCAAGGCTTATATAGCGCTGGTGCACGGCGCGATAAAACAGGATCACGGGACCATAAACGCTCCCATTAGCCGGGATGCGATTCGCCGCACGCGCATGACGACTCGACGCGAGGAGGGGGCGCGGAGCGCGGTGTCTCACTATGACGTGCTGCGACGCATTGAGTCGCGATTTGGGAAATTTACTCTGGTTCGAGTGCGGATCGAGACGGGGCGCACGCATCAGATTCGCGTGCATCTATCGTCGATTGGGCATCCCGTTGTAGGAGACACACTCTATGGTGCTCCCGCGGAGATTCCGGTCGTGGGCGTGAGAAAGAAGTCCGGAGAGGAAGCGGAAGCTGTATCTCTGGACCGGAATTTTCTTCATGCGGCGGAGCTTTCGTTTGCACATCCAATAACAGGAAAGGAACTGGGCTTGAAAGCACCGCTGCCGGGAGAACTGGAGCGGTTTCTCGAA